>JAGXGP010000019.1 GCA_024636775.1 Hydrogenophilales bacterium
AACCTGTACCGACCAGATTTTCAGCGGCGCGCCGTCCAACAGCGTCCACGCACCCGGCACCGGGTTATAGGCACGCACCGCACGAGCGAGTCCTTCAGCAGGATCGCTCCAATTCAGTTGCGCTTCGTCTTTTGTGAGCTTGGCGGCATACGTTGCCTCGGCGGCGTCCTGTGTCGCAGGAACCAAGGCTGGACAATCTGCCAGCGCAGCAACGATAGCCGCCGCCCCGGCCCGGGCCAGCGCATCCTGCAAGCTGGCAGCGGTGTCGCTATCGTGGATAGGCACGATGGTTTTCGACAGCATGGCGCCGGTATCAAGGCCCGCATCCATCTGCATGATGGTGATACCGGTTTCAGCGTCGCCCGCCAGAATTGCGCGCTGGATCGGTGCCGCGCCGCGCCAGCGCGGCAACAACGAGGCGTGGATATTGAGGCAGCCCAAGCGTGGCAGGTCGAGCACGGCTTGCGGCAAGATAAGGCCATATGCCGCAACCACCATGACGTCGGCGTCTACAGCGCGCAATTCAGCCTGCGCCTCGGGCGTTTTCAGGCTGGGTGGCTGGCTAACCGGGAGTCCTCGCGCCAGCGCGGCCTGTTTGACCGCGCTGGGCGTGAGTTTCATGCCACGCCCAGCAGGGCGATCAGGCTGCGTCAGCACCAGTTCAATGTCGTGTCCCGCATCGGCCAAGGCGTTGAGTGCTGCCGCCGCAAACGGCGGCGTACCCGCAAAAATAATGCGCACAGGAATCCGGAATCAGAGCGACGCGCGCTCGGGCGGCGCGTCGGGCCGGTGTTCGCGGGCCTGTTTCAGCAGTTTGGCCTTGATGCGGTTACGCTTGAGGTTGGACAGATAGTCGACAAACACCTTGCCTAACAAATGATCCATTTCATGCTGGATACACACCGCCAACAGGCTGTCGGCTTCCAGTTCGAAGGCCTTTCCGTCGCGATCGAGTGCGCGCACGGTGACGCGCTCGGCGCGCTCGACCAGATCAAACACCCCGGGCACCGACAGGCAGCCTTCTTCGCCCTCGGCACGCCCCGATTGAGCGATGATTTCCGGATTGATGAATACACGCAATGCATCGTGCGTTTCAGAAATGTCGATAACAATGACGCGCTCATGCACGTTGACCTGGGTGGCGGCAAGCCCGATGCCGGGTGCGTCATACATCGTCTCAGCCATGTCGTCGATAAGCTGGCGAATGCGCGCATCCACAGCCGCAACCGGCTTGGCTACGGTATGCAGGCGTGCATCGGGATAATGAAGAATGTCGAGTCTGGCCATGATGGGTTCGGCGCGTGTAAAGTTTAAAAGGTTCGCGAGCGCGTAATGTCTGATCTACCAGCTTGGGGCGGGATGGCCTGTATCAATCATAATTAATAAATGTATTTTTTGGCTAGTTTCCAACCAACCCAACCCGGAAAATCCCACCAGCCCGCAAAGACGAGCCATACATACAGTACTTGTACGCTCCAATAAATGCTTTACGAATGAATGGGCTGGGTGCACACTTTGATGCAAAATCTGTATCACAATGTGCCTTGCCCTAAATATAAGGCGGCAGATAGCCGTAAGCTAAGCGCACAGTATGTTTTCAATGCAAAAATATTAGACAAGGTCTAAATGGAGGGTTCCCCCGTGCGTCAACTCGTTGTTTCTCTTGCCCTGTTGTTGGTTACCACCCCGGTGCTGGCCGATACCCTTAAATTGCAGGACAACGCGCCTGAAAAGTATGTCGTGGTCAAAGGCGACACGTTGTGGGATATTTCTGGCCGCTTCCTGAAAGACCCGTGGCGCTGGCCGCAGATCTGGAATATGAACCGTTCGGAGATTAAAAACCCGCACTGGATTTATCCCGGTGACATGGTGGTGCTCGACCGTAGCGGCAAGGAGCCGCGCTTGTCGCTGGTCAAGGGGAATGCGGGCGGCATGACGACCGTCAAGTTGTCTCCGGGCGTACGCGCAACCAACATCAGCAACGATGCGATTCCCGCCATCCCGATCAGCGTAATCCATCCTTTCCTGTCGCAGCCGCGCGTAGTGCCTAAAGGGGCATTCGACGATGCACCATTCATACTCGGGAGCAACGACGAACGGGTGGTTCTGGCCTCGGGCGATGACGCGTTTGCTACTGGCGGCAAACCAGGCGTCACTCGCTGGAATGTGCTGCGCCCCGGCAAAGCCCTCAAAGACCCGGAAAGCGGTGAAGTGCTGGGCTACGAAGTGGTCTACCTGGGCGATGCACGCACCTTGGTAGAAGGCGCTCCGCAAAAAATACGTATCACCCGGTCAACCCAGGAAATTCTGCCCAAGGACAAGCTGGTAGAAGCGGATAACACCACCACCTACGAGTTCGTTCCGCACGCACCTGAGACTAAAATCAGTGGCCGGATCATCTCGGCTTATGGTGGCATGACCGACAGCGGCCGTTATCAGACAGTCGTCATCAACCGGGGACGCAACGACGGGTTGGAGCAAGGTCATGTGTTGACTGTCTTCCGCGAAGGCCAGGCCGTCGCCCTCACCCGCGACGAAAAAGACCGCATGACCTGGGTCAACGAAAAATCCAAAGGCATACCCGATGGTGGCGCGTGGTTGTATAGCGATGTCCGCTGCCTGAAGGAAGATGGCAAGGTGACCTACGACCAGACCGCCGAGGTCCGCAACACCTTCCGCAACACCTGTCTCGGCAACAGCAATGACCGTGCCATCAAGCTGCCCGATGCGCGCAGTGGTCTGGTGATGGTCTATCGCGTCTACGACCGGGTGTCATACGCGCTCATCATGGAGTCCGATGGCCCGGTGTATCTGCTCGATACGGTGAGAAACCCCTGAGCGATCTCGACGCCTGGTTGCGCCTTAGCCTGACACCGGGCGTAGGCAATACCAGCCTGATCCGCCTGCTAACGGCCTTCGGTTCTCCGGAGGCCGTTTTGGCGTCCGACCGCACCGCGTTGATGACTTATCTCTCCACGGCGCAGTGTGATGCGCTGCTGGCCGACCCGGACGCTGCCCAACTCGACGCAGCCCGTGCCTGGCTTGAGCAAACCGGAAATAGCCTGATGACGCTGGCGGATGACGACTATCCGCGTGCCCTGCTCGAAATCGCTGATCCACCCGCCATGCTGTATTGCAAGGGCCAGCGCAGCTGGCTCAATCACCCTTCACTTGGCATCGTGGGTAGCCGCAATGCCACTCCACAAGGGGTGCGCGACGCCGAAGCCTTTGCCCATTCATTATCAGATGCTGGCCTCACCATCGTCAGCGGACTGGCGCTCGGCATCGACGCGGCGGCACATCGCGGCGGACTGGCGGGGGCGGGCTCGAGCATTGCCATTGTCGGTACCGGTCTCGACCGGATTTATCCCGCACGCAACAAGGCGCTGGCGCACCAGCTGGCCGAAAACGGGCTGATTGTGTCTGAATTTCCGCTCGGCACGCCGCCTTTGCCAGGTCATTTTCCGCGCCGCAACCGGCTGATCAGCGGCTTGAGTCGCGGTGTGCTGGTGGTGGAGGCCGCGCCCGACAGTGGTTCGCTTATTACCGCCCGGGTCGCCACCGAACAGGGGCGGGAGGTGTTTGCGATCCCCGGCTCAATCCATTCGCCACTGGCGCGCGGCTGTCATGCGCTGATCAAGCAGGGTGCCAAACTGGTCGAATCCGCTGCCGACATACTCGACGAGCTGGCCTGGCAACAGCGGCTGGCGCCCCCCACCTTGCCCGAAACCCAATCCGACCCGGTTCTGGACGCCCTCGACGGCTCGCCCACCACGCTCGACACGCTGGCGCAAAGGAGCGGGTTGACGCTGGATGCGCTTTCAGCGAAGCTGTTGACGCTGGAACTGGATGGGCGGGTTGCTTCCTTGCCTGGCGGGCGTTACCAAAAAATTCACTGACACTATGCTCGATATCCTGGTTTACCTATACGAAAGCTTCCGCATGGCGGAACTGGCGCCCGATCGCGATGCGCTGGAAAAGCGCCTGTTTGCTGCGGGTTTTGAAGAATCCGACATCAACGCCGCGCTTGACTGGTTTGCCCATCTGGCGGGTAGCTCCGCGCATGAGCGGCTGTCTCATGTGCACTATCGTCATTACGCAGCCCAGGAGCTCGAACGCCTGAACGAGGCCTGTCGCGACGAACTGGCGTATCTGGTCAGCGCTGAAATTATCGATGCCGAATCGCGCGAATGGGTGATTTCCGGCCTGATGGCGCTCGGCGGTGAGGACATCGAACCGGACCACGTACGCTGGATGACGCTGATCGTGCTGTGGAGCCGCGGCCTGATCGAACATTTCACTCACCTTGAAGACATGCTGCTGAATCACGAGCCGGGGCGCCTGCACTAAAACCAATTATGTCCAAACTCGTTATCGTCGAATCCCCCTCGAAATCCAAAACGCTGCAGAAATATCTCGGCGCGGATTACGACATTCTCGCCAGCTACGGCCACGTGCGCGACCTGCAGCCCAAAACCGGCGCAGTCGATACTGAAAATTTCACCATGAAATATCAGATCATCGAGCGCAACGCCAAGCACGTCGAAGCCATCGTCAAGGCGGCCAAAAAAGCTGACGAAGTGTTGCTGGCAACCGACCCGGACCGCGAAGGTGAAGCGATTTCCTGGCATATCAGCGAGATCCTCAAGGAGCGCAAGGTCAAGACGCCGATGAAGCGCGTGGCCTTTTATGAAATCACCGAGTCGGCGGTTCAGGACGCGGTACGCAACCCGCGTGAAATCGCCACCGATCTGGTTGATGCGCAGCAAGCACGGCGGGCACTCGATTATCTGGTCGGCTTCAACCTGTCACCGCTTTTATGGCGCAAGATCAGCCCCGGCTTGAGCGCCGGGCGCGTGCAATCGCCGGCGCTCCGGATGATTGTCGAGCGCGAGGAGGAAATCGAAGCCTTCGTGCCGCGCGAATATTGGTCAATGCACCTCGATACCCACAAGGGTACGCAAGCGTTTTCAGCCAAGCTCACCCATTTCAAGGGCGAAAAGCTCGAGCAGTTCACGGTTGAGCACGAAGCGCGCAGCAAGGAATGGCTGGCGACGCTGGAAGGCAAAGATGCCACCGTCATGCGCATCGAGAAAAAACGTCGAGCCCGCCATCCCGGCGCGCCGTTCACCACCTCGACGCTGCAGCAGGCGGGTGTACGCCAGCTCGGCATGACCACCGACCGCGTCATGCGCACCGCCCAGCAATTGTATGAAGGCATGGACCTGGGCGAAGGCCCGGTCGGTCTCATCACCTACATGCGTACCGACTCAGTGAATCTGGCACAAGAAGCCATCACGGACATCCGCAAGTATGTGGGCGCTAACTTCGACAAGGATTATCTGCCGCCGACCGCACCGCAATACAAGGCCAAAACCAAGAATGCGCAGGAAGCGCACGAAGCCGTACGGCCGACCTCGGTGAGCCGCACGCCCGAGGCCGTGAAGCAGTTTTTATCGGCTGACCAGGCCAAACTCTATGAGCTGATCTGGAAGCGCACCGTTGCCTGCCAGATGACAGCGGCGCAATTTGACACGGTCGCCGCCGACATCACGGTAGGCGAGGGCACCTTCCGCGCGACCGGCCAAACACTGGCCTTTGCCGGCTTCCTGGCGGTGTATCAGGACGATGAGGACGAAGAAGAATCCAAGCTGCCTGTGCTGGCCGAAGGCGAAACCCTGCCGGTCGACAAACTCTACGGTGAACAGCACTTTACCCAGCCGCCGCCGCGCTTTACTGAGGCCTCACTGGTGAAGTCGCTGGAGGAATACGGCATCGGCCGTCCCTCCACCTACGCCAGCATTATTTCCACCCTGCAGGATCGCGAATACGTCCTGCTGGAAAAAAAGCGCTTCCAGCCCACCGATATAGGCCGGTTGGTCTCCTGTTTTCTGACCCGACATTTCAACCAGTACGTCGATTACGACTTCACTGCCAAGCTTGAAGACAAGCTCGATGATGTCTCCAATGGCAAGCGCGTCTGGTCACAGTTGCTGGGTGAGTTCTGGAAAGAGTTCGATGGCGAGTTGAAGGCCAAAGTGGATGTAGAGCGCGGCTGTCCGATTCCCGAAGCTTGCCCCAAGTGTGCCAAACCCTTATTCATGCAGGCCAGCAAGCGCGGTCTGTTCATCGGCTGCTCCGGTTACCCGGAATGCGATTACACGCGCCCGCTGCACGCCAATGCCATCGAAGGCGACAACATTCTCGGCAAGGACCCGGACTCGGGTCTGGACGTCAAGCTGCTATCCGGTCGCTTTGGGCCTTACGTGCAAAT
The DNA here is from genome assembly GCA_024636775.1 of Hydrogenophilales bacterium. Taxonomy (GTDB): domain Bacteria; phylum Pseudomonadota; class Gammaproteobacteria; order Burkholderiales; family Thiobacillaceae; genus Thiobacillus. Next base: position 6,275 of record JAGXGP010000019.1, read on the forward strand.
CGGCGACATGCCGGAAGACAAAAAAGCGCCGAAGCCACGACGTGCCTCCTGGCCGAAAGACATCCCGCTGGAAACCGCGACGCTCGAACTAGCGCTGAAATTTCTCTCGCTGCCGCGCGAAGTCGGCATCCATCCAGAAACCGGCTTGCCCATCGTCGCCAACAATGGTCGCTTCGGCCCCTATCTGCTGCACGACAGCAAGTTCAAATCGATTCCCAAGACCGATAGCGTCTATATGATCGACTTGCCACGCGCACTGGAAGTGCTGGTGATGGAGCGCGAAGCGCGCGGGGCCGACTCTGCCGCCTCGCTGCTGAAAAATCTGGGTCCGCACCCGGATGACGGCAAGGACATCACTGTCCGCAGTGGCCGCTACGGCCCCTACGTCAAGCATGGCGCCACCAACGCCACCCTGCCCAAGGACATCACGCCCGAAGAAATCAGCGTGGACGAGGCGCTCTCCCTGATCGCCGCCCGGGTCGCCAAGGGTCCGGCCAAAAAGCCGGTGAAAAAGAAAGCGGCGGCCAAGCCCGCCGCCGAGAAGAAAGCCAAGGCCGAACCCAAAACGCCCGCGGCCAAGAAACCTGCAGCGAAAAAGCCCGCCGCCAAAAAACCGGCCGTTAAAAAAGCCACGACCAAACCCGCTGCCAAAAAGCCTGCCAAAAAAGCTGAAGAATGAGCACGCTGCTCATGGTCAATGCCTTCATCGGCACGGCAGGCTATAAAAAGCTTTATCAGGAGCTGGGCTATACCGTCACCGCCGAGTGGTCAGAGCGCAAGGCCATTAGCCTGGTTCGCAAAAGCCCACCAGCGGTCATCGTGGCGGATTTTTACCACCAGTCTGATTTCCGCGATCGCCTGTCCAACCTCGAATCCCTGCTGGCCGCCGTGCAAAGCGCGCCCAACACCCGCGTCCTGGTTTTTTATGAAGTGGCTCATCAGGCTGTACTCGACACCGTCAGTGCCCGTCTACGCGTCGATGCCGCGTTCTGCCTGCCGGTGCAGGAAGATAAACTGCGCGCCACCTTGCAGGCCTGGTTGAACTAAAAACCTGATCCGTTCTATTGGGATGTCAGACTTAAATCGACCCCAAGCCACCTGATGCCAAATGTAAGTGTTTTGTCCGCTTGCGCGGGACAAAACAACTTCTCAAAAATCTATCATTTGAAAGCAAAACGGGACTGCAGACGCGCAATCCGGCGTGAATATAGCCAGATTGCCCGACTACGCAAGCATCAGCGTGCGGCTTCTGCCACGAAGATCTCGACGCGGCGGTTTTTCGCACGGCCTTCTGTCGTGTTGTTATCAGCGATCGGTTCGTATGAACCACGCCCATTGATGGCGATACGGTTTGCCGCGACTCCGCGGGCGACGAGGTAGTCGCGCGTCGAGGCGGCGCGATTGACCGAAAGCGGATTGTTGATCGCATCCGAGCCGGTGCTGTCTGTATGGCCGATGACGGTAACCGTCGTCACCTGATTTTGATTCAGAGTGCTGGCGAAGCGATCGAGGACCGGACGCAGGTTCGGCTTGATGTCATAGCGGCCGGTGTCAAAAGAAACATCGCTCGGGATATCCAGCTTGAGCTGGTTATCAGCGGTCTGGCTTACGCTCACGCCGGTTCCCTGGGTGGCTTGCTCCATCTCTGCCTTCTGCGCTTCCATGTGCTTCGACCACATATAGCCGCCACCGGCACCCACTGCCGCGCCGACCGCCGCGCCGGTCGCAGCGCTTTTTCCTTTGTTGCCACCTGCTGTTGCCACGCCAATGACCGCTCCGGCAGCTGCACCGATTGCCGCGCCTGTGCCGGTGGTTTTTTGCGTTTCGGACATATTGGCGCAGCCGGAAAGTCCGCTGAGACCAATTGCAAGGGCACTAAGGGAAATAATGATTTTGTTCATAAGATAAGTCCTTTTCTTTTCAAGGTGTTCCAATTATAGGCAAGTGAGCTGCCTGGTCTTGCTTCGCTCTCACGTTGGGTATTACAGTTGCGCACGCGTCTATGCCGGCGACCCGCCGGTTGAAACCCGCCAAGTCACCGCCTCTTCATCTGCAAAGGCGGACGACCCTCAAATCCAGAAACCGTGGTCTGTCCACGGTTGTTCCTGCGAACCGTTCAATTCCGGTCGATCTGAATATTTTCTTTGCTGCCGCTATTGGAGACGGCAAACATGATGCCAATTCCAACCGCAATCACGATCCCGATCACGGTCCACGTGGTACCGACACTGGCGAGAATACCCAATTTCCAGAGCGCGGCCAGAACACCGCCAATCAGGACAACAAAACCACCGAAATACATGCCTGCCCATTTCATAATCCAGCTCCTGACGGGATTAAACCCTTAAATTTTCATGGGGATGGATTGAAAAGTCGATTCGCAAACCTGGCCCGCGCTGCTGGCGTCGGCTCGAAAATCGCCGCTTATCACCCCATTTATAGGTGCAGAATACATACCGATGCGGGCTCTGTCTGTGTGCTGGCGCACGGATTGGATGTATATGAATCTAGCTAAGCGTATTTCCAAATGGCAGCCCGAAAAAAAACCAACCTGGATGGTTGGCTTTTATTTCGTAGCAGTGTCAGTAATTCTGTAAATCCAGTGCCACAAGATTGCCTCTAGTGACACTATTTCCGTTCACTAACACTAACACTACCCTCTTACACATCCAGGTTCCGTACGCCCAGTGCATTGGTTTCAATGAAATTCCGCCGAGGCTCAACCTCGTCTCCCATCAGCGTGGTGAAAATCTGGTCGGCTGAAATCAGGTCGTCGATCTGTACTTTCATCAGCCGGCGAACTTTGGGGTCCATGGTGGTTTCCCACAGCTGTGCAGGGTTCATCTCACCCAGGCCTTTATAGCGCTGGATGCTCATGCCGCGTTTGACCTCGCCGAGGAACCAGTCCATCGCTTCGCGGAAGTTCTGCACCGGTGATTCTTTTTCGCCACGCTTGGCACGCGCGCCCAGTCCAATCAGGTCGCGCAGCAAATCGCCCACTTTGACGAGCTGGTTGTAATCGCCTGATTCGAGCAGGTCGGCTTCCAGGAAGTTAACGTAGGTATTGCCATGCGAATGACGCGTTATGCGCAGACGATGGGTTTCGGATTCGCTGATATATTCGGCAGCCACTTCGAATTTGACTGCATCGAGTGCCGCACCCAGGCTCGCTTCGGCCAGCATGGCGGCGCCACTGTCTTCCAGGCTCAGGCGCGGGATACGCATCAGGGTCTGCAACACATCGTTCGGCAGCATGCGGGCCAGGCGGTCACATACGGCCTCGGCCAGGAAATACTCGCGCGCCAGGGTTTCGAGCGCTTCGCCCATGATCGGCATGGCGCCGTCCATCGGCGTCAGCTCGGCGTCTTTCATGGCCTCGGCCATCAGGTGCTCTTTCAGCGCATGCTCGTCCTTGATGTAGCGCTCGGAGCGGCCATGCTTGACCTTGTACAGAGGCGGCTGGGCGATGTAGATGTGGCCGCGCTCGACCAGTTCGGGCATTTGACGATAGAAAAAGGTCAGCAACAGGGTGCGAATGTGGGCGCCGTCGACGTCGGCGTCGGTCATGATGATAATGCGGTGGTAACGCAGCTTGTCGGGGTTGTAATCGTCCTTGCCGATGCTGGTGCCCAGCGCGGTGATCAGAGTGGCGATCTCCTGGCTGGCGATGACCTTATCGAAACGTGCACGCTCAACGTTGAGGATCTTGCCCTTGAGCGGCAGGATCGCCTGGAATTTACGGTCGCGTCCCTGCTTGGCTGAGCCGCCGGCGGAGTCGCCCTCGACCAGATAAATTTCACATAGCGCTGGGTCTTTTTCCTGGCAGTCGGCCAGTTTTCCGGGCAGCCCGAGACCGTCCATAATGCCTTTGCGACGTGTAATCTCGCGCGCTTTGCGTGCGGCTTCGCGCGCGCGCGCGGCATCGATGATCTTGCTACACAACAACTTGGCATCAGACGGGTTTTCCAGCAAGAATTCAGCCAGTTTTTGGCCGACGACTTCCTGCACCACTGGTTGCACTTCACTGGAAACCAGCTTGTCCTTGGTTTGCGAGGAAAACTTGGGTTCAGGCACCTTGACCGACAGAACGCAGGTCAGGCCCTCGCGCATGTCGTCACCGGTGGTGTCGACCTTGGCTTTTTTCGCCAGATCATTTTCCTCGATGTACTTGTTCAACACCCGCGTCATCGCCATGCGCAGGCCGGTCAGGTGGGAGCCGCCATCGCGTTGCGGAATATTGTTGGTGAAGCACTGTACGGATTCGGAATAGCTGTCGTTCCACTGCATCGCGACTTCGACGGTCATGCCATCTTTTTCGCCAACCGCAGTGAAAATTTTGGGATGCAATGCCGTCTTGAGGCGGCTGACGTATTCGACAAACCCTTTCACGCCACCCGAGTGGGCAAAGTTTTCAGTCTTGCCGTCGCGATGGTCGATCAGTTCGATCTTGACGCCATTGTTGAGGAAAGACAGTTCACGGATACGCTTGGCGAGGATGTCGAAATGATAGACGATCTGGCCGACACCGAAAATTTCTTCGTCGGCCAAAAAATGGACTTCCGTACCGCGTGTTTGGGTGTCGCCAACCACCTGCATCGGTGAAATCTCAATGCCATTCTGTACTTCAATTGGGCGATCGACGACTTTGCCCTGATTGAACGTCATTGCATATTTCTTACCGTCACGTCGCACGATCAGCTTGAGCCATTTCGACAGGCCGTTGACGCACGAAACGCCGACGCCGTGCAGGCCGCCCGACACCTTGTAGCTGTTTTGGTTAAACTTGCCGCCTGCGTGCAGTACGGTCATGACAATTTCCGCTGCCGAACGCTTGGGCTCGTGTTTGTCGTCAAGCTTGACGCCTACCGGAATACCCCGTCCGTTGTCTGAAATCGAGATGGAGTTGTCAGGGTGAATGATGACCTTGATGTCATCGCACCAGCCCGCAAGCGCTTCGTCAATCGCGTTGTCGAGCACTTCAAACACCATGTGGTGCAAGCCGGAACCGTCAGAGGTGTCACCGATGTACATACCCGGGCGTTTACGCACGGCTTCCAGGCCTTCCAGCTGCTGGATGCTGTCTTCATCGTATCCGCCATTTTCATTACCGGGTTGCATGTTATCGGGCTTATCACTCATGGTATTCAATCCCCTGAGGGGGTATTCCTGTCGGTTATTGCAATGTGTAACGTTGCGTGGGTTTAAGCGGGTTGTGCCAAGCTTAAATTCGCATCGGCATCACGACGTACTTGAAGCCCGCTTCACCTTCACTGGACAACAACATGCTGCTGTTTGCATCGGCCAGTGACAGCATGATTTCTTCGCTGTTCAATGCACCCAAACCATCCAGCAGGTAGGTCACGTTGAATCCCACGTCCAGGGGTTCGCCGTTGTAGCTCACCTCGATTTCATCAGCGGCTTCTTCCTGCTCATTGTTGTTGCAAACAATGCCCAGGGTGTTCTCGCTCATGACCAGGCGCACACCGCGGAATTTCTCATTCGACAAGATCGCCGCGCGTTGCAAAGCCTGCATCACATTCTGGCGATTGGCCTTGAGCTGACGCGGTTGATTCATCGGAATCACACGCTGGTAATCGGGGAATTTTCCGTCGACAACTTTCGTGACCAACTCGGTTCCCGGCAGGGTAATGGTGACCTGATTGGCGCCAATGCGCAGTTCAACGGGGTCGTCCACATCGCCGAGCAACTTGGATAATTCGACCACGGTTTTACGCGGAATAATGACTTCACGCGCTTCCGCTTCGTTTTCGAGCTGGGTCTCAGCATAACTTAAGCGGTGGCCGTCGGTGGCCACCACGCGGAGTTGCTTGCCTTCCAGCACCAGCAGCATGCCATTCAGGTAATACCGGATGTCCTGGCTGGCCATGGCAAATTGCACCAGTTGCAACAAGCGCTTCAGCGTTTTTTGCGGCAGGCTGATGGCGTCGCCGAGTCCGGCACCGGTTTCAACTCGGGGGAAATCTGCCGCCGGCAGCGTTTGCAGCGTGAAGCGCGATTTCCCTGCGCTCACCACCACCTGGCTATCCTTCGAATCCAGTTTGACTTTGGCCGAGTCAGGCAATGCCCGCACGATGTCAAACAGCTTGCGCGCCGCAATGG
>JAGXGP010000130.1 GCA_024636775.1 Hydrogenophilales bacterium
GGCACGCGTGATGTCGAGGGCGTAATGATCGTTGGCCCGGTCGATCATCCACGGCTTGATGAACGGATCCTGGCCGGGAATGTGGTCCTGAACCCATGCGCCGGCTTTTGCGATCGGCCCGGGGACATTGTGCGTCTCCCATGACTCATCGAGTATCAGCCGCAAAAAAGTATGCTGCAGCTCATCGTAGCTCAGCGTCTCCGGCTCGCCGATGAGGATCGCCGCCTCCGGCGGCAACTTGGCGCGATGTTCGATGGCACGCTCGATCACGTCCACCACGTCGTCCAGGTGGACAAAGGACTGGCCGTGCGAGGTCTCGCCGGAATACAGGTGGCCGGCGAGTTGCCGTTCCTGGATGCGCTGAATCTGGTGCGCGAGCGGCGGCGAGTGGCAGACATCATCGTAGACGCCGGCGAAACGCAGGATCACAGCGGGGATCTCGCCGCGCTCCGCCCGGATCACTTCCTCGGTGCGGACCTTTGACTCCGGGTAGGCCCAGGTTGGCCCGATCGGCGAGTCCTCGGTGAGGAACACTCCCGGCTCGCCCGGCTGGTGCACGAGCATGGTGCTGGCGAAAATGAATTGTTCGACCGCTAAGCCCTCGCGCACCCCGCGCAACATGCGTCCCGTGCCCTCGCGCAACATGCGCAGCAAACGTCGCGTACCCTCGACCGTGATCTCGTCGTATTTCGGACTCGGCTTGCCGAGGAAATCATAATAGGCCGCCAAATGGACCACGGCTGCGATGTGGGTGCCATGGTGCTCCCGCAGAACACGCAGTCCCTCACGCACGCTTTCATCGGACGTAATATCGACCGGTATGTGCGTGCAGCCGGGCGGTGGCGGCGACGGCGCCTTGCGGTCGAAGCCGACGACATCGCTATAACGTGCGGTCAGCCGCTGCATCACCGCTTCGCCGATGCGTCCGTTGGAGCCGGTGACCAGGATGATATGTTTTTTTGGTTTCATAGCAATTACTCCCCTATTTAATACAGGACTGACGATAGAGATCGCGCCGCGTGAGCGGAACCGGGCTGGAAAAGGGTTCGCGCCTGGACGCCAGAATTTGATATATCCCGGTATTGCCTTCTTCAAACTGCATGGCACAAGCGGCCATATACAGCCGCCAGATACGATAGACAGGTTCGGTCACATACTTCAGCGCTTCTTCGTGGCGCTCATCCAGGCGTTTTACCCACTCGCGTAGCGTCAGCGCGTAGTGCTGCCTTAATCCCTCAACGTCATGGACTTCGAAGCCGGTATCTTCCATGATTTTCTGAACCGTGCTGACGGTTTCGAGTTGTCCGTCAGGGAAGATATAGCGATTGATGAATTCGGTCGAAACGGTTTTCTTCCAACCGCCTTCATCACTGGTGATGCCGTGGTTCAGAAACAGCCCGCCGGGTTTCAGCAGGCGATTGGCAATTGCAAAGTAAGTGGGCAGATTTTTCAAGCCCACATGCTCGAACATGCCCACGCTCACCAGCTTGTCGTAGCAGGCCGCGCCCTGGAGATCGCGGTAATCGAGCAGTTCGACCGAAACCTTTTGTTCGAGTCCGCGCTGCTTGATCGTTCGTTGAGCATGGTCATACTGATTTTGGCTTAGCGTAATGCCATATGCACTCACACCATAATGTTCTGCAGCCCAGCAGATCAGGGCGCCCCAGCCGCAGCCGATGTCGAGCAATTGCTCGCCGGGTTTGAGCCGCAATTTGCGGCAAATGTGATCGAGCTTGTTATTTTGCGCTTGTTCCAGGCTCTGACTGGCATCCTCATAATAAGCACAGGAATAGACCATCTGTTCGTCCAGCCACAGTGCATAGAAATCATTGGAGACGTCATAGTGAAAAGAAATGGCATGACGATTAAGGTTTTTGCTAGGCTCCAACCCCATTTTTTGCCCGAAGGTTTTTTCCCACTTGGGTGTGTCGCTGTTTGTCGATGCAGTTTTTTCTAATTTGATCCTAAATGCCTTGGTCGCAAGTTCGGTCTTCTCCATCAGGGACAGTTGCAATGAAGCCAGGTGGTGACGCAGCTTGAGTGCACTGTAGAGGTCACCGTCAATGTCGATGAGCCCCTGAAAATAGGACTCCGCGAGACGCAGCGGATCGCGCGACAGGATGAGTTCCTGAAAAGCTTTTGAAGATCGGAAGGACAGCGAAAATGCCGGCTGGTCGCGGCCCAGGTGCACTTCGGAACCGTCCCACAGGCAGATACGAAGGCACCCATCGAAATCCCGGAACAGGCGATGCAGAATATGTTTGGCCAGCTCGATGCCGGGTATTGCCGGCGGCAAAGCTATTTCCGAAGAGCTTGTCATTTCATTGAACGCCTTTTTTATTGGGGATGCTCTGCTCAACTTTGGCAGGATTGGCGGCAAGCCGCCAACCCTGCCAGTATTCAACTGCGGTTAGCGCTATTCCTCAGCCAGTAACTGATCGATTTCTGCTTCTGCGGCCTGCCAACTTTCTAAATCACAATCGCCTTTGAATCCACCGCTCTCGGCGATGTAGTAAGCCGCAACCTCAACATATTGCCGCCGCTGCTCTTCGGACAGACTGGTTTCGGCCTTGGCGTCGCTGCTCTCGGTATTGATGCTCATGGTTTGTCTCCTTCGTATAAAAAATAACGGTTCACCCTCTCACTTGGCGCAGTTAAATTTCAGTCATGGACTTACCCCTTTGGTGGGCTGAACCTGCATCGCAAAACGGCTGTTTCGATAAGCGGCCTGGTAACGGTTCGCGATCCTTCTCCTTTGCATAGTCGTTACAGCACCCACGATAAAAGCTGTGTGTAGCACACAGGTCAATCTCCCATTGCTATCGCTTCGATCAAATGGCACACGGCGCCCATCCTGTATGCCATCGGGCATAGTTGCCCATAGTGCTGTTGCGCGCTCCATGCGCGTCTGCAATTTCTTCAAATCCTGCAGCTTGCGGCGACTCTCCTGGAAGTGCTGCTCCATGAGCTTGCGCACCCGCGGACATGGAGAGTGACCATGACGGCTGTCTTTCAAAATATCGCTGACATCCCCCAAACTGAACCCCAGCAGACGTGCCTTGCGGATAAACAATAAGCGCGTAAGGTCATCGCTGCTGTAGAAGTTATAGCCGTTTCTTTCATCGCGTCTCGGGACAAGCAAGCCGCTATGGGTGTAGTGCCGCACCGTGTCCGCAGTAACCCCTGCACGCCTGGCGAGTTCCGAAACTGTCATGTTTTCTCCTTACGATCCAACCTCTATCCGATACACCGGCCAATCAGCACGGGCACGGTTTTTAGCCTTGGCCCACACTGACTTACCAATAACTTTCCAGCGTAATGTGACCGGGATCGCGCCGCCGGTTTTTCTTCAAGCCGCGCGCAAGCAACACCTCGGTCGTATCGCGCACCATGTCAGGGTTGCCGCACAGCATCACTTGCGAGTTTTCCGGCGCAAGCGCAATACCGGCTCTGGCTTCAAGCCGGCCATCGGCAATGGCTTCCGGGATGCGCCCCGGCAACGCGAAATCCAACTCGGCGCGGCTGACGAAAGGCACGAAACAGAACTGTTCGCCATGCTGTTGCGCGAAGCCGCGGATGGTTTCATCGTAGGCCAGCTCCTCGGCCTGTCGCACCGCATGCACCAGCACGACGCGATCGAATCGCTGCCACGGCTGTTCGGTTTTGAGGATGGAGAGAAATGGCCCGATACCGGTGCCGGTCGAGAGCAGCCACAGATGCTTTGCATCGGGCACTTCGGCGAGTGTAAGAAATCCGGCCGCGTGCGGTGAAACCCAAACGGCATCGCCCTCTTCGAGCGCGGCCAGGCGTGGGGAGAGCGGCCCTGCTGGCACCAGGATGAAATAGAATTCCAAGGGATTTTCGCCTGGCGCGTTGATGAATGAATAGGGACGCCCGACTATTTCGCCGTTGATGTCGAGCGCGAGCTTGGTGAACTGTCCGGCATGGAACGGCGCCACTTCGGCGGCCACCCGCAGCGAGTACAGCCGCTCAGTCCAGCGCCGCTTACCGACCACCGTGCCTGCTACAAATTTGCCCATCGTCTTTTCCATTTCACCGTCAGGGTTGGCTACCGCAGACTTTCCCAGTTCCTGCCATGCGATGGTCGCCGTGACGACACCACACGCAGGTGCAATTGACGTGGTCGCAACTCTCATCCCGGCGCTGCGAGTTGTAACGCAGTCGTGCCCAGGGCAGGAGCAGGCGCTTGATCGGCCAAGGCTGATAGACCCTGTGAAGGACGCGATGCACATCCCATTCCCGCACCCGGTTTTTCTGAAGTATCCAGCGGTAACCGCGGTTGCCCAACATGGCAAAAATCACCCGATTGACCATGGAACTCCACATCGGTGGCCACAATTCGCGCCGCCAAAGCAGGTCGTAGTCCTTGCCTTCCAGCAGGCTGCGCGCCGCCAGTACTCCGGAGACGATGGCGTATCGCATGCCAAAGCCCCATAGAAAATCCTGGAAACCGGCTTCCTCTCCCACCACAGGATGCGCACCGGTGACGGCGCGCGCCGGGATATGGAAGTTGGCCGCGCCGCCGTGGGGGCAGGGATTCAGCATTTCCAGCCCCACCAAGCGTTGAAAAGCAGCGACGGTGCGCTGGACATAAACGTGCTCCTGCTTGAAGCCGGAGAACATGCAGCTTTTGACGGTGCCGTGCCCATTCATGACCAACAGATAGGCATAGCCCTGCGGTGCAAGTTCATCGTCGAGATTCACCCAGAAACCGTCCTCCATGGCGGTCTCAAAATGGTAGCCAACAGCGATGGCGTCTGCCGCCTTTGGGACCGGCGGCAAGAACTCCGGGGCCATCCAGGAAGTCGAGACGGCTGTTGAAACGCACCTCGACCCCAAGCCCTCGCGCCTGCTCCAGCAATGCGGTGTCCAACGTCCTCGGGCCCGGCCCCCGTTCCATCATGTAAAAAAACGGCTTGCTGCCTGCCACCTCGTAGCGCTCGCCCCATGCATCAAAGGCATAGCCGCGACTGCAGGGCAACATGGCGAACTCCGTGGTAATGCCGATTTCCCGCAGCAGATCGAGAGCGTCCTGCTGCGTGCTCCAATTCTCCAGCCCCTGAAGATCGCCGTCGAACCGATGCCCGACTTCGCCCTGCGTTTCGTGAACCAGCACGCGGCGGCCAGCTCTGGCCAAGGTGATGGCGGGCGCAAGTCCCGCAGGTCCCGCGCCGCCAATCTGGATGAGCTCAGTCTGCACCGTGTCGCTCATTTGCCGATGCCATCCCTGCCCATCCGCTACTTATGCCCGCCGCAGCAAGAATGGTCGGCGGGCGCCTTACCGCTTGTGTACTTCTCCGGATCGGCGGTAAACGTCTTGTGGCAGGTATCGGAGCAAAAGTAGTACACCTGCCCGGCATGTTCCGCTTTGGCCGCCGCTTTCTCCGGTTCCACGTTCATCTTGCATACTGGATCGATCGCCATGGTCCACCTCCTCATCATGTCTATGGTTGCCACGCTGTCTGGTACTGCCGGCTCCGGGGCAACCCATCCGGAATCGGCACACACGCCTCCTCAGTAAGACCGCGTATTGCCGGCGGCCCGGCTTTCACCGGCCACCGCTCGGCTAGGTCTGGCCGTTATCCCAGCGCCGTTTGAGAAAGTTGTAGATCGGCACATATACCAGCCCGGCATACACGCCATACAGGAAACTCTCGGCCAGCCCGAGCAGAAAGCCCCACCAGGTGAGCCACTTGAACGCAGGCAGGACTTGCTCGAGAAACGCATGCATGTGCAGGCTTTTCGGCGTGACCAGGCCATAGAGCACGCACACCAAAAAACTGACCGCGCCCAACAGCCCGAGCGCCCAGGAAACGATCTTTATGTTCAGCATGATGGTCTCCTCAATGTTGATGGCCTTGCGGGGTGTCCCCGCCCGGTCGTGCTCCACCTCCGGGTTGCTGCTCGTCTCTTCCGCCACCACAACCGCTATGGCCTCCGTGTCCTCCATGCCCGCCGTGGCCGAACAGATGCATGCCAATGAACAAGATGAAGAACACCACCCAAATCCAGTTCTGCGCTATCCAGTCCATGATCTATCTCCTCGCTTGCATCTATCGAAAATCATCCATGAGGTGCATGTCGCAGCCGGGCCATATCTCGTGTTCTCATTCGCCTCGCTCGGGATTTGGCATTCAAGTATTTGATCATCGCCTCAATGGCCGTTCCCATGGTGCTGATGCACTTCCCGATTACCCACTTCGATCACTTCGAGGGAATGTACAAAACCACGGCGCAATCGCTCCGCCCAGCCTTCGCCAAGTTTTACGCCCACCTCCACCATCTTTGCTTCGAGCTGCTCCGCCGTCGCCTCGATGAGGTCGTAGGTGATGATCACCGTATTGGCGTCCAGAACCGCTACTGCCTTCACCCCCATCATTGCGCCCAACTCTTCGATCAAAATCACGGCGCCCTGCGAGGCAAGTGGCGTGTCGAGTTGAAAGCGCCTGCGCTTCAACAATTCCTCGCCCTTCTGTCTGGGCGCCTTCTCGCCAGGTATCCCGATGTAGAGGTGCGGATTGGCGACGAAGCGCTGCCGGCATTGCTCCGAGCAGAAGGCGTAGTGAAGCCCCTCGTATATCGTTTCGAGTTGCGTTGGGGGGACATCCATTCCGCAAACCGGATCCTTGACCGTGGCACTCATCGATTCTCCTTGGCGACCGCCGTTCGCCTCATCCCAATAAACCCTGGTAACGCACACCGGTATTCAAATTCAGATCCGCCCGGACCTGCTTCGAAGGCTGCGCCGTCAGGCGCTTGCTGATCTCACTAGAGGCCGTGCATAGGGTGTAACGCCGATCAAGCGTGATGCCGGAATACGATTTCGACATCACGCATGATTCTTGTCCGGATCGTGCCTGGACCCGGCAGACATCTGATGTCGCCGAGCCCACACCCATCACTTCGTCATGGGCGATCCACCACCGTGCATCATTCCGTCCATCTGCGTACGCATCTGATTCATGCGGTTCTGGGTATTGGCATCCATCATCATGCCCTGACCCATCATGCCGGACATGTCGCCCATCATGGTTCCCATCGTGCGCATGCGCTCGCTCATCAGCTTCTGCTGTGCAGCACTCAGGTTGCCATTGCCCATTTGTCCGGCCATACCCATCATCTGAGTAGACATATCGTGCTGCAAACCGGACATTTGCTGTGCACCCGGTCCTGGCATGCTATTGCCCTTCATTCCCGGACCACCCATTTGTTGGGCGCTGGCGGGTAAAGCCAACGCGAACATGCCAGCGGCCAGGATGGAGGACAACAACGCGGATGCAATTAAATTCTGTTTCATGTTTCTTCCTTTCAGTTCAAGAAAACGTCCAACCTACGCTCCCGAGGGAGCCACTCTTTTTGGACCACGAAAAGGCTATCCATCAAATCTTTCCGGGTACCACCAACCACTTCGCAATAACCATGTCGGCACATTCAACTCAATGCAGTTTCAATTCGTAATCAAGCCGAATATTTTCGTTTCCATTTACATGAATCCATTAGGCATTCACCACGGTTCCGTGTATGTCATCGAATGATTTATGGAACCACTGCCGTCTGATGTCCTTCTCCTGCCGGCAGTTGAATTGTTCCGATTACGGTAAAAGTCTTCTGATCGATGACCCAGATGATTGGGGACTTGCTGCTGGAGACATAAACCTTGCCGGTGCCGGGAATCCTATCGAGGTGATAGGGTTCGGGGGATAGTGTTAGTGTGCGCTGCGCCCCGGTTGATGTGTCCAGAGCCACCAGTTTGTCGTCCGATCGACTGCTGATAAAAAGTGTTTTTCCGTCGTCTCCGATATCCAGCCCATGCAGACGCTTGCCAATTTTGTAGGTCGTCTCAACTTTGCCTTCCTTTACGGGCACGACGGAAACCGTGCCGGCTCGGTCATTCGCAACATAGATGGTTTTTTCGTCGGGAGAAAAAACCAGATGCTCGGGCGACGGCCCTGCCTCAAGTGAACGGGTCACTTCCCACCTGGTGAGGTCGATTTCGCTGAGGGTGCCGTTTCCACTGTTGCTCACGTAAGCACGCGTTCCATCTTTCGTGACCACGGTGTAATTGGGTGCCGGCCCGGTTTTGATAGTTTTGAACACCTTGTTGCCGACGAAGTCGACGACGCTGATGCCGCCGCGCGTCGGGTGGGTCGACAGAACGTATTTACCATCGGGGGTAATCGCCTGATGGTGGGTCCATCCGGAGACCGGAATTTCCGCCATTACATGGCCGTGTTCAGGATGGATTACATACAGTTTGCTGTTCGGTGTATCTGCCGGCGCACCTGCAGGAACGGGGGTTTCCTTAATGCTTCCCGCAATCAGATATTCGCCATCCGGTGTCGCAACCAGACCATGGGGATTTTCCACCCCAGGGTAACGTTTAATAATTTTCCCGCTTGCAGCATTGACAGCGATGACCTCATTGCCGGAACCCAGGGGAATGTAGGCGGTTGGCGCTGCAAACGCAAAATGTCCGCTACCTAGCCAGACAATTCCCAATACAAACATATTAATGTGGCGCATTTTGGTTCTCTCCTTGAGAAATCGACTTATTGAATGCCGGCCTTACGCTGCTCAGACCGGACATAGGCCGTCATATGTGCCACATCATCTGGGCTCAGACCAGGGACAGGTTTCATATCCCCGAATTGCCAATGGTGTGCACGCGACCCATTTTTCACCGCCAGTTGGAAAGCCAGATCCGCATGATGAGAGGGCTCATATATCCGGTGCAGGAATGGCGGGCCCTTGTCGCTACCTTTCAGGTCGGCGCCATGACACGATGCGCAGTTCTGGTTATAAAGAACCTTGCCTTTTGCCGGGTTCGGCATCAAACCAGGACTCGGCTGGGGAAAGCCTGCCGCGTGAACCGTCAGGCTGGCCGCGATGAGCAACGAAAACAGAAACCAATACCGGTGTGAATAATTGCTCTTAACAAACACCTTGGCGCGATGCATTTAGTTTCTCTCCTTTTGTGAATTCCTGGCTTTAGGGCGCAATCTTGAATTCCTTACGCATGTACTTCAAAACTGCCTTCAAGTCTGCGTCAGTCAATCCGGGATCGCCGCCCCGAGGTGGCATTGCCATCGGAGACCCTGGCGACTGAAACCCATCTACCATCCGTTTGAGCAAGACTGCATCCTTTGTCGACAACAGCCCTTTACTTCCCGTCAGATCCGGGACGCCAGGAAGGTTGCCGGATCCATCGCTGCCATGACACGCAATGCAAGTCCCATTAAAAACTTCTGCACCACGTGCAAGGTCATTCGCCGCGACCGACAGGCTGGCATACGCCAAACCCATCACAGCCAGCATGATTAAACGGGTGCCCGTCATCAGTTACTCTCCTGCAGAAACTTGAGCACATCGCGCGCTTCCTGCCCGGTGAGATCAGCCCGTACACGCATGTGCGCAACAACCACCCGCCACTGGTCATCTCGAAGTTCACTTGCAGGTCTTAAGTTGTGGCAGCTTGCGCAGTTGTTTGCCCACGCCTTGGCGCCGCGCGCAAATTGCCCTGGATCTCCCGGCGTCGTGGCTGGGGTTTCAGCATGGGAGGCGCCCGCAAATGCAAGTGTAAGAAGTAAGGCCGGGCCGAACAAACTTGCCCGAGTATTTGTTATTTTCAACATGTCTATCGCTCCTTAAAATCCGTAAGCGAGTTGCAATAACCAACGATTGGCATCGGTGTTTTCTCCCGCAAGGCCCTGATTGAACTCATAGCCGAGTTTGGCCATCACGTTGGGACCCCACAGATAATTCACGCCTACGGCCCACTGCTCCTGTCGCTGCTCAGCGTGCGGCGAAAGATACTTGCCGTAGCGCAACACGCCTTCCAATTTCGTCGGCAGCAACTTGTAAGATGCCTGGCCGTACCAGGCTTTCCATGTGCCACCCGGGA
>JAGXGP010000020.1 GCA_024636775.1 Hydrogenophilales bacterium
CGCTTTCGGTTATGATCCGACCCGCATTAGGCGCGTAGCTCAGCTGGTTAGAGCACCACCTTGACATGGTGGGGGTCGATGGTTCGAGTCCATTCGCGCCTACCAAATTTATTTGGTCGGTAATTGATCCGGTCTTAATGGGGCTGAGCCCCGATGGAGGTTGCGACATGTCACCGCGAACTAGCAAGCTTGTCTTTGGGTAAACCAGCGCTTCGCAGTTCGCAGACAGTCTGCACTCTTTAACTTGTACTACCCAAAAGCGCGGCCGGTCCGCGCTTTTTCTGTTTCTGGAGTTTGAGTCATGGTCAACGTCACGCTTCCCGATGGTTCTGTTCGCGAATTTGATGCGCCGGTGACAGTTGCGCAGGTTGCTTCCAGCATAGGCGCGGGTTTGGCCAAGGCGGCGCTCGCTGGGCGGGTGGATGGCAAGCTGGTCGATACCAGTCATGTGATTGACGCTGACGCCAAGCTGTCCATCGTCACTGATAAGGACGCCGACGGTCTCGACATGATTCGGCACTCTACCGCGCATCTGCTGGCGTTTGCGGTGAAGTCGCTGTTCCCGGACGCACAGGTGACCATCGGTCCGGTGATCGACGACGGCTTTTTCTACGACTTTGCGTACAAGCGCCCGTTTACGCCTGAAGATCTGGTGGCGATCGAAAAGAAAATGGCCGAACTGGCCAAACAAGACATCCCCGTTGTGCGCAGCGTGATGCCGCGCGACAAGGCGGTAATCTTTTTCCAGGAGATGGGCGAGGCCTACAAGGCCGAGATCATTGCGTCGATTCCCTCCAACGAAGATATTTCGCTGTACCGCGAAGGCGATTTCATCGACCTGTGCCGCGGCCCGCATGTGCCGTCGACCGGCAAGCTCAAGCATTTCAAGCTGATGAAGCTGGCCGGCGCCTACTGGCGCGGCGACTCGAAGAACGAGATGCTACAGCGCGTCTACGGTACGGCCTGGGCGAAGAAGGAAGACCTCGAGGCCTATCTGCATCGGCTGGAAGAAGCCGAGAAGCGCGACCACCGCCGCCTGTCCAAGCAGCTCGACCTGCTGCACATGCAGGAAGAGGCGCCGGGCATGGTGTTTTGGCATCCCAAGGGCTGGATCGTGTGGCAACAAATCGAGCAGTACATGCGCCAGAAGTTTGTCGAGTATGGCTACCAGGAAGTGCGCACGCCGGCGGTGATGGACCGCAGCATGTGGGAGAAATCCGGCCACTGGGAAAACTATCACGAGAACATGTTCACCACTTCGTCGGAGAACCGCGACTACGCGGTCAAGCCGATGAACTGCCCGGGCCACGTGCAGATCTTTAATAGCGGGCTGCATTCCTACCGCGACCTGCCGATGCGCCTGGCCGAGTTCGGCTCGTGTCACCGCAACGAGCCGTCGGGTGCGCTGCACGGCATCATGCGCGTGCGTGGCTTTACTCAGGACGATGCGCACATCTTCTGCACCGAAGACCAGATCGAGCAGGAAGTCGCCGATTTCATCGTGATGCTGGAGAAGTGCTACGCGGATTTCGGCTTCACAGACGTGCTGGTCAAACTGTCGACCCGGCCCGAGAAGCGCGTCGGGTCGGACGAAAGCTGGGACAAGGCGGAAGCGGCATTGGCCGCAGCATTGGCCCGCAACAAGCTGGCCTATGACCTGCAGCCGGGCGAGGGCGCGTTTTACGGCCCCAAGGTCGAGTTCACGTTGAAGGATTCGATTGGGCGTTTGTGGCAATGCGGCACCATCCAGCTGGATTTCAACCTGCCGGTGCGCTTGGGCGCGGAGTTTGTCGACGAGGACAATACCCGCAAGCCGCCGGTGATGCTGCACCGCGCGATCCTCGGTTCGATGGAGCGTTTCATCGGTATTCTGATCGAGCACCATGCTGGCAATTTCCCGCTGTGGCTGGCACCGGTGCACGTGATGGTGATGAATATCAGTGAGCGCCAGACCGAGTATGCGGAAAAAGTCACACTGGCACTGCGCCATGCTGGCATTCGGGCCATATCAGACTTGAGTAATAACAAAATTACCTATAAAATCCGCGAACATAGCTTGCAGAAGCTGCCTTATCAGGTGGTTGTCGGTGACAAGGAAGTGGAGACTGAAGTGGTTTCCGTCCGTGCGCGCGGTAACCAGGATCTGGGGCAGATGAGTCTGGAGGCCTTGATTGCACGTCTGAAGGACGAAATTCTCACGCGGCAATAATTGATTAAATGAGGTGTCGGATTGGATCCGGCGCCTCTGCTTTATTTTAAGGGTCAGGCTTTCGGGTCTGACATGTTCAGCCCGGGCGTGATCGTCCGGGTATTGTTTTGGAGAACGGCTCATCGCGACAGAAAAGAAGCAGACACGCATCAATGGTGAAATTACAGCCCCTGAGGTGCGTTTGGTCGGAGTGGAAGGCGAACAACTAGGCATTGCGAAAATTGGCGATGCCTTGCGTCAGGCAGAAGAAGCAGAACTGGACTTGGTGGAGATTGCGCCTACGGCACAACCGCCCGTCGCCAAGATCATGGACTATGGCAAGTTCAAGTACCAGGAAAGCAAAAAGCTGCATGACGCCAAGTTGAAGCAGAAGCAGGTTCAGATCAAGGAAATCAAGTTTCGCCCGGGTACGGACGAAGGTGATTACCAGATCAAGCTGCGTAACCTGATCAAGTTTCTTGAAGATGGCGATAAGACCAAGATTACATTACGTTTTCGGGGTCGCGAGATGGCTCACCAGGAAATCGGCATGGCCCAGTTGCGACGCGTTTCGAACGACCTGGCGGAAATCGCGGTCGTCGAACAGTTCCCCAAGATGGAAGGCCGTCAGCTGGTGATGATGCTGGCGCCGAAGAAGAAAATTTAAGCTGTTCTTGATTGCATTCGCTTGAGTGCAAGCGGATATGAGACCGGCGTTTCTCAGACCTGACGGGTTAAACCAGCAGGTCAAAAACGCCACAATACGTGCAGTCGGGTTGGTGAAGCATTCCACGCAGTGGAGTCACCTGGCCGCATGAGATAAAAGGAAGCATCATGCCTAAGATGAAAACCAAGAGCGGGGCCGCCAAACGGTTCCGTGCGCTAGGTAGCGGCAAGTTCAAGCGTTCGCACGCGTTCATGCGTCACATTCTCACCAAGAAGAGCACCAAGCGTAAGCGCCAGTTGCGCGGTACGGAAACTGTCCATGCAAGCAACCATAAGTCGGTTGCACGCATGTTGCCCTACGCTTAAAGGAGAGAAAGCATGCCACGCGTCAAACGGGGTGTAACAGCCCGAGCCAGTCATAAAAGAGTCCTCGATGCCGCCAAAGGCTATCGCGGTCGTCGTAAAAACGTATTCCGGGTCGCCAATGAAGCGGTGATGAAGGCCGGTCAGTATCAGTACCGTGACCGTCGTCAGCGCAAGCGCCAGTTCCGCGCACTGTGGATTGCCCGTATCAATGCCGCATCGCGTCAGCATGGCCTGACCTATAGCGTGTTCATGAACGGTTTGTCCCGTGCCGAGATCGGCATCGACCGCAAGGTGTTGTCCGACATCGCGATTTTTGACAAAGATGCTTTTGCCAAGATCGTCGAACAGGTCAAGGCCAAACTGGCGGCTTAAGCCGTCAAACTGTCACAAAAAAAGGCCGCAAGGCCTTTTTTTGTTGGTAGTGTCATTTCTCAATCAAGCATTCATCGCGGGTTCACTTTGCAGGTTGCTTGATTCGGAAATGGACTAAGCGAAACGAGAAAACCGCCATGCGCAATCCCAACGAAATCGTTGCCGAGGCTCTGAATGCCATCCAGGCCTGTCCCGACCTGCCGTCACTGGAGCAGGTGAAGGCCACGTATCTGGGCAAAAGCGGTCAGATGACCGAATTGCTCAAAAGCCTGGGTGGCATGCCCGCTGACGAACGCAAAACAGCCGGTGCGCGCATCAACGAAGCCAAGCAGGCGGTAGAGGCAACACTCAAAGACCGCCGTGACACGCTGCTGCAAGTCGAACTGGATCGCCAGCTGGCAGACGAAACGCTGGACGTGACGCTGCCTGGCCGGGGACTGGCGCGCGGCGGGCTGCATCCAGTGTCGCGTACGCTGACACGGATTCAGGATTTGTTCCGCTCGATTGGATTCGAGGTGGCGACCGGACCCGAGATCGAGACCGATTTCTACAATTTCACAGCGCTTAATATTCCGGAAGACCACCCAGCGCGGGCGATGCACGATACCTTTTACATGCAAGGCGGCGAATTGCTGCGCACCCATACTTCGCCGGTGCAGGTGCGTTACATGCAAACCCATCAACCGCCGCTGCGCATCATTGCGCCGGGTCGGGTTTACCGTTGTGATTCCGATGTGACCCACACGCCGATGTTCCATCAGGTTGAAGGTCTGTGGGTGGACGAGACCGTTTCGTTTGCCGACTTGAAGGGCGTACTCGCCGATTTCATGCGCAACTTCTTCGAGCGCGACGATTTGCCGGTGCGTTTTCGTCCCTCGTTTTTCCCCTTTACCGAGCCGTCGGCCGAGATGGATATCGGTTGTGTGATGTGCGGTGGCGAGGGGTGTCGAGTGTGTTCGCATACCGGCTGGCTGGAAGTATTGGGTTGTGGCATGGTGCATCCCAATGTGTTCAAGCATGTCGAAATCGATACCGAGCGCTACGTCGGCTTTGCCTTCGGCCTGGGTGTCGAACGCCTCGCCATGTTGCGATACGGCGTCGACGACCTGCGGTTGTTCTTCGAAAATGATCTTCGCTTTCTCAAGAAATTCAATTAATTAGGGCGCATTCATCATGCAATTTCCGGAATCGTGGCTGCGTAACCTTGTTAACCCTGCGCTCGATACTGCACAGCTTTCCCATGTGTTGACCATGGCCGGGCTGGAGGTGGAAGCCTCGACCCCGGCCGCGCCACCCTTCAACAACGTGGTAGTGGCCGAAATCCTGTCGGCGGTGAAGCATCCCGACGCTGATCGACTTCGCGTATGTCAGGTTGATGTCGGTGAAGCATCGCCTATTACCATCGTGTGCGGCGCACCCAATGCGGCGGTTGGGCTCAAAGTGCCATGCGCCCGTCCTGGCGCGATATTGCCGGGTTTCGAAATCAAAATAGCCAAAGTACGCGGTGTTGAGTCTTTCGGCATGCTGTGTTCGACCAAGGAACTAGGCCTGGAAGGGGCGGCGGATGGCCTGATGGAACTGCCTGATGATGCGCCGGTAGGCGAGGATTTTCGTAGCTGGCTCAATCTGGATGACACGCTCATCACCCTGAAACTCACGCCCAACCGCGCGGACTGTTTATCGATGCAGGGGATTGCGCGCGAAGTGGGTGCGATTACCGGCGCCGAAGTCCGGTTACCGAAAATTCGTGAAATCGAACCCCGTATTCAGGACACGGTGCCGGTGCAGGTGATGGCAAGCGAAGCGTGTCCGCTGTATCTGGGCCGCGTGGTACGCGGCATCAACGCCCAGGCGGTCACACCGCGCTGGATGGCCGAGCGGCTGGAGCGCAGCGGCATCCGTCCGCTGTTGGCGCCGATCGATATCACCAACTACGTGTTGCTTGAACTCGGTCAGCCGATGCATGCCTTCGCCTTGTCGCGCATTCAGGGCGAAATCGAAGTGCGAATGGCGCGTCTAGGCGAGCATTTGCAATTGCTGAATGGCCAGACCGCTGAACTGACCCCGGACATGCTGGTGATAGCCGATGCCAACGGCCCCGTGGCTTTGGCCGGCATCATGGGTGGACAACCGAGCAGCGTGGAACGCTTCACTGTGGATGTTTTCCTGGAAGCGGCTTTCATTGCACCTGCGGCGATTGCCGGACGGGCGCGTCGACTGGGCCTGTCCACCGATTCATCACATCGTTTCGAGCGCGGTGTCGACTTTGGCGCCACCCGCCTGGCAATGGAGCGTGCAACGGAATTGCTGGTTGATATCTGTGGTGGCCAGGTTGGGCCCATCACCGAGGCCGTGGCAGCGTTACCGCAGCGCACACCAATTACGCTGCGGCTGGCGCGCCTCAAGCGTGTGGCCGGAGTCGAACTGGATACCGAGCAGGTGGTGCGCGATCTCATCGCACTGGGTGCCTTAGTCGAGCGTGATGACGACAAGCTGATTGTTACGCCGCCCAGTTTTCGGTTCGACCTTGTTATCGAGGAAGACCTGATCGAAGAAGCCGTGCGCCTGTTCGGCTACGACAATATACCGGCCCAGCCGCCGGCCGCACCTTCGCGCATGCTGCCGCAAGATGAAACGGTATTGCCTGACGATATTCTGCGTCAGATGCTGGTGGGGCTGGACTACCAGGAGGTCATCACCTACAGTTTTGTCGATCCGGCGTGGGAGACGGCGCTGGATGCCCATGCCCAACCGATGCCTTTGGCCAATCCGATTGCCAGTCAGTTGTCGGTGATGCGCACCACGCTGTGGGGGGGGCTGATTGAAACACTGCGCCATAACCTCAACCGTCAGCAAGAGCGGGTGCGGATTTTCGAACTGGGGCGGGTCTATGCGTCGCTGGCCAAGCAACCGCTGAAAATCGGCGGCGTCGTTTACGGCGAAGTGTTGCCGGAGCAGTGGGGGGCATCGGCGCGACGTGTCGATTTCTTTGATCTCAAGGGCGACATCGAACGTCTGTTCGGTCATGCACTGGATACGCGGCCGGGCGTTCATCCGGCACTGCATCCGGGGCAAAGTGCCGAACTGTGGCATGACGGCAAGGCGATAGGCTGGATCGGCGCCTTACATCCGAGATTGGTGCAGGCGTTTGATTTGCCCTCAGCGCCGATGCTGTTCGAAATTGACGCCCAGGTGCTCGCTCAGCGGGGCGTTCCGCGTCATGCGACCGTGTCACGTTTTCCGCTGGTGCGGCGCGATCTGGCGTTTGTGTTGGACGTCCAAACGCCGGCAGGTGAGTTGTTGGCTGCGTTGCGTGAGGGTGCCCCGGCTCAGGTGCGTTCTATCGACGTATTCGACGATTACCGCGGAAAAGGCATGGTCGAAAACCAAAAAAGCCTTGCTATCCGGGTAGTTATGCAAGATACTCAACGCACATTGACGGATCAGGAAGTGGAAGATTCAGTGCAAAAACTGGTCGAAACTGCGCGTCGTCAATGCAATGCCAGCTTGCGTGCGTGACGC
>JAGXGP010000131.1 GCA_024636775.1 Hydrogenophilales bacterium
CCTAACTAACAGCGTCCCGTCCTATGGATAATCAGCGGCTGATCCTTTTTATTGTCTTTTCCTTTTCACTGCTTTTATTGTGGGAAGGCTGGCAGAGCAAGCATGCACCGCAGCCAGTCGTCCCTGTGACGACGGGCGTTCCGGCAGCGGGCACTCCGCCGACACCGGGACAGACGTTGAATGCGCCAGTCGCTGCGCCAGCGCAAGCCGGCTTTAACAAGGGCGCGCGCGCGATTGTTGAAACCGATGTGCTCCACGCCACAATTGACGCCAACGGTGGCGATCTACGTGAATTGAAGCTGCTTAAATATCGCGAGACAGAAGACAAGAACAAGGTGTTTACCTTGTTCGAAGATACGCAGACAAAGCCTTATCTGGCGCAAAGCGGGTTGGTGGGCAAGGATTTGCCGACACACCGCAGCACGTTTCAACTGAATCCTGGCACCTATCGGCTCTCTGGCGGTGCGGTGCAGGTGGAGGTGCCGTTGGTGTGGAGCGATCCAGTAACCGGCGTTCGGGTAGAAAAAACCTATATTTTCAAGCGCGGCAGCTATCAGATCACGGTAAGGACGCGTGTGATCAATGGCGGCACGCAACCAATCGACCTGACACCGTATTACCAATTCACTCGCCACGGCGAAGCCCCGCGTGGGGAGTCCTTCTTCCTGCATACCTATACCGGCCCGGCGTTTTACACCGACGCCAAGAAATTTCAGAAAGTGAGCTTCTCGGATATTCAGGAAGGCAAGGGAGAATTCGAGAAAACAGCCGATAACGGCTGGATGGGTCTGGTTCAGCACCATTTTGTTTCGGCCTGGCTGCCTGAGGGCAACGTGAAGCGTGAGTATTACACGCGTGCGCTGGGCGATGGCCTATATTCGGCTGGGGTGATTCTGGCTGAGGGGACCCTTGCACCCGGCTTGCAAAAGACCTTTACCGTGCCGTTGTATGCCGGGCCACAGACTCAAAACGTACTGGAAATTACCGCGCCTGGGCTGGAACTCGCACGTGATTATGGCTGGCTGACACCGCTGGCCTATCCGATTTTCTGGGCACTGGACAAAATTGAGCGACTGGTTGGAAACTGGGGTTGGGCCATCATCATCCTGACCCTTCTCCTCAAGATTGCGCTGTATCCGTTGTCGGCAGCAGGCTACAAGTCGATGGCCAAGATGAAGAAGCTGACGCCGCGGTTGCAGCAGCTAAAGGAGTCCTTTGGCGATGACCGCGCCAAGCTGCACCAAGCGATGGCGGAGATGTACAAAACCGAGAAAATCAATCCGCTAGGTGGCTGTTTACCTATCCTGATCCAGATTCCGGTGTTTATTGCGCTGTATTGGGTGTTGCTTGCCGCTGTCGAAATGCGTGGAGCACCGTGGTTGGGCTGGATTACTGATCTGACTGCACCCGATCCGTGGTTCATCCTACCGGTCATCATGGGCGTCACCTCGATTTTGCAGGTGAAGCTCAATCCGCAGCCGATGGATCCGATGCAGGCCAAAATCATGATGATCATGCCGGTGGCATTTACTGTGATGTTCGTGTTCTTCCCGGCTGGCCTGGTGTTGTACTGGGTGGTCAACAACATTCTGTCGATTGCGCAGCAGTGGATGATTAACAAGCAGGTGGAAGGCAGCCCAGCGAAATAAGGCTGAGCGGTTCAGTTCAGCCTAGAACAAGGCCGTCAAGCCGTTCGGGCTTATGAATCCAATAGCCCTGAACGTAATCCACCCCGATGTCTTTAAGCCAGGAGTAGACGGCCTCGCTGTCTACATACTCGGCAATTACCTTGAGTCCCAGCGCGTGGGCGACATCGACCATGGAGGCAGTGAGTGCCTGGTCGGTCTTGTCGTTCAGCAGGTTGCGGATATACGTGCCGTCAATCTTCAAATAGTCCAACGGCAAGCTCCGCACATAGCCGTAGGAACTGTATCCGCTTCCGAAATCGTCCAGCGCCACACGGCACCCCAGTTTGCGCAATTTGCGCAGAGAACGCACCGCCAAATCCAGATTGTCGATCGCGGCCGTTTCGGTGACTTCCAGAATGAGCTTGTGGGTGAGATGAGGATAGCGGGAAAGCAGGGTAACCATCGCATCAATATGGTCCGTGCAGGTCAGGCTGTTTCCCGAGAGATTAACTGACAGGCCGCTTAGTTGCTCGATACCGGCCGCGTTGCCGTCCATCCATTCGAGTACCGACTGCAACACCCAGTTGTCGAGGTCGTTGACGTGGCCCGTTTGCTCAGCCATCACTACAAAGCTTTGGGTAGTGTGGTGGGGGACCAGGTCTTCGTTGACGCCAAGCAGAATTTCATAATGTGAGGGCGCGCCGTCCACGCAGGAAGCGATTTTCTGGCAGCGCAAATAAAGCGCGGAAAATGGCAGGGGGTCAATCCGGTTGGTTGGTGGCAGCACATCGCGTAAGCAGGACAGATCAAACCCTGCTTCAGCCCGAAGAGGGGTGCAGGCGAGGTTGGCGCGACGCAAGGTGTTTGAGGGGGTTTGATGGGCTTCGCTATCGGCCAGAGGTACAACAGCACCGATCATTTTCCATACTGGGTGCAGTGCCTCAGTATCGGTCTTAAGTTGAGATAACCGGGTCGCCAGCTGATCCGATTCCTGCGGTGAAAACACCATCATGAAAGACACATCGCTGAGGCGGCCGCAGTGTTCGCCGCCTTTCAGCGCACCGAGCAAGAGTTCGCCGGTACGTTTCTGCAGCACTGCCAGTTCGTCGCCGGGCAAGGAAGACCGACCGGGTCGCATGGTGGGGATTTCAATCAGAGCGCAGAAGGTTGGCGGCTCGGTTACCGGGTGGAGAAGCCGGCGCTCGAGTTCGTCCATCAGGGCATTGCGCTTGAGGCAGCCGCTGGCGGGGTCCTGCCAGGTGTATGCATGGACGGCATGCAGGCTGGAAGTGAGGGTGGCGTCAGCTATTCGTTCAAAGAAGGGCCCATCAAAGCTTTCTGTCTCCTCGATTTGACCGCTGTCGATTTCCTGCAGGAACTGCTGTTCCGGGATGTCGAGCAGGTGAGTGGCCGACCGATCCAGCAGGGCCCAAGTATGGTCGTGTTTACCCACGACCTCATAAGGAATGGCGTCATTGTCGCGTTTAACGATGCACCACCCGGTGCTGACTGGGGCGTCATGGGACGTCAGTGTGCCAAGCGATAGCAGATGTTGTTCGCGCCGTAACTGGCGATCCGCCCGGAGTTGCGTATTGATTTTGACCAGCAGTGCGATCACTTGCTCGAGTGCGGCGTCGACATTTTCCTGCCCCAGCAGCCACTGCATGGTCAGGCTGACCGCATGGTGGAGGGCGGGGTCAAGGAATTGGCCTCGGTTATCTGCGCCCTGATGTAGCGCATCAAGCGCATTGATCAGCGTCCAGGCTGGGTGGTCGGGCCGGGTTTGGTAGGTGAGCCCGTTGAGGGTGTATTCCAGCAACAAACCTTGGGCCTGCAGCATGAGGGCGCGAACTTGTGAGCCTTGGGCCAGTCGTTCAGGCGCAAGCTCGATAGGTGCTTGTTGCTGCATGAGGGCGTGAAGCCCCTGCAAGGCCGCGTTATCCAGATCGGAGAGGCCGCCCAGTACCGGGGCAGTCATGCTTAGCGACCCAGGTTCGAGCAAGGCCAGACTCTCTAGTGTCCGACCATGCGTTGTGT
This sequence comes from Hydrogenophilales bacterium, assembly GCA_024636775.1. GTDB lineage: Bacteria > Pseudomonadota > Gammaproteobacteria > Burkholderiales > Thiobacillaceae > Thiobacillus. The sequence goes on from JAGXGP010000131.1 coordinate 3,666, forward strand.
TGGGTCCTGATTCTGCTGGTAGAAACCGGCTGAAGATGCGGTCGCGGGCGAGCAACCCCGGGATTAATAATTGGGTAGAAGCGTCTGTACCCGGGATCGCTTCAGGTAGCGCAGGCATTTCCCCGTCCATTTCACCCGGGCTGTCAGTCAGTCGGGCCAGCAAAGCAGCAAGCGCGCTGATTTGCCCAGGGTCGGTCGAGGCCATCGGTCCGCCAGAGCCAGAGCCAGAGCCAGAGCCAGAGGCGGACAAACTCAGCCACTGCTCCAGACTAAGGTGCTGGCTGGTTTGCTGGACGTTTTCGGATGGGGTGTCACGCACGGTACGCAGCAATTCCTGATAGAGCGCGGACGCGTGCTCCAGGAAGGCTTGCCCCATCACTTCGTAGCAAAGCACGCGCCCATCCAGGCTGAGTTTAAGGGGCGAGATCAGTCTTGCCTGAAGCTGAAGTACGGCGTCCAGGTGAAAGGGGGAATCACCCCCAAGCAGGTCACGGTAGAGATGGCTCAACTCCTCGGTCAGCGGCTTGAGCGGCTCCATGACGCGCTGTGCGATGGCGGTGCGACGTATCCATTCGTCCACTCTTTCCATGTCGGCCGGGTCGATCGGCTGCGAAGACGTCTCAAACAGGGGGCTATTCAACTGCTCCGGATACATCGGGAAGGCGACAGTGAAACTCCGTATGAGCCGCGGCCGCAGTTCGCCCATTGCGTTTTGCAATCGGGTGAGTTCGGGTAAGCCTTCCAGGTTTTTCTTTTGGTCGAGGTGGCGCTTAATTTCTTTGGGTAACAACAAGTAGTACGCGTCCACCACGTCTTTCATGAAGCGCATGAATTGATTGTGGCAGGCTTGTTGTGTCTGCATGGTCGACAAGCGGGTCGCCCGGCTAGGCACGCTGTCCTGGCTGATAGAAAGTAGGGCGGCATGGACCCGCGCTGATGCATCGCGTAGCGAAAGCAGGACGCGCTTATCTTGCACGTGCACGATGAGCCCGGTACTGGTGTGATGTTGGCCCTGCAGGTCGAAATCCAGTTTGGCGGTGTGGCCCACACTGTGCGGCGCCAGCGTGGCGGACTGACAATTAAACGCCAGGCCTTGCTCGGTCAGGCTTGCGATGGTCCCAAAGCAGGGTGCCTCGCCTTCCACCTGAAGCACCGCTGGCAGTAAAACAGGGCGTGTTGCCGCGTGCGGTTCATGCATAGGTTGATTGGGGGGAGGTCTAGGAAGGACGTGGATGCAGGACTGGGCGCATGGATAAAGAATTACGGCGAAGTGAACGCATAAATTTAGCTTCCTGGTGTCGCTTCTTTGGTCATGGCCCGCTGCGGGACCACGCTACAATGCCTGTTGATACTCTTTTACCCTTGCGCTGCTGTGACCACAGCATACAACCCTTTTTGTATGAGTCTAGCCCTGAGCCGTTCCCCAGACCTGATTGCCGCCATTGCTACAGCGCCGGGGCGCGGTGGTGTGGGGGTGATCCGGGTATCCGGCGCTGATATTTCACCACTGGCCATTGCGATACTCGGACGGGTGCCCGAAGCGCGCCATGCGACGTTTAGTCGGTTTTTAGATGGAAATGGCGAAGTGCTCGATGAAGGGATTGCCCTCCATTTCGTGGCGCCCCATTCATACACGGGCGAACAAGTGCTGGAGTTGCAAGGGCACGGCGGTCCGGTGGTGCTCAACCTTGTTTTGCAACGCTGTGTCGAGCTCGGCGCACGGCTGGCCGAACCCGGCGAGTTCACCCGCCGCGCCTATCTCAATGGCAAACTGGATTTGGCGCAGGCTGAAGCGGTGGCCGATGTGATTGATGCCGCTTCGAGTAAGGCCGCGCGCTCGGCGGTGCGGTCGCTATCCGGCGCGTTTTCGGCGCGCATTGCCGAACTGGTGGAAGCCTTGACGCGCCTGCGCATGCTGGTTGAAGCGACGCTGGACTTTCCCGAAGAAGAAATCGATTTTCTGCAGCAGGCTGACGCGTTTGGCCGGCTTGATCGAATTGATGCCAGCTTGCAGGCGGTCCGTGCGCAGGCGAGACAGGGTGCGTTGCTGCGTGAAGGCCTGACGGTGGTGCTGATCGGCCAGCCGAATGTGGGTAAATCGAGCCTGCTGAATCAACTGGCCGGATTCGAGGCGGCAATCGTGACCGAGATTGCCGGCACCACACGCGATACGGTACGCGAGGCGATCCAGATTCAGGGGGTGCCGCTGCACATCATTGATACCGCCGGTTTGCGCGAAACCGAAGATCCCGTCGAAAAAATTGGTATTGCCCGCACCTGGGCCGCAGTGGAAAAAGCCGATGTGGCGTTATTGCTGGTGGATGCCGCGCACGGCCTGAGCGTAAGCGAAGCGACGATACTGCAACGTCTCCCCGAGGTGACTCGGCTGACCATCCACAACAAGATAGACATGACTGAAGAGGTGCCGCGAGCGCAGGGCAACGAAATATGGTTGTCGGCCAAGACCGGGGACGGTGTTGAATTGCTGCGGGACAAGTTGCTCGAGTCGGCAGGTTGGCAGGCTGCGGGAGAAGGGGCGTTCATGGCACGGGCACGTCATCTGGATGCCCTGGCACGTGGCGCCGATCATTTAATGGCGGCGCGCCAATTGGCATCTCAGCTCGAGTTATTTGCAGAGGAGTTACGGTTGGCGCAGGCGGCATTGTCTGAAATAACGGGAGAATTCACTGCTGACGATTTGCTGGGTGAAATATTCAGCAAGTTCTGCATTGGAAAATAGCACGTCATGTTGACCTGGCGCTCCCTCGGAGACGAGTTCAAAACCCATCGCAGACAGTTGTTGCAGGCCAACTTCATCGCGATTCTGGCCGTGGCGGCGGCGGTGCCGGTGCCCCTGTTGCTTCCGTTGATGGTGGATGAGGTGTTGCTGCATCATCCGGGCAAGCTGGTGGCGGTCATCGGCGCGTGGTTTCCGGCAGCGTGGCATGGCCCGGTCCTGTTCATTGGCGCCGCGCTATTACTGACGGTGGTGCTCCGGCTGACGGCGATCCTGCTCAACGTGTGGCAGGGGCGCGCGTTCTCGCTGATGGCCAAGGAGGTGGTGTATCGGATCCGGGTGCGCATGCTCTCCCGGCTGTCGCGCATCGCGCTGTCGGCTTTCGAAACGGTGGGCGCCGGCCGGGTGACCTCGCATTTTGTGACCGATCTAAACGCCATCGACAGTTTTCTCGGCGCGTCGGTGTCGGGCCTTGTGGTGTCGGTGCTGACGCTGGTTGGCGTGGCGGGTGTGTTGTTCTGGATGCACTGGCAGCTGGCGCTGTTCATCCTGTTGCTGAACCCGGTGGTGATCCTGTTTTCAACCCGCCTGGGCAAGCGGGTTAAAGACTTAAAGAAGTACGAAAACCGTGCCTTCGAGGTGTTTCAGGATGCCCTTTCCGAAACCCTGGATGCGCTGACGCAGATCCGCGCGATGAACCGCGAAAAGCATTACCTGGCGCGGGTGACGGCAAAGGCCGGCGACATTCGCAAGCACGCGGCGGCGTTCGCCTGGAAGTCGGACGCGATGAGCCGGGTTTCCTTTTTCGTGTTTTTGATTGGTTTCGATGCCTTTCGCGCCGGGGCGATGCTGATGGTGGTGTTTTCCGACCTCAGCATCGGCGAGATGCTGGCTGTGTTCGGTTACCTGTGGTTCATGATGACGCCGGTGCAGGAACTCGTGAACATGCAGTACGGCTGGTACGCCGCCAATGCTGCGCTGGGGCGGATCAATGCACTTCTCGGCCTGCACAGCGAGCCGCAGCATCCGGCACTGCGCGATCCCTTTGCCGGCCAATTCACGGTCGGCCTTGCGCTCGACCATGTCAGCTTCGCTTATGGCGATGGCGAAACGGTGCTGGACGATGTCAGCCTCGAGGTGGCAGCCGGCGAAAAAGTGGCGCTGGTAGGCGCCTCGGGTGGCGGCAAGTCAACCTTGGTGCAGGCCTTGTTGGGCCTGTATCCGGTCAAATCCGGGCAGATTCAGTATGGTGGCGTTCCGGTCAGTGAAGTTGGCTGGGAAGCCGTGCGTGAACATGTTGGCGTGGTACTGCAGCACCCGGTGTTGTTCAACGACAGCGTGCGCGCCAACCTGACGCTGGGGCGCGAGGCTGATGACGCCACGTTGTGGCAGGCGCTGGCAATTGCCCAGCTGAAGGATGCCATCGCCGCGCTGCCGCACGGACTCGATACCGAAGTGGGGCGGCAGGGGGTGCGGCTTTCCGGTGGGCAGCGGCAGCGTCTGGCGATCGCGCGCATGATCGTGGCCAATCCCCGCATCGTCATTCTCGACGAGGCCACCTCGGCGCTCGACACCGCCACCGAACGGCTGCTGCACCAGGCCTTGAGCGGTTTTCTGGACGGCCGCACCACGCTGATCATTGCGCATCGCCTGTCGGCGGTGAAGCAAGCCGACCGCATTTTGGTGTTCGAGAATGGCCGCGTGGTGGAGGAGGGTGACCACAAGGCGTTGATCGATCGCGGCGGTTTGTACCACAAGTTGTATCACCCAGCCTGAAATAAAGTCGAATGACGTAGCTATACCAGCATTTTCTGATATACTCCGCAGAGTTGTGCATACAGCAGTGGGCAGGTCAGGCTTCTTTTGCCGCCGTGCCTCGGGACTGTTCTCACAGCCCCATCGTCTTCGACCTCTCTTTTGTGCCGCCGGTTA
>JAGXGP010000132.1 GCA_024636775.1 Hydrogenophilales bacterium
TTCTCCACCCAGGGTGCAATCGCACTGGAAGCGGCGCAATCGCTTGGACTATCACGGACCCAAGGCTTCTTCCGGGTGGCCTTGCCGATGGCGCGGCCCTGGATCGCTGCCGGCCTGATGCTGGCATTGATGGAAACCCTGGCCGATTTCGGCACCATGGCCATCTTCAACTATGACACTTTCACCACAGCCATCTACAAGGCTTGGTACAGCCTGTTCTCCCTGCCTGCCGCGGCGCAGCTCGCCTCGATCCTGATCCTGTTCGTGCTGGTCGCGGTGGTTTTCGAGCAACGCTCGCGCGCCAAAATGCGCTATGGCGCGGTGGGGCGCAGTGCCGCTTCACGTCGGATCAAGTTATCGCCCGCCATGGCCGCACTCTCTTTTCTCTACGCCAGTACCGTTTTAGCCATCGCCTTCATCATTCCGGTCACCCAGCTTGCACTGTGGGCGCGCGATGTCATGGCCGACGATCTCGATAGCCGCTACTGGGCTTTCGCCTGGCATTCCCTGCTGCTGGCCGGAATGGGCGCGCTGATCGTGGTTGGGGTGTCGCTGTTGCTCGCCTACGCCGGACGCCAGCGCCCCAGCAAAACCATGATGTGGACGCAACGCCTGGCTACCATCGGCTACGCGTTCCCCGGCGCGGTGCTGGCGGTAGGACTGTTCATTCCGGTGGCATGGCTGGACAACTGGCTGATCGACACCGGACGAGACTGGTTCGGTTTCGAAGGCCACGAAGTGCTCAAAGGCACGCTGCTGGTGATGCTGCTGGCCTATCTGGTACGTTTTCTTGCAGTGGGCTTCGGCCCCATCGAGAGCGGCCTGCACCGCATTACCCGCAACGTCGATGAAGCCGCGCGCAATCTCGGAACCGGCGCGGCCGGCCTGCTGACCCGCGTCCACCTGCCGATGCTGCGCGCCAGCCTGTTCACGGCGGCGGCATTCGCCTTTGTCGACATCATGAAAGAAATGCCGATCACCCTGATGACGCGCCCGTTCGGCTGGGACACGTTGGCCGTCCGGGTTTTCGAGATGACCTCGGAGGGTGAATGGGAGCGTGCCGCGCTGCCTTCGCTTGCCATAGTCATTGCCGGTATCATTCCCATCATCTTGCTGACCTGGCGCGGAGCGCATTCGCAAAACGAGACCCATGGCTGAACTGATCCTCAATTCCGTTTCGCAGTCGTACGGCACACGACAAATTATTGCCGACCTGTCCTTTTCCCTGCCAGAAGGGGCAATCGGCTGCCTGCTGGGTCCGTCGGGTTGTGGCAAGACCACGGCGCTGCGTTGCATTTCCGGATTTGAACCCATCCAGACCGGCGAAATTCGCATCGGGGGTGAAGTCGTCAGCCTGCCCAACTGGATGCTGGCTGCCGAAAAACGCCGCGTCGGCATGGTGTTTCAAGATTACGCGCTGTTCCCGCACATGACCGTGTCGGCCAATGTCGGCTTCGGTCTGCGCAGTGAATCCAAAGCCGCGCGGCAGGCGCGTATCGACGAGCTGCTGATCCTGGTTGGCCTGTCCGGTCACGCTGAGCAGTTTCCGCATCAGCTTTCGGGGGGGCAGCAACAGCGTGTGGCATTGGCGCGTGCGTTGGCGCCGCGTCCACGCTTGATCCTGATGGACGAGCCTTTCTCCAATCTTGACGTGGAATTGCGCGAACGGCTATCGATCGAAGTGCGCGACATCCTCAAGCGCGAAGCCACCACCGCACTCATCGTCACCCACGACCAGAACGAAGCCTTTGCGCTAGCCGACTGGGTCGGCGTCATGCACGAAGGCCGCATCCAGCAATGGGACACGCCTTACAACCTGTATCACAAGCCCACCAACCGGTTTGTAGCTGATTTCGTTGGCCAGGGCGCACTGGTCACGGGTAATGTCATTAACGACCATCAGGTGGAAATCGAACTCGGCGTGCTCAACGGGGTCATCCCGGTTGAATGTGGTGCCAGCGGCTGCGGCGAGTGCGTCCGCAGTTGCCATGTCGATGTGCTGCTGCGACCCGACGACATCATTCACGACGACGACAGCCTGATGCTGGCCGAGGTCGAGAACAAGGCCTTCCGCGGCGCCGAGTTTCTCTACACGCTCAAGCTGCCGAGCGGTCAGCGTGCACTGTCGCTGGTGCCATCCCATCACAATCACGCCATCGGCGAAAGAATCGGCATCAAGCTCGCAGTCGATCACGTCGTAGCGTTCCGTCGCGAATAAATTCCCGTCTCATGCTGCCATCTCCGTTACGCGGTTTGCTGTTCAACGTAGGGTTCGGCTTCACGGCCGCACTGATGCTGATGCTCGCGGTGATCGGCCTGGGTGTCACCCAGATGGCGCACCTGAATGACGAGCTGGAACACGTGGTGGCGGTCAACAACGTAAAAACCCGTCTGGCCTCGCGGATGCGCGACACCCTGCGCGATCGCGCCCTGCTGATGCACAACATCGTGGTCTCGATCGACCCCTGGGAAAAAGACACCTTGTTTCTTCAGTTTCTGGAGTATGGCGAACGCTACGCCAAGGACCGTGGACAGCTGTTGACCATGCTCAACACAGCAGACGAGAAACGATTGATGGCTCAGCTGGACGCTATCACCTTCAGCAACCAACCCATCATGTTCAGCGTAGTGGAAGCCGCACTCGACGAAAACAATTATGGTGCGCTGACCCAGTTGCAGGAAGAGGCCATTCCCTCTCAAAATCGTTTGGTCGAAGCGCTCGATAACATGACCCGCTTGCAACGCGAAGACAACGAAGAAGCGCTCGGGAAAACGTTTACCGCCTATCAGGCCACCCGTAACTTGATGCTGCTACTGAGCGTCTTCGCCACACTGCTGGCTACCGTTGTGGCGGTATTGGTCAGCCGCCGCATGTTGACCCAAACACGCCAGATCGAAATCCAGAAGCATAAGTATCACACCCTGTTCGAGACCAACTCCGACGCCGTTGTCATCCTCGACGAGACCGGCTTTACCGATTGCAACTCAGCGACGTTGTCACTATTTGGCATGGATTCGGTAGAGGATTTTCTGCGCACGCCCATCTCGACACTCGGCACCTCAACCCAGGCCAACGGCGTCAGTGCGATGGACCATGCTAATCGTGCCATCGCGCTGGCCCGCAGAGAGGGGCATGCCATCATGGACTGGCATGGAAAACGCCAGGACGGTTCGCTCTTCATGGCCGAGATTGCCATGCACGCCATGCAACTGGAAGGCAAACCCGTGATCCAGGCGATCATGCGTGACGTTTCGGAACGCCGCGCCGCCGAAGCGGCCAAAGAAGCCGCACGCGAAGCCGCATTACAGATGGCGCGGGCAAAGTCTGAGTTCGTCGCCAATGTCAGCCACGAAATCCGCACGCCGATGCACGGCATTCTGGGGATGAGCGGACTGTTGTTGAAAACGCCGCTCGATGGTCGTCAGCGCGAATACATCACCACGCTGAAAAGCTCCGCTGAAAGCCTGCTCACGATCATCAACGACATCCTCGATTTCTCGAAAATCGAGGCCGGGAAAATGGTGGTCGAAGCGGTCCCCTTCTCGCCGGAAAGGTTAGCGCAAAGTGTCGTGGCCCTGTTTCGGGCGCGCGCACTTGAAAAAGACCTGATACTGGATCTGGTCTTGTCCAGCACACCGCCAGACGCGCTCTTAGGCGACCCCACGCGCATCCGCCAAATCCTGCTCAACCTGGTCGACAACGCCATCAAGTTCACGCATCAGGGAAAAGTTGAGTTGCACCTGTCGTTTGACACCGTGAATAATGAATCCCAGTGTCGGTTTAGCGTGTACGACAGCGGCATCGGCATAAGCAGCGAAACACAGGCGCGTTTGTTTCAGGCTTTCTCTCAGGCCGACACTTCAACCACGCGACGCTATGGGGGTACTGGACTCGGCCTGGCCGTCAGCCATCAACTTGCAGGGTTGATGGGAGGGCAGCTTACGGTAGAGAGCACACCTGATAAAGGCAGCTGTTTTACCCTTGCGCTGAGCCTCCCCGTCACCACCTTGCCGCTGGCTGAACTGCCTAGCCAGTCGGTGGTTCAACTTCAGGGCCGGATCCTGGTTGTTGAAGACCACCCAGTCAACCAGAAGGTCCTGGCCCATCAACTGCGTGAAATGGGGTTGCAGCATGCCATCGCCACCAGCGGTTCCCAGGCACTTGAAATGCTGAATTCAGAAACGTTCGATCTCGTTCTGATGGATTGGCAAATGCCGGAAATGGATGGTCTGGAGGCCACCCGACGGATCCGCAAACTGCCGACCGACATCCAGCATATTCCTATCATCGCACTGACTGCCAACGCCAACGCTGGCTTTCGTGAAGCCTGTCTTGAAGCCGGTGCAAACGACTACCTCAGCAAGCCTTACTCCGAGTCTGCACTCGCAGCCTTGCTGGCTCAACGCCTGCCAGCTATCGGGCCAGTGCCCAATCGAATCCCCTTACTCGACCTGCCCGCCCTACAAGCACGCTACCCAGGCAACCCCAGCCTGGTAAATGATCTGGCCGCTATTTTCATCAGTACGACAGAAGCGAGTCTGTCGGTATTGAAGAACGGCATAGAGAAGCGAGACAAGCAATTGTGCCTCAAGGAAACTCATGCCCTAAGAGGCGCCGCGGCCAGCGTCATGGCGAAGAACATTCAGGATCGTGCTGCACAGATTGAAGCGAGTGTAAGAAAGGACGATTTCACCGAAGCGGCAGCCGAACTCAAGCAACTCGAGCAACAATTTCAGGGTCGCGCTTGAGGTTATTTCATCGTATGCAGCATGTCGCGTACGATGAAAAAACACGCAAGAACTGAAGAATCACTTCAATTTGTTCCGCTTTGCCCTAATCGTCGTCCTGCCGACAGACCGCCTGTCTGCGCATGCCGCAAGGCAGAGCCCCTGCGCCGTCATGGCTCTGCATGGCATAGCAGATTAACCAGCTCAAACAACGCCTCAATTCCTTCGGCTGTTTCCAAATCACGATCGGGGCAGAACGCAAGCAATGCCCCATCGTGTATCTCGATATAGATACCTGGATGCCGATCCAGCAAGGCCAGCAATTTCCTGATCATTCCCAATGCATTTGGGTTGTCCGAGTGGGTATAAAGCCGATGTTCGCGCAGCCCTGCCGTAACCTCCGGCACGTCGACTTCATCAAAACCCACCAGATAGCGCTCCAGGTAGTTTCCCGGCGTCAATACCAGTTCCGGCAAGGCCATTGTCACAACGAGTGGGCGCAGGATGATGACGGTATGGCGATGCTCGGAATAATAATCGGGCGCAGCCGTGTGACTGTAGTCAAACAGTTTGACATGACAACCGGCGTAGTCGCCAGTCATGACATTGTTCTCCTGGCGCATGTCGCCACGACGCAGGTAAATGAAGTTGTGCAGGTTGAGCGTACCCGCCGTCGATTCGTTGAATTTGAGATGATGCCCCGCTGCGATAGTCGCCATCAATTGCGCACGATCAGAGAGGCGGACTTTTTCCTTTACCAGCTTTGCGTCATGCATACGAGCCGACAGCGAATGCGGCATGAACTGATAGTAGTTTTCCAGTCCAACAAGCCGGAACGTACGGCCATCACGCAAGCATTCTTCCTCAAACTGGTGCAGATACTCCATCGCGGTGTGGTCGATGATATGCCCGGACTCACTGGCCACCAGGGTAATCGTGCAATCCCGCGGCAGCGATTGCAGCAGTTTGTCCAGCGGCAACAGGTTGAAGCAAACCACCGAGCCGAGCGTGATCTGATAATGCGGCAATCCGTTGTGCGCTTCCTGCTTAAACTTGATGACCGGACTGCGGAACAGATCAAACAGGTTGCGCTGCAAATGCACGAGCGACTGCGAGTAAGTCAGGCGACCGGTCAGCACCGTACGAATGGACGGGCTGAGTAGATAAACCAGCATGGCAATTTCCGATGCAATGCCGATCAGAATGCCGTAGAGCAGATCCGTTGCCAGAACCGCCACAACCGTAATCAGAAAGATAACGATCTGATCACGACCTATGGCATAGGTTTTCTGGAACACGCGGTACTCGCACAAGCGCCAGCCAACATAAATCAGAATCGCACCGATGGCGGCAAGCGGCACGCGACTGATCAGGTCCTTGGCCAGGAACAAGAACAGGATCAGGAAGATGGCATTGTAAAAATTGGCCCACAGCGTGCGGCCGCCGGCGTCGATGTTGACACGACTTTTTACGCCGCCGGGGATGATGGTCAACCCGCCAAAAAAGCTGGATAGCATGTTCGAAATGCCCATCGCGCGCAGCGTGGTGTTGGCCTGGGATTTACGCTGATAGGGATCGATCTTGTCGACCGCGGCGATGGTCGCCAGCGATTCGATGCCATCGATCAGCGTCAGCGTAATAACAATCAGCAGGATGCCACCCCACAATTCGGGGCGCTGCCATACGGCATCGAAGGCCGGCGGCGTGATGCCGCCCTGCAGGATGTCATCCGGCATGCTGATCAGAAACCTGGCCTCCAGATTAAAGGCGTAACCCAGCGCAATCCCCACCACCGCCACGACCAAAGCCGCAGGCACACGCTTCAGCCACGGCTTTGTCGTGTAGTTGAGAAAAAACATCAGGAACAGGCATATCAGGCCGGTCGCCATCACCGGCGCTTCGATGCGCATCAAACTGTCCGGAAGTTTGAGTATGGCGCCGAGCATATCCTTGGAGAGCGGCGCCAGATCCCCCAACAACGGCGGTATCTGTTTGACAATGATCATGATGCCGATGGCGGCAAGCATGGCTTCGACCACGGTGACCGGCAGAAAAATCGCAAAGCGCCCGGCATTGACCATGCTGAGCACAATCTGCACCAGCCCCGTGAGGCAAATAGCCACCAGTAATAGCGGGTAACCCGCGGTCAAATCGCCGCCGCCAAGCAGCAGCATCCCGGCGAGCAAGGCCGGAGCCAGTCCTGCTGCCGGGCCGCTGATGGTCACATAGGCGCCGCCCAGAAAAGGAAAGATCAAGCCCGCAATGATGGCGGAGATGACACCCGTAATCGGTGGCGCGCCTGACGCCACGGCGATACCAAGCGAAAGCGGAAGCGATACCAGGGCCACCTGCAGCCCAGCGCCGAGGTCATAGCGCCAGTGTTTAAGCCCGGCCAGGCCGTTGCGTGGTTTATCTTCGGTCTGCATCAATCGTGATGAATACCTTACGGGCCATTGATCGTGCAAAGCCCATTATTTGAATAAACGCCACACGTGTCGTGACGCCTCCCCCGACGAATCAAGGGTACTTGAATCCCATCCGTATTTGTAGACACATTCATCCTGGTGTTGATTCAAGCAGAAGGCAAAATGCGCAGTTGAATACAGAAATGCGAGATGCATTGGTCGGCTTACAGGGGATCCGGTCGTTATAATCACGGTTGCTTTTCACTTCGGTGGCTGATTCCGACCCACCCAGAAGGTCAGCCTGCAACAAGCGCTTCAATAGAACGTCTACCCCTACAGGAACTTACTCATGTCCCAGTCCACCCTCTCCACCTCCGCAACCAGCACCATTTGGGGCAACCATATCAGCATCCCTGACACCCCTGCTGGCTTCACCCTGCGCACCACCTGCCCCACCAACCCTGATGGCGTGGAAGTGATGCTGGAACAATGGGAAGCTGGCAGCGCCGAGCCACCGCACTCACATCCGGGCGACGACATGACGGTGGTGATCGAAGGCAAGATGGCGGTGCAATTCTTCACCAAGACCAACACGGGCCTGGTTGCCGATGGCGAACCGCTGATTCTGAACCAGGGCGAGACGGGTTACATCAAAGGCGGACGCATCCACGATGCCAAATACATCGAGCACTGTAAGCTGGTGTATGTGCACGACAAGGCGTTTGGATTTGTAGTGGAAAGCTGAACGGCCGCCATTCGTTCAGTCAGACCTGCGACGCCGAACAAGCCAGGCGTCCAGCGTGAACCTATAGTTCCAACTTGTGTATCTGTTTGTCGCGCCGCCAGAACCGCTCCATCAAGGGTTTCACACTGGTGCCGTGAAGCAGGATCGAAAGCGCCACCACAATCAACGTCATTTGCATCAATTCCAATGCCAGGGGCTCCGGGAGTCCGTGTTGGATGGCATACATCAGGTAATAAAGCGAGCCGATCCCGCGCACGCCAAACCACGCACTCAACCCCTGAATTCGCCAGGATGTGCGCGAGCCGATCAAGCTGATGAAAACACTGACCGGGCGGGCCCACATGAACAAAAACAGAGCCAGCCCCACCGCTTTCCAGCTCCACGAATCCAGAAACAGCGACCCCCCAACCAGCAGAATCAGGATTACTTCTGACAGCCGTTCAAGATGCTCCTTGAACACCAGCGAGCCTTTGCTGACCAGTGGCAAGGGGCTTTCCTCACCGACCACACTGTCACTTGGCGCAGCGATTGCGCTGGCATCCAGCGCCCGCTTGGCCAATTTCATTTCGGTCTGGCGTAATGCGACGGCTGCGAAAAACACCGCCAAAAACCCCCAAGTGTGAGATAGCACCGATACACCGTACACGACGCCAATCAGCCCCAAACCCAGAAAATCGTCCAGCAATTCGTGTTTGAGTGGCTCACGACGCAACTTCCATCCCACATACGCCAATGCAGTGCCCGCGCCAACACCAGTGGCAATCCCGCCCACGGTGGCCCAGAGCACATCCACCACAATCCAGTTCATACCAAACTCGCCAAGTTCGTGCAAACCCAGCAATCCCAGCCCCAGCATGACGAAGGGGAAGGCGCTGCCATCGTTCATGCCGGCTTCGCTGGTCAAGGTAAAACGCAACTGGTCACGGTCTCCGGGATGACGAATTTGCACATCCGTAGCCAGCACCGGATCTGTCGGCGCCAGGATCGCGCCCAGCAAAACGCCAGCCCCCAACGGTAAACCCAGCACGTAATAAGCGAAGGCTGCGACCAATGCGACGGTCAACGTCATGGAAACCGTCGCCAGTAAAATCGGCGCGCGCCAGCGCGTCAAGTTGAATGGAACCGGCATTTTGACGCCAGCAGAGAACAGTGAAATCAATACCGCGATTTCGGTCAGCACCTCCAGCAGCGCCGATTGTTTGAGCGGATTGAAATGAAATAAATTGAGTACGGTCGGCCCAACCAGTATGCCCACCGCCAAATAAATAATGGCGGAAGTTACCGGAGAGCGTTTCAGGACGGAGTACGTGAGACCCATGGCAAGCAACAGCCCGCCAACGAGCATGAACCACTGTGCGTTAGTCATCGGTATGGCTTTATATGGCTCTAGGAGAATGAATCTGGGTAATCAGGGAAGACGCTACGCATCCTCCCGCGAAATGGCTTTATTGGCCGGAGTGATCAAGGCGCGAGTATGAGCGAACGATTCGATGATAACCCCCATGTGTCATATGACACATCCTTCGTCTTGATCATCCGTTAAAAGGTTCCGGACAATCAGGGCATCTCAGATTGAGCCCTTTTTTTCTGCAAGCAGGAGTATGTGCAAGACAAGGCGTACAGTTTTGTGGCGGAAGCGAGCCTCTGCCTGGATGAAATCAGTCCAGCGAGGCCGACGCTTTCACCAGTGTGTCATACGCTTCGCTGCTGATCAGGCCACGTTCCAACACCAGTTCACGTATCGTGCGATTGGTGGTGAGCGCCTCCATCGCCAGCTCGGCCGCCACCTCATACCCCAGCTGCGGATTCAGTAGCGTCACCAACGTAACCGTTGAATCGAGGTGCTTCTGACACGATTCGAGGTTGGGCGTAATCCCGGCCACGCAGCGGTCGGCCAAAATCCGCATCGCGCGCTTGATGATGTCAATCGACTGGAACAGGTTCGCCACCATGATCGGCTCAAACGCGTTCAACTGCAGCTGGCCGCCTTCGCAAGCCATCATCACCGTCAGGTCGTTGCCGATCACCTGATACGCCACCTGGTTCACCATTTCCGGAATCACCGGATTGACCTTGCCCGGCATGATCGACGAGCCCGCCTGCACCGGCGGCAGCAGAATCTCGCCGATGCCCGCACGCGGGCCCGAAGCCAGTAGCCGCAGGTCGTTGCATATCTTCGACAGCTTCGTTGCTGTGCGCCGCAGCACGCTCGACCAGGTGAGATAAATGCCGGTGTCCGACGTCGCCTCGATCGGGTTGGACGCCGTCGTCAACGCAAACCCGCTGACCTCGGACAAGTGCCGCACCACCACCGCCGAATAGCCCTTGGGTGCATTCACGCCGGTGCCAATCGCGGTGCCCCCCAAACCCACCTCGCCCAGCAACCGTTCCAGATCGCTAAAGCGCTGCGTCTCCTCGCGCAGCGTATCGGCAAACGCCTGGAATTCCTGCCCCAGCGTCATCGGAATCGCATCCTGCAACTGCGTGCGGCCGATCTTGTAGATGTCCTTGAAGGCCACCGCGCGTTCTTCGAACGTCGCGATCAGGTGTTCGAGCGCTTCCTGCACCCCGGCATGACTCAACAGCAGGCCCACGCGAAACGCCGTCGGATAGGCGTCGTTGGTCGACTGCGACAGGTTCACATGGTCGTTCGGATGCAGCTGCTTGTAGCTGCCTTTGGCGTGGCCAAGGATTTCCAGCGCTCGGTTCGCGATCACCTCGTTGGCATTCATATTGGTCGACGTGCCGGCGCCGCCCTGGATCAGATCCACTACAAAGTGCTCGTGAAGCTGACCGCCGATGATGTCATCGCACGCCTGCCCTATCGCCTGCGCCTTGTCCGGCGGCAGCAAACCAAACTCCAGATTCGCCAGCATGCTGGCCTTCTTGACCATGGCCAGCGCGTTGATGAAACGGGGAAAGTGGCTGATCTGCACGCCCGACACCGTAAAGTTATCCAGCGCCCGCGCCGTGTGCACGCCGTAATACGCGTCAGTGGGAATCTCTTTGGTGCCGAGGAAATCTTTTTCGATGCGGGTTGGCGGCATGTGAGCCTCACGGTTGGTCAGCTAATGGGTGACCTTATTTATTTGGCTGTAAATCATTGTTCAACTGCAATGAATTAATGGTGCACCCACACGCCTGACTCGCCCACGTAATAGGTATGATTGTTTTCCACCTCGATATTGAAGACTTTGCGACGCATAGGCAGGAACCCCATGGATTGGGTAACCAGCGAGTCTTTGTCATCGTAATCGTAGTCGATTGCATCGTCTTCGTAGAGGGCGTTTTCTACATAAGACCATCCGTTGCAGTCGAGTGTTGCCACGGGACCATCTTTGGTAAAGCGGATAGACGTACCTCGCAGATCCCATGCTCTCGGGTCACGCTTGAACCCGATACCTAAATCAGGCTCACGATGTTGTAGGAGAGCCTCTTTTTTCCAAAGGCTTGCGACACGGCCATCTGCTAACTCAACATGAAAATTGAACCCGATCCCACCATGCGAACTTCGACGATCTTGATCCATCTTTATCATCTCATCGATACTTAGCCAGGCATTGACTTCGTGAACGATATCA
This sequence comes from Hydrogenophilales bacterium, assembly GCA_024636775.1. Lineage (GTDB taxonomy): Bacteria > Pseudomonadota > Gammaproteobacteria > Burkholderiales > Thiobacillaceae > Thiobacillus. The sequence goes on from JAGXGP010000132.1 coordinate 11,460, forward strand.
AGCAGGCTTTCCTCGTCTAATGCAGTCACGTGTCTGACCCAGAACGGGTGTGCGCCCGTTACTACGATATAGCCACTTTCCTCTTGGCTGCGATTCACTGGATGCAGACGAGGCACCTCAAGGTCTTCCACCGCCCAAGCCGCAAAATAAACCGCCTTATCCTCATACTCATACTCATAAGTCTGGCTCACCCGCTGATAGCTGGGTTCACCCTTGCCGCTTTCAGGCTTGGAGAGCACGTAATCACCGACCTTGATCTGCTCAATAGGCCGCAAACCTTCTTTGGTGTGGACAAGCGTACCCGCCACAAAGCAGCCCAATTCCTGAGTCTGTTGTTTTGCCGCCTGAATGATCGTCTTGTGTGAGTAAATGACGTCAGACACCATTTCCCCCACTCCCCAATTCAATCACCTGCCCCTGCTCCAACGCCTTCAAATCCCAGTCCGGCGCGGCAGCCCGCAACTCCTCCATAATCGCCGCCTCATTGCCCGGTTTCAAATGCGTGATCCACACCTCTGGCCGCACCCTCAATTCCTGCAAGGTCTCGGCCAGAGAATCCGGCCAGTGATGTTTGGACGCCTGGGCGACATCCGCGAGGGCGTTTTCGAACGAAGTTTCAATGATGAGATGACGCAGGTCCGGGATGGCGTCAAGCGCTTCGGTAAAGGCCTCGCTACTGGTGGTATCGCCGCTGAACACCAGGCTGCCACCAGCCACGCTGATCTGGATGCCGCAGGCGGGCACGACGTGGTTGACGGGCAGTGGCGTAAAAGTGCGTGCGCCCAGGGTAAGTTTTTCATTCATCTGCAGTGGATCGAATGTCAGCCACGGCGCATCGGCACTGGGGATTTCGCGGAAATCCGGCCACAGTTGCCAGTTGAACATGTGCGTGGACAGCGCTTCGAGCACTGCGGGCAGCGCATGGATAACAACGGGCGTGGTGCGCTTTTCGCCTACGGCGTCGAGCAACAAAGGCAGGCCCAGCACATGATCAAGGTGGGCATGGGTGACGACCACATGATCAATCGCCAGCAGTTGCTCCAGGCTCAAGGTGGTAATGCCGGTGCCGGCATCGATCAGGATATCGTCGTCGACCTTGAAACACGTGGTGTGGCGCCCACTGCCGATGCCGCCGCTGCAGCCGAGTATGGTCAGTTTCATTTGGTGGTGTAGACGAAAACGCCGTCCCAGTCTGCGGGCGGCGGGGCTTCGCGGAAATGCGCGATGCGTTCAAGGTAGATGTCGGCCAAGGCAAAGGGTGTCGTTTCTTTCATCTCGTTCAATATTTTCTCTGCCCCATCCCAATCACACGCCTGGTAGCGCTTATACGCTTCTTCGAACACGCGTGCGCTCATGACAGCCTGTTCGGACAGCTCATCTTTGCGGCCCAGCGGCTGATAAATCGCCACGGGTTTGACTTTACCTTTGACGCGTACGTCGTCGACTTTCATGAAGACATGCACCGGGTCGGCCTCAACGGTGGTCTGGGTGACCAGGATCCCGACGCCATACTGCTTGGTGATGCCTTCCAGCCGCGAACCGAGGTTCACCGCATCGCCCATCACGGTGTAAGACATGCGAAATTCCGAGCCCATGTTGCCGACGCTCATGCGCCCGGTGTTGACGCCGACGCCGATTTTGACGTCGGGCCAGCCGCGTGCGGCGAATTCCTTGTTGAGATCCGGCAGCGCGGCCTGCATCTCGAGCGCGGTTTGCACCGCGCGGCTGGCGTGATCGGTGAGGTCCACTGGCGCGTTCCAGAATGCCATGATGGCATCGCCGATGTATTTGTCGATGGTGCCGCGCTGGTTCTGTACGATGTGGGTCATGCTCGACAGGTAGGCGTTCAGCACTTCAGAGAGTTCGGCCGGCGACAGATTTTCCGAGAAATTCGTAAAGCCGCGGATATCGGAAAACAACACGGTCATGTCGCGCGATTGGCCATCCATGGTGTAGTGCGCAGGGTCCTGGCTCATTTCAGCGGCCAGCTCAGGTGGCACGTACTGGCCGAACAGCTTGGTCATCTGGCGCTTGTTGCGGCTCGCGGCGAAAAAGCCATAAGCCGTATTGAACGCATACAGGCCGAACACCGTGAGCATCGGCGCCGCCATTGGCACCACCCAGAAGCGTGACCAGGCTGCAGCATAAGCCGCCAGCAACAACGCCAGCAGGCCGATGCTCGACGCCAGCCCGACAACCGGACCAAATCGCAGCAACACGAACGTCAGCACCCCACCCAGAATCAGTACGGCCGCCAGCTGCGCATCCCGCGCCCACGGCGGCGTGCTCCGCGTGGTGCCGTCGAGCATGCCGGCTATGAGGTGGGCGTGGATTTCCACGCCCGGGAAAGCATTTGAAAACGGCGTGTTGCGCAGGTCGGCCAAGCCCGGCGCAGTCGACCCTAGCAACACGATGCGGTTTTCCAGTTGCGCCAGCGGTACCTTGCCTGCCAGCACCTGCGCGGCCGACAGGTAGGGGAACGGCGCACCCGCGCGATACGGCACATACACGGTGCCATCCGCACTCAAAGGCACCCGGATGCCGCCGACTTCGACCCACGGTGCGGCGTATTGGCGGCCCAAAATACTGCTTTTTTCGACCCCGGCAATCAGCGGGTCGCTACCGAACGCCACGCGCAAGGTAGCGGCCGACAAGGCTGGGTAATACCCGTCGCCATAAGGAGCGACCAGATGCATCTGCCGCGCGGTACCGTCTTCATCGGCACGCATGTTGAAGAAGCCTGTACCCTGCGCCACGCTTTGGTAGGTGGGCAGGTTGGCGCCATAACCGGTGGCGGACGGCATACCCGGTTGTAGCGGATCAAACACCGACAACGGCAGTGAAGGCGGCGGCAAGCTGCCTGATTTGGTATCGCCATAGCCTGCCGGAATGAAATAAAAACCCATGGCAATTGGACGGTCGGCCAGCGCCTGAGCAAAGCGGGCATCGAAATCAAGGCGCGGCGCCAGTTGTTTCAGTGCCATCTGAAACTCACGGCTGCCCGCGAGATCACTTTTTGCCAACTGCTTGAGACTGTTCAATCCCGAACTGTTATCCGGCTCGGCAAACACCACGTCGAAACCCAGTGCGCCGACATAATAGTGATCGTGCAACTTGTCGACCAACGCGGCCATGGTGTCGCGGCTCCACGGCCAACGCCCCACGCTTTTCAGACTGGCTTCGTCGATGTCGAGAATGGCGATGCGGTCATCCGGCCCGATAGGCGCAGTGCGCTTGAGCCAGGCGTCATATAGCCAAGCCTCGGCACGTTGCATCGGCGCGATGTGGATGAGGCCGCCCACATGCGCTGCAATCAACCCGACAAACAGCGCAGACAGGGCTGCCTGCGCCAGCTTGGATGGCAATCGCATCAGCGAATTTTGTACAAGCGATTGGCCAGTTCTTTACCCTGGATGCCGTCAAGGCGTCCGTCCACGGCCTCGCCCAATGCAGCCAGGCGGTCGGCCGGATGCGGGTGGGTTTTGTAGAGCAGGCTGGTGCGGCTGTCCTTGGCAGGTAAGGCCGCCATGTCCTGCAACACATTGGGCAGACCCCAGACGTCGTAGCCGGCGCGGGCGGCAAACACAATCCCCACGCGATCCGCCTCGAACTCGGCCTCCTTGTCGAGTCCGCGCGCCATGATTTCAGCGCCGTTACCGATCAGGTTCTGCACCATCTGGTCGCTGCTCTTAGCCTTGCTGCTTGCGGCTTGCCCCAGCGCACCAATCAGGCTGGATTTTTTGAGCACCTTGAGGTGATGCCGCTGGGTGACGTGGGCAATTTCATGCCCCAGCACACCTGCCAGCTCGGCCTCGTTATTGAGACGCCGATATAGGCCTTTGGTCAGGAAAATATAGCCTCCCGGTGCGGCAAAAGCGTTGATGTCCTCGCTATCGAGCACGCCGAAATGCCAGGTGGTGTTCTTGCGCCCGGTTTGCAGCGCGACCCAGTTGCCGACCAGGTTCACATAGCGTTGTAGTCCGTCGTCCCGCACCAGCGGCACCGCGCCCAGCAGGTTGCCCGAAATCTGCTTGCCGATGCGGTTTTCCTCTTCGGGCGAGTAATCGCCAAACAGCGCAAACCCCAGTTGACCAACATCCACTTTTTGCTTACTGGTCGGGGGCGATGCAGCGGCGCTTTGCGAGCCTTCCGGGGACGGAGTCGTTGCCGGTTGCGTTTTCTTGTCCTTGTTCAGTTCCTGATTCAGGCGGTCTTCCAGTAATTTTCCGAAATCAAACCCCATTGCCACGCCACTAACAGACGCGAGCGCAATGGCCAATACCATTAATTTTGTTTTCATCAGTTGCTCTCCCATGGCGATGAGGATTGGGCGGGCCGAGGTTCGGGCAAGCTCGGCACATTAACTGATGCCAGACCGGATTGTTTGGCGAAGGTCTGGGTCTGCGATGTCGTCACCGTCCCGGCTTCCAGCCGAGCCAGTTCGTCCGCATTGAACTTGGCCTGCTTCAGGTCTTCGTCATTCAAACCACGCAAACCGGCCACCGCGACGACGCGGCTGGGGTCGGACCGGGTCGTGGCGGCGCCGAACACATCTCCAGCGCCGGTGCCGCCCGTCCCGCCTGCGCCTGCGCGTACCGACAACAGGCGGATCCAGCCGGTGCTGCGGCCTGCCGTGACGCGCAGCCAGCCCCCCTTTTTGCTAAGAATATTGACGCTGGTGCCTTTGGCAACGTTGGCCTCAACCTTGGAACCCGAAGTGGGCTGGCTGAATAGCCGCTCGTTGCGAAGCACCGTGCCGGGCGATGCCCATGCCGATGCCGCTGATACGCATAGCAAAAATGCGCTGACTGGAATCAAGAATTTTTTCATCGCCTGTCTTCTCCATCTGATTGCAGAACTGTATGGCCTGTGTCCGTAATAACGCAAGGCCCTTTTATAGCGTTAAGATGCCGCGATGAATTTTCTTGTTGCATCCATCGAATCGCTCGGTGCCAAAGTCACCGGCTGGTTTACCGTCGGCTACGACATTTTTGCCTTCCTGTTCAGGTCGATTCTGCTGTTGCTGGATCGCGCCACCTGGAACCGCGCCACTTATGATGTCGTGATCAAGCAGGTGTACTTCACCGCGGTTCAAATTCTGCCCGTTTTTCTGGGTTATGCACTGGTCATTTCGTGGCTCATCATCACCATCATTTTGACTACAGCGCGCGATTTCGGACTCACCGCATTCGCCAGTGAAATGACGATCCGCGTGCTGGTACTCGAATTGCTGCCCTTCCTGACCGCGTTATTCATTGCCTTGCGGTCCGGTAGCGCCATCAACACTGAAGTCGCCCTGATGAAGGTGAACAATGAATTGGACGCGCTGGCGCATTGCAAGGTTCCGCCCATGCAGTTCGAGTTCCTGCCGCGCCTGATCGGTGGCGTAGTTTCGGTCATCACGCTGGCAGGACTGGCCGGGCTGCTGGCCCTGCTACTGTCTTATCTGTCGATTTATGGTCTCAGCATGGCAGGGTTTGATGCCTTTACCCAAATCCTTGCAAAAATTTTCAATTTGATAATCCTGTTCGGACTCATTGCAAAATGCGCCTTGTTCGGCCTGGCGGTCACCCTGATCCCGATCACAGCCGGACTCGAAACGCCGAAAAAACTCTTCATGGTCCCGGTTTCCGTCCTGCGCGGAATGATGCGTGTGTTCTTTGCCATTGTGGCGATAGAGGTGGTGTCATTAGCGCTCAAATACATCTGACCCCGTTTGCCGACCGTGCTGCGCTGATGGCGGCCGTCGCCGCACTGCCCGATGACGTGGCGCGCGTTGCGCTCGATCTGCCGTTGCGGGCGAATTTAACGGCACTCGACAACATTGCCCTGATTCCGCTGTATCAGCGACATTTCAACGCGGCTGAATCGGCACGACAGGCACAGACAATGCTGGATCGACTTGGCCACGCCGGGATTGCCCCATTACGTGACCCCGACATGACCCCTGCGCAACGTTTTGTAACAAAATTGGCACGGGCACTCATTCTGGGCCGAAGCCGACTCGTTATCGACCGCCCCGGCGCCATGCTTTACGATGTGCCCTATCCGGACTTTATCCGGCAGCTGGCTGAACAAACACAGTCAACCGGCACCTGGGAAATTTACGACTTCAGCTGGAATCAGCTTTTATACAGCCAGGCACCCGATCAAGAATGAAAACACTGCATTTCAAAGTTGGCTTGTTCGCTGCTGCCACCCTGCTGCTTGGGGCGCTATTCGTACTGTACATACTGCATGCGCGCGGATTTTTCGAGGATACCTACCGTCTTCAGCTTGCGGCTTCTACTGCCGATGGTGTCGCACCGGGCGTACCGCTGGTTTTTTCCGGAATTGAAATTGGCCGCGTATCCACGCTAGGCCTCAACGACAACGGCGGCATCATCATTCACGCCGAATTGCTGGCACGCAATTCGAAATGGCTGAAGGAAAACAGCACCTTCACGCTGGACAAACCCATTGTCGGCGGCGCCAAAATCCGCATCGATTCCCCCAATCTTGATGCCCCTGCACTGCCTGAAAACTCCACGATGTTGTTGCTCACATCTGACGTCACCAAAGAAATCCCGATTCTGGTCGAGCGGATCAAGGCGATACTGGTCAACGTTGAACACCTCACCCGCAAGGATGGTGAAGTCAATGGAACGCTGGCCAATCTACAAACCATGACCGGTCGCATGACGGGTGAATACGGCATGCTTGAAGCCATTCTGGGCAGCCCGGAAAAAGCCCGTGGTGTCACCGACACACTTGAAAAAACCCGAGCGCTTATTACCAAACTCGACAGTTTGGCCCTGAAGATGGACGGCATGGCTGCCAAAGCAGACACATGGCTGTTCGCTCCGGATGGTGTGGCCCTGCAAACACGCGAGGCCTTGGCCCAAGTGAAACTCATCCTGGCGGATGCGCAATCCAGCCTGAAAAAAGCAGACGCTCTAATGACCAATGCAGTGGCGATTTCTGCGGACGTCAAGGAAGGTACGCAGGACATCGTCAAACTCCGCGCTGAGATCGACGATACGGTACGCAAGGCCAATGCGATGATCAACGAGATCAACAAAAAATGGCCCTTTGCGCCTGATGATCCGGAGGTGAAACTGCCATGAAGACCCTGCTTGCAATCACCAGCCTGATTCTGCTCGCTGCCTGCGGCAGCGGCGGACCTCCACCACCCGACTGGAAAGTGGATTCGGCAGATCTCATTGAGCGTTACAAGAAGCATGCCCTGCTGGGTGAAAACACTCTATCCGAGCGTTATTTCCAGCAAGCAGTTTCCGCCACCGGCGGGGCCGGCCGAATAGCCGATACCGCCCGCTTATGGTTGGTCCGTTGTGCCACTCGACGTGCCATGCTGATCGATGATGCTTGTACCGAATATGCCGACTTGGCCAGCATCGAGCCAAAAGCCGCAGACTACGCTTATTATCAGTTCATCACCTTGCGCTGGGACATTACCGACACATCCCTCCTACCCAGCCATCACCGCGACCTGGTTCGCGCGCCAATCGGGAAAAAACAGGCTTTGCTAAGCCAGGTCAGTGACCCGCTGGCACGCCTGCTCGAGGCCAGCCTGCTAATCATGCGGCAGGAATCCGATGCGACCACGCTAACCCTTGCAACCGAAACGGCTTCGTCCCAAGGATGGCGGCAACCGTTACTGACCTACCTAAAACTGCAGGAAAAGCAGGCCGAGGCTCAAGGCGATATAGCTGAACGAGCCCGGCTAGCCAAGCGAATTCAGTTAGTCGAGAAAAGCCTGACGTTCTCACCTTAAAAAAGCACGGCAACCTTAGTACAGTCATACCAATAATATTGGTATGATGCCAAATCGAAGCAAGTCGATTAGATTCGGCCCGGGGTTGAGGCAACAGCGATTTACGCTCAACGCCATTTTCGTATTCAAGCTGAATCAATAGGTACATTAGCCAGCCTGTTGGTACTTTAGTTTGGAACTTAGTTGTAGGGTCTTGTACAAAAGAAGTACTACATTGACAAGCTGTTATCCAATAATTAACGTTGTGCACGGATGACACTTTCCATGTAAATAATAAAACCAAGCAGTTATCCCATTATTCATAAAGGAGGAGCACACATGAAACACGCATCTATCGCCCTGGCCACCTTGGCTTTTTTAGCAACTACAGCAAATGCCGCACCAGCAATGATGTCAGTCGAATGGACCGCACAAGCGTGCGATGCATGGAACAAGGATTCCGACCTGACCACCGGCCTGGCTGACAAATGGATCAAGAACGATGCAAATCGTGGCTACAAGATCATCCATTTGTATCGCACCGAATGCGGTGAAACGACGCAGACCGAGATGAAAATCGTACCCAAGGACGGCAAAGCCCAATGTGTTTATGGTGGCGCGGTTCAAAATGCCAAGATGGACTATGCGGTTGACTACACAATGCATGCCACCACGGCGCGTTGGGACGAAATGGGTGCTGGCGAATATGGCCCCATGAAGGCCATGATGTTTGGACGCCTCAAGTTCAGCGGCCCCAAAGTGGAAGCCATGACCGTGATGGGTCCCTTTGAAGCCTTCCTGCGTCTCCCGGGAAAAATCCCAGGTGACAAGGCTTGCCCTGCCAAGTAAGTCGGTAGTTGGTTTTTAGTGTCGAAAAAAAGCCGGGATTGCTCCCGGCTTTTTTATGGTCCGAACTATCCGCAGGCTAGTGGACCGTTCCCGTTTGAACATCGAGCGGGCGTCCGTTACGGATTTCCTCGGGTGTGGCCTCGCGCATGTCCATGATATTGACCAGGCAGGTCACACTTTGCCCGGCCAGTGAGGGATTTCCATCCAATGTGAGTTTGCCGTCTTCGATTGCTGTAACGTAAAAGACCTTGGTTTCTCCCGATGCATTCTCGAACATGACCTCCGCGCCGAGACGCTGGAACTGCGGCGGCACATTATCAATATCGTCCGTGAACACCAGGCTCTCGTCGCGCAGGCCATACCCCTCTTCAGGCGTCAGTTTGATTTCGAGTCGCTCACCCACCTTGCGGCCCGCAACAGCCGATTCGATCGCGGGCAAAATACCGCTGTTGGCGCCCTGGACATAGCCAACCGGAATATCGTACTGCTCAACGACCATGCCGCGCTCGTCAAGTATGGAGTAGGTGATGTATACAAGGGTATTTTGTGTAACGGTCGTCATACTGTCTCATCCATTCTCATCAAAAAACGCTGCGAAAATGCGGGTTGGCGTTTACGCAACGCGCTTATGATACCTTCGTATGACTAACCCAGATACCTGCCCATCCATGACTCCACTCAAAGAACTGCCTGCCTGGAAGACACTGGAACAACACTTCAAGGCCATGCGTACGTATGACATGCGTTCGGCATTCCGCGAAGACGCACATCGTTTTGAACACCTTTCGCTGCGCTGCGGCAACCTGTTGCTCGACTATTCTAAAAATCGGGTCACAGCCGACACGATGAGACAGTTAATGCAGCTGGCGCGCGAATCCGAACTGGAGCCGCAGCGCAATGCCATGTTTAGCGGCGAGCGCATCAACTTCACCGAGCAGCGCGCCGTGTTGCACACGGCCTTGCGTGCACCGGTGCGCCCGCCACTGATTGTGGAAGGCGTCGACATCGAACGCGAAGTTGCCGCAGTTCTCAAGCGCATGCAGGGCTTTGTCGAGTCCATCCACAACGGCAGTTGGCTCGGCCATACCGGCAAGCCCATTCGCAATGTGGTGAACATCGGCATAGGCGGCTCGGATCTGGGCCCGGCGATGGTGTGTGCGGCACTCGACCATTACGCGGTGGAAAGCGTGCGCGTCCATTTTGTTTCCAACCTTGATCCGGCCCACCTGTCCAGCACACTGGCGCACCTCGACCCCGAAACGACCTTGTTCATCGTCGCTTCGAAAACCTTTACCACCCTGGAAACGCTGGCCAATGCCAATTCTGCCAAGGCCTGGCTGCTGGCAGCGCTGCGCGCGCCGGCTGCCGTGGCCCGGCATTTCGTAGCGCTTTCGACCAACGCCGAAGCCGTCGAGGCCTTCGGCATTGACCCCGAGAACATGTTCATATTCTGGGACTGGGTCGGCGGTCGATACTCATTGTGGTCGGCGATAGGCCTGTCGATCGCCCTGCAAATCGGCTGGGGTAATTTCCAGGCCTTGCTGGCGGGCGCACATGCGATGGATGTCCATTTCAAGGAAGCGCCGCTGGAAGCCAACATGCCCGTCATCCTCGGCATGCTGGGTATCTGGTACGCCAATTTTTGGGGGACCGATACTTACGGCATCTTCCCTTACGATCAGCGCTTACGCCTGCTGGTGCCGTTCCTGCAGCAACTCGACATGGAGTCGAATGGCAAGAATGCCAGCCGCGACAATCGTCTGGTCAACTACAACACCGGCCCCATCGTCTGGGGTGCGCCCGGCACCAACGGGCAGCACGCTTTTTTTGAATTGATTCACCAAGGCACGCGCCTGATTCCAACCGATTTTATGGTTGCGGCTGTCAATCACACGCCGCTGGCCGATCAGCACGAATGGCTGCTGGCCAATTGCCTGGCACAGACCGAGGCACTGTTGAAAGGCAAATCCCGCGCCGTGATCGAAGCCGAATTGATTGCGCAAGGCATGAGCCGTAAAGAAGCCAAGGCATTGGCCCCACACAAGGTTTTCCCAGGCAATCGCCCCAGCAACACTCTGCTGTACCAAAAGCTCGATCCACACACGCTGGGCATGCTGCTCGCGCTATATGAACATAAAGTATTTGTACAGGGCGTCATCTGGCGAATCAATAGTTTCGACCAATGGGGGGTCGAACTCGGCAAGCAACTGGCTCCTCCGATTCGCGCGGCGCTGAGTTCTGTACGGGCGATTGGCGAGCACGACGGATCCACCCTGGGTCTGATCACCGACATTCGCCGGCGACGCGGGCTCAGTACCTGACGCGTACGCGGTAGGTGAGCGTTGTCCTGCCCTCAGCAGGCACTTTCACCTGCCATTCGGCGACGCCTGACGCGGCCTTGGTGTGCGCTTGTGATTCACTCACGATGCTCCAGTCGCCCGGCATAGGCTCACGCACCGTGACCGTCACAGCTTCCGACTTGGCATTTTTCAGAACGATTTCGTACGCCGACTCAAACACATAATTGGTGCGACTGGTTCCCGCCAGTTTCTGAAAATCCGTCTGTTTTCTGTCCGCAGTCACATCAAATGCATCACCCAGTTTGAGACGTACGGTTTCGTTCTTCGGCGTATGGTCGATACGATCCTCGCCGACAAACTGCGCATTGCCCTGGCTGTCTTTCTTGTACATGCGGATGATGCCTTTAGGCAACGGGATGCCCAGCCCCTCTCCCTTGTTGCTGAACTCGACGAACACCCCGACTTTCATTTTCTGGCCCAGATCGCCGTGCTGTCCCGAGTAGTAATAATCCGCACCTGCAAGCAGAAACTCCTTTTTTACCGGTACTTGGTTAGCCGACATCAGGGCAACCTGCTTGGTCTGGTTCTCCTTCAGAGTGGTCGGGCGTTGCAACGTGTAGAGGTGGTATTCGAACAGCGACTCCTGCTGCATTTCGGCTGTATCGGCCTTGGCTGCCATCGTCATCACCGAACGCGGTAGTGGCTGTGCATCGCGCACCCGATTGAGATCACCCGCCACCAACTGCAGCTTGGCATTTGGATAGGCCGCACCACTCTGGTTGGTCAACGTCACCCAGCCATTCAAATCCAGTCGATTATCATCGGCATTCAGTTCGGCCACATAATCAGCACGCCAGGACAGGCCGCCCGTCAGATAGGACAACTCCAGGTTTTGAGGCCCTGCTTTTGCATTGATCAGCGAAATGACCAGCGTAGGTTTGTCACGCAGGGTATCGGGCACAACGGAAAACGCCAGTCGGCCAGGCACACCGGTTTCGATTCGGTCAGCAAACTTGAGTACCACCCCATTGTTGGTCGAGAGCACAATGGCAGTCTCGCGCGTTTCGACGCCTGTCTCTTATACACATCTCCGAGCCCACGAGACGCTCA
>JAGXGP010000133.1 GCA_024636775.1 Hydrogenophilales bacterium
GCTCTCGGGCGGCTGTGTCTGCTGCACGATTTCGGGCAGCCTGTCTCCCACCTTGAAAAACCTGTGGATGGCGCGGCAGAAGGGCGACATCCCCGCGTTCGAACGCGTCATCATCGAAGCCACCGGCGTGGCCGACCCGGTACCGGTGCTCGACAACCTGCTGCACGACAACTGGGTTCGCGCGCGCTACCGCCTCGATGGCGTCATCACCACCGTCGATGCCGTGTTCGGGATGAGTCAGCTGGACGAACATTTCGAAGCAGTCAAACAGGTGGCAGTGGCTGACAAGCTGTTGCTGACCAAGACCGATCTTGCGCCCGCTGAAGTGGTCATCGCCCTGCGTGAGCGACTCGCCACCTTGAACCCGGCTGCCGATATCATTGCTGTAACGAATGGTGAAATTGATCCCGCCGCGATCCAGAATCTGGGTCTCTGGAATGCCGAAACCCATTCGATCGAAGTGATGCGTTGGCTGAAGCAGGCGCGTTATCAGCCCGCCAGCGCCGGCAAGCTTGGTGGCAAACCTCAAACCGAATTACACGACACGCGCATCCAGGCATTCTCGGTGGTGCTCGACGCGCCGCTTGATCGCTACGGCTTACAGTCCGCGCTCAACATGCTCACCTCGTTTCGCGCCGAGAATCTGCTGCGATTCAAGGCGATCGTCAATCTGCAGGACGAAGCGCTGCCAGTGGTGTTGCATGGCATCCAGCACGTGCTGTATCCCGAAGTTCAGCTCGAGGCCTGGCCGGACAACGATCACCGCAGCCGTTTCGTCTTCATCGTGCGCGATCTCGACCCCGAATTCGTCGCCAAGTTGCTAACCGACTTTACCGGGGCGGCGCGCGGCCATGTTGCAGCGGATACGCAGGCGCAACCATGAACCTGCCGCAAAAACTGCTCGTCGGCATGATTCGCGGCTACCAGCTGGTGCTTTCGCCCTGGCTGGGCCGCCAGTGTCGCTACCTGCCCACCTGTTCGGAATACGGCAAGGAAGCCATCGAAAAGCACGGCGCGCTCAAGGGCGGCTGGCTGGCGGCCAAACGCATCGGACGCTGCCGTCCCGGCTGTGCCCATGGCTACGATCCGGTACCACCGGTTGATCCGAACAAGTAGAATCCCGCCCATGTTGTCGCGTCGTCTGCTTCCCTGGTTATTTGCATTGGCCCTGATGTTGGGTCAGGCGACCGCGTTCGCGCACGCCCTCACCCACCTCCACACCGACGACTCCTCGCTGCACGACAAGGTCTGCGAGGTCTGCGTCGCGCAAGCACAACTGGGCGGCGGCGTACCCCCCAGCGACTTCATATTGGCGACCCCAACGGGCGACTCTATCGTTGCCCTCTACACGGCGCGATTGCGCGTCGATCTTGCGCCTCTCCCGGCCTGCGCACGCGCGCCACCCACTCCGCTCAATCCCTGAACTCTCCCGGCGCTGACGCGTCACGCCGGCGTTCATTGCTATTGACGGAGTTAAACCATGTTACGTACCACTTTGCTGGTGGCCGCTCTCGCGGCTACCTTTCCGGCTGTTGCCGACCCGGATCTCAATGCGCTGCGCGCCGAGATACAGGCCTTGAAATCCAACTACGAGGCGCGCATCCAGGCACTGGAAACGCGATTGCAACAAACTGAAAATGCCGCACCTGTGGCCTTGCCCGCTGCCGAAGCTGCCCCTGTGCAATCGGCCGGCAACCGGTTCAACCCGGATATCTCGCTCATCCTGCAGGGGGGCTATACCCATCTCGGAAAGGGCGACAAACGTCGTATCACCGGATTCATGCCCGCCGATCACGACAGCACCCCGACGCGAGGTTTCTCGCTAAACGGAACCGAACTGGTGATGTCCGCCAGCATCGACCCCAGCTTCCGGGGACATCTGATTGTGGCCCTGCAAGACGAAGCAGCCGAAGTCGAGGAAGCCTGGTTTCAAACAACCCGCCTCGGCAACGGTTTTTCACTCAAGGGCGGACGCTTTCGGTCCGGCCTCGGTTACCAGAACGAGAAACATCCGCACGCCTGGGATTTTGCCGACAATACCCTGATGTACCGCGCGCTCTTCGGCGAGGCCTACGGCAACGACGGGGTGCAACTGAAAGGGGTGGCCCCGACTGATTTGTTCATGGAACTTGGCGCCGAAGCCGGTCGCGGCGCCAACTTTCCCGGCACCGACCGCAACCGGAATGGCGTGGGCAGTGTTGCGCTGTTCGGCCATCTGGGCGGCGACGTCAGCATCGCTCACAGCTGGCGTGGGGGACTTTCCTATCTGCACACCCAGGCACGTGACCGCGAGGCCTCCCTCGACGACCTGAACGCCGTGGAAGCCAACACCTTATTCTCCGGCAAAAGCAAAACCTGGGTGGCGGACTTAGTCTGGAAATGGGCACCTGAAGGCAACGCCAGCGAGCGCAGCTTCAAGTTTTCGACCGAATATTTCCTTCGCAACGAGCGCGGCACTCTTCTGTGCCAGGACAACACCTCCGACTTTGGGAAATGTGACGGCACCGAGGGCGCCTACCGCACGCAACAATCAGGGTTATACGCACAGGGCGTATATCAGTTCATGCCCCACTGGCGCACCGGCTATCGTTACGACCGGCTGAACACGGGTTCGGTCGACTTCGGCAGCAACAACGCCTCGCTTAACGCAGTAAATTACAGCCCGATCCGACATTCGTTGATGCTCGACTACTCGCCGTCCGAGTTTTCTCGCTTGCGTCTGCAGTACTCAAAAGACAAGTCCATGCAAGGTCTCGCCGAAAACCAGTGGTTTGTGCAATACGTGCACAGCCTCGGCAGCCACGGCGCGCACACTTTCTAAGGAAACGACATGAAACGATTGCTTGCACTTTTTATTTTATTATTGCCCCTCAGTGCCCATGCCTCGCTGAACGTCTTTGCCTGCGAACCCGAGTGGGCCGCTCTGGCGCATGAACTCGGCGGCAACGACGTCAAGGTATACAGCGCAACCACCGCCATGCAAGACCCGCACCGGATCGAAGCGCGCCCCAGCCTGATTGCCCAGATGCGGCGCGCCGATTTAGTGGTCTGCACCGGTGCGGAGCTGGAAATCGGCTGGCTTCCCATTCTGTTACGCGATGCCGGAAACGCTGGCGTTCAGCCTGGGCAGCCCGGCTACTTCGAGGCCACCCGGTTTGTCACCCTGATGGAAAAACCCACCCGACTCGACCGTGCAGACGGCGACGTCCACGCATCCGGCAATCCGCACATCCATACCGATCCACGCAACATCTTGCGCGTAAGCGAAGCGTTGGCCGCCCGCCTGATCGAGATCGATCCCGCCCATGCGGCTGAGCACCGCGCTCGGGGTGTGAGTTTTTCTGCTCGATGGCATGCCGCCATGACCGGCTGGAAAACACGTGCCGCACCGCTCAAGGGTTTACCCGTCGTGGTCCAGCACAAGTCGTTTTCCTACCTGCTGAACTGGCTGGAGATGCGCACGCTGGCGACGCTGGAACCCAAACCGGGCGTTGAACCCTCGGTGGGCTATCTGGCCAGCGTGGCGGCGCAACTTCAGACAACGCCGGCGAAGCTGGTATTGCGAGCGGCTTACCAAAGCCCACGCCCAGCGGACTGGCTGGCGCAGCGCGCGGGCATTCCCGCGCTCGCGCTGCCCTACACCGTGGGGGGCAGCGAGCGCGCAAGCGACCTGTTCGGTCTGTTTGACGACACCCTGGACCAACTATTGAAGGCTGCGCCATGAATGTTACTGACCTGAATCTGGCCGTGCTCGACCCCAGCCTGCTCGGCTGGCCGCTGCTTGTCGGTTTGCTGGTGTTGTCGACTCACGTCCCCCTGGGACGACGGGTGCTGGCGCGTGGAATCATTTTCCTGGACCTGGCTATCGCGCAAATCGCAGTACTGGGGGTCATCGCAGCGCATGCCTTTAACCTCGCGCCGGATGGCTGGTCCACCCAGCTTGCCGCAGCGGCAGCCGCACTGACAGGCGCAGCGTTGCTGGCATTTTGCGAACGCCATTGGCCGGACATTCAGGAAGCACTGATCGGCTCGACTTTTGTGGTCGCGGCCAGCCTCAGCGTGCTGTTGTTGTCTGGAGATCCGCACGGTGGGGAGCACCTGTCCGAACTGCTAACCGGACAGATCCTCTGGACCACGCCGATGCAGGTTGCCCAGCTTGCAATCTTGTATGCCACACTGCTGGCATTATGGGCCTGGCGCGAAATGCGACCCGGTGCACCCGGACTTGGCGGCCTGGGCTTTTACCTGATATTTGCACTTGCGATTACCGCATCGGTCCAGTTGATCGGCGTCTATCTGGTATTTGCCAGCCTGATTCTGCCGGCGCTGGCAGTACGCAAGAAGACGAACCGTACGGGACTGCTGACCGCTTGGCTCTTGGGGGCACTAGCCTATGCGGCCGGCCTCAGCGCCTCGGCCCTGTTCGACTGGCCGGCAGGCCCTGCTATTGTTGTTGCCCTCGCAACAACGTCACTGATCGCAGGTAGAATGCAGCGGGTTGCTGCAAACCCTTGACAGCGCTAGTATCCATCATCGGCTCCCTCATCTAAGAACCTCTATTCGTGGCTCTCCCGTTTTTTAGAAAAAGCAAAGACAAAACGCCTGACCCTGCGCAAAAAAATACGCCGGCGGCTGCGCCCGCTATGGAGTCGCGGCCCACCGAAACTCTTTTGACCATGGAAATGGGCGCAAGCGGGATCGTGGTAGAGGAAAACAGCGGCGCCCCGCAGTCACCCGTGGACGAAGCGGCCATCCTCTATGCCAGCAATCAGGTTGATGTGGCCGAGCGCATGTTGAAGGAGGTGTTGGCCACGGGTGACCGTCGCGCCTGGCTCATGCTGTTCGATCTGTATTGCATCCAGAACCGCGAAAAAGACTTCGAACAATTGGCGCTGGATTACGCCGTTCGCTTTGAATCTTCGCCGCCTGTCTGGCAACAAACCAATGGCAACGGGCCATCCAAATCACCTCAGGAACAAGCTGCCAGTCTGGAGCTACCTGGTTTGCTGAACAAGAATGCGGCCGTCTCCCTGCATGAAAGTATTTCCGCAACCGACAAGAAAGCGATCGTTCGGATCGATTTTTCACGTATTGAAATGGTCGACGAATACGGGGCCGACGAGTGCGCAAAGCTCCTGAGTGCTGCACGCAAAGCCAAGCGCAAGCTGCAGGTCAGCGGCGTCGACCGACTCACTGCGCTGTTGCAGGATCTCAACCGCGCCACCCAGAGCCGGGCGGTCCATTGGCTATTGCTCTTGGAGTTGTATCAGACGCTTGGCCAGCAAGAGCTGTTCGAAGATCTGGCAGTGGATTACGCTGTGCGCTTTGAAGTGTCACCCCCCTCCTGGAGTGAAGTGCAAGCTGCCGTCGTTGTACAAGCTGCACCGGTCGAGTCTCTCGACGACGCGTTGTGTCTCAGCGGGGAAATCACCCCCAGTACCGACAGTATGTTGCAGCAGCTATGCAGCTATGCCGCCACCCACAATGAAGTACTGGTTGATCTGTCGAAAGTCACCCGCGTGGATTACGGTAGTGTCAGTCAGTTCATCAGCGTATTGATGCAGTGCCTCGGCAGCGGCAAATCAATTACCCTGCGTGGCCACAATGCGCTCATCCACGAACTCTTCCGCGTCATGGGCATCGACCAGCTGGCGCAACTGCTTCCCCGTAATACCGTTTAATTTCCGCTTGATTGACCAGCGTCCATTGCTGGTGGCGCTGGGGCCCGCCCTCACCGTCCCCTTGTCTCACAGGAACTAATCCCTACGGTTCCCCGACTCAGGACGAGCCTCATTTATAATCGTCCCATGGAACAATATCGCGGCACCACCATTCTGTCTGTCCGGCGCGGCGCGGACGTTGCCCTCGGTGGCGACGGCCAGGTCACCCTCGGCAACATCGTCATCAAATCCAC
>JAGXGP010000021.1 GCA_024636775.1 Hydrogenophilales bacterium
AGCCCAAAGCCGCGAAATGATCCGCCTCACCGCGATCAACCGCGTCTTCCACATGGGTGATCAGGAAGTGCGTGCGCTCAACGACATCAACCTGGAAATCGCATCGGGCGAATACGTTTCCATCATGGGGCCCTCCGGTTCTGGCAAGTCGACCCTGCTGAATGTCGTTGGGTTGCTCGACCGTCCCAACAGCGGCCGCTACGACCTGGACGGTACCGATGTCACGGCGCTGTCCGAAACCGAGCAGGCGCGCGTGCGGCGCGAAAAAATTGGCTTCGTGTTTCAATCGTTTCACCTGATCCCGCGGCTGACAGCAGCCGAGAACATCGAGCTGCCGCTGATTCTGGAAGGCGTTGCACCGGTTGATCGCAAAGCGCGCGTTGAAGCCACGCTGGATGCGTTTGAACTGCGCGACCGCGCCCACCATCGCCCCGCCGAACTGTCCGGCGGGCAACGCCAGCGTGTCGCCATCGCCCGCGCCACCATCCTCAAGCCCACCGCGCTATTGGCAGACGAACCCACCGGCAACCTCGACCACCGTACCGGGGCCGAAGTCGTCGCCTTGCTCGAAGCCCTCCACCACGCAGGCACCACGCTGATCGTCGTCACCCATGACCGCGAACTCGGCGCACGCGCACATCGCCACATTGCCATGCGCGACGGCGAGATCGTTGGCGACGAGAACACATGAACCTGCGCGACACACTCAGTCTCTCGTTCATGACCGTGGTGAGCTACCGCACCCGCTCCCTGCTGATCGTGCTGGCGATGGCGCTGGGCGTGGCGGCGGTGGTGGTGCTCACCGCGCTGGGGGACGGCGCGCGCAACTATGTGGTGGGGCAGTTTTCCTCACTCGGCACCAACCTGATTATTGTTTTTCCGGGCCGCTCCGAAACTTCGGGCGGTTTGGTCAGCGCAGCGCTGGGCCAAACACCGCGCGACCTGACGCTGGAAGACGCTCGTTTCGTCAGCCAGTTGCCGCAGGTACGGCGCCTGGCGCCCCTCAATGTCGGCGTGGCCGAACTCTCCTCTGGCGGCAAGCTGCGCGAAGTCACCGTGCTTGGCAGCACGGCTGAATTGTTGCCAATCCGTCACATGAAATTGTCGAAAGGCAGCTTTCTCGCACACGGCTCGGAGCGCAGTGCACAGATCGTGTTGGGCAGCGAACTGGCGAATGAGTTTTTTCCTGACGGCAACGTGATCGGTCAGCGTATCCGGCTGGGCGACAGCCGCTTCATGGTGTCAGGCGTGCTCGCCGCACAAGGCGAATCGATGGGCTTCAATAACGATGAAATCGCCATCATCCCGATCGACTACGCGCAGGAACTGTTCAACACCTCCACGCTGTTTCGCATCCTGATCGAGGCGCGCAGCCGCAACGTCATTGAAGCGGCCAAGTCAGCCATTCAACATACCCTCAAACTGCGGCACGA
This sequence comes from Hydrogenophilales bacterium, assembly GCA_024636775.1. Taxonomy (GTDB): domain Bacteria; phylum Pseudomonadota; class Gammaproteobacteria; order Burkholderiales; family Thiobacillaceae; genus Thiobacillus. The sequence continues at coordinate 1,434 of JAGXGP010000021.1, forward strand.
CGGTGAGGACGACGTCACCGTCATTACCCAGGACGCAGTGCTCGCCACCTTCGACCGCATCCTGAATGCGCTGACTCTGGGTGTGGCGGGCATTGCCGCAATCAGCTTGGCGGTGGCGGGCATTCTGGTGATGAATGTGATGCTGGTGGCGGTAGCGCAGCGCACATCCGAGATTGGCTTACTGAAAGCCATCGGCGCACCCTCTGCCGATATCCGCCACCTGTTTTTGGCCGAAGCCCTGTGGCTATCGCTGGCCGGTGGCGCCATCGGCTTCGGCCTGGGGCACTTGGGTGCCCTGCTGATTCGACTCGCCTATCCACAGCTGCCTGCCTGGCCTCCGGTATGGGCCAGCGTTGCGGGCGTTTCCACTGCACTCATCACCGGCATCCTCGCCAGCCTGCTTCCAGCATCGCGTGCAGCCAGGTTGGACCCAGTCAATGCGCTAAGTGGAAAATGAGCTTTACTGACACCCTCCGCTTTGCTCTGCACGCCCTGACCGCACATCGGCTGCGCACCTTTCTGTCCGCCCTCGGTGTCGCGGTGGGAATCGCCGCGGTGATACTTCTCACCTCGATTGGCGACGGCATTCATCGTTTTGTCCTCTCCGAGTTCACCCAGTTCGGCACCAACATCATCACCGCCACGCCGGGTAAAACCACCGCACGGGGGGCCTCGGTCGGCTCCATCGGCAGCGCGCGGTTGCTGACAGTTGACGATGCACTGGCCCTGCAAACATCACGCTATGCGCAATACACCAATGCCGGCGTCATGGGCAATGCGGAAGTCCGCGCCCGAAACCGCAGCCGGCGCGTGACCGTGTATGGCGAAGGCCCGGATTTTTCCCGCGCTTTCAACATGCACGTCGCGATCGGCCAGTTTCTGCCTGCAGACGATCCGCGCAACCCACGCGCCTATGCTGTGCTGGGGGCAAAAGTGCGTACCGAACTGTTCGGTACAGCCAACCCGCTCGGCGCTACCCTGCAGGTCGGCACCTCGCGATTCCGGATCATCGGCGTCATGGCAGCCAAGGGCCAGGTGCTGGGGTTCGATCTCGACGACACCGTCTACATTCCCACCACCCGCGCGCTGGAAGTGTTCAACCGCGAAGGCGTGATGGAAATTCACCTCGCCTACCGCCCCGGCTCGCCGTTGCCTGCCGTGATCGAAGACGCCAAACGCATATTGATCGCACGCCATGGCCGCGAGGATTTCACCCTCACCCCACAACAGCAGATGCTGGACACGCTGGGCACCGTGCTCGACGTGCTGACCTTCGCCGTCGCCGCGCTCGGCGGAATTTCGCTGCTGGTAGGCGCGGTCGGCATGGTCACGCTGATGCACATCGCAGTGGCCGAGCGCGTCGCCGAGATTGGTCTGCTCACTGCATTGGGCACCACGCGGGCGCAGATCCGCACTCTGTTTTTGATGGAATCGACTGTGTTGTCCACCCTGGGTGGACTCGGTGGATTGGCCGTCGGCGCCGGCATCGCATGGCTGTTGAAAATTACCGTGAGCGGTCTGCCGGTCAATACGCCTTGGGATTACGCCCTCGGCGCACTGGTCGTGTCGATGCTGATCGGGCTTGCAGCGGGCGTTGTTCCTGCCATGCGTGCTGCCCGGCTGAATCCGATCGAAGCGCTACGCGACGAATAATTGCGAAGGCGTGTATCACGCAGGCGGTAAGCGTGAATATCGCCTGAACATTTGGCAATGCCATATTCAAATCCGAAATGGATTGATGCTCATCGACTAACAGGTTTTGCAAATCCCAGCCATCAAAGCCGGAGCCTTGTGAGGGATCAATAACCCTTGTTAAACAGCGTAGCGCTGCATTTGGGGCAAGGTGGGATATGCCCGGTTTCCTTCAGATGAATTGCTTCACCACATGCCCGACAGGTCAACGTGCCCGCAGAGGTGATCTCGCCCGTGCTGTAGGTCAGTTTTTCTCTGGTTTTCTCACCCAGAGACTGCAACGTATTGCCGGCTGATTCCAGAACAGCGGCCAGTGAAGCCAGCGCACCCGCCCCCAGGCGACCTGGATTCAAACGCTCTTTGGCGCCCTCCCCCAGGTTTTGTGCATCGGCCATGGTCTGGTCCAGGTCTCGGGCCATGTATTTTTTCAATTCGGCCCCGTGCTCCGCGCTGAATTCACCCAGTGCGGACATCTGCTCGTGGGATTTTTCCAGCGCCACTGTCATGGCCTCATGGCCGCGCTCTTTTCCTGCCAGATAGATATCCTTGAATTTGCTGGCCAGCTTGTCATATTGCTGGGCCAGTGTGACCTTCTCTTGATCGGTATTTTCCATGGTTGCTCTCCAGGAAGCGCGGCATAAAAGGCAATGCCGCAACGCCAATATCTTGAGGGGCTTACCTGGCTTGGCAAAGCCCTCCTTCTCTAAGGATAGACATAACGTGGTTTTTCGTTGCTTTGCATGACACCGAAGGCCTCCAATCAAGCAGGCAACAGCGACTTCTAGGGCACTTACCCAAACGGCATAAGCTCAAGCCACTTTTTAGTCGTGATCGTATGAATGATGTCAGGCATGTCGAGTCATCCCCAGGTCAATAAAGTCTGTTCAGAATCCCGTACACCACGGTAGCCGACATTCAGGGGAAAACAACCGCCTCGAGAAGCGACTGGGCCGACAGGCATGTTGAAGCGCAAGGGCCGAATCACGTCAAGATCATTCAGGAAGCTCACAAGTCCTTGTACTGTTTTCGGATGAACTGAAGCGATTCATCCTTGCAGTCGATTGTTCTGCGCATCAGGTGCGACAACATCAGCTGCCTCACACCGGCCATGGCCCCCAGGCAGATGGATCATTTTTCTGTATGCCATGATTGCCTAACGGGCGCTTAAAAAACCTAGACAGGGAAGTGAGCTGATACTTTTTCAAGAATCGCGTTCGACCCACTCGTTGGCTTCCCGCAATTTATTTTTTAACCGGCATCGCATCCAACGGCGACTCGAAAGCAATGAACAGGACACATGGGACGTCGCTAGCACAATAACCATTGTGCGGCTTTTTGGCAGGGCCATACGCATACGTGCCCGGCTTGAGAATCGCCATCTTCTGACCGGCATAGGTGACATGAAGCTCACCCGCCACCAGCACCATGCGCTCGGGTGAAGTGTGCCAATGGAGGGGAATGGTCGACTTGCCAGGCACTTTGAAGAAAACATCCAGGTTGTCTTTCGCCGGGTCGCCGTGAAGAACGGCGATACCGCACCCTTTGGGCAAGAACGGTGGGCAGGGTCCCCACTTAAGCTGCGCATCATCGGCAGATTGGGTGAGTGCCTGCTCAGGAACAGGCGCCTGCGCATGAGCGAATGAAGCGACGAGGCTCAACGAGAACAATAACGAACTACGCAATACTGTCTGCAACGCGCTACCAAGCAGGCTTGGGTAAGACATGGTGATTCTCCTAGGGTGTAGACAGCAACAATTGCGTCTGAGTACCCTTCATAGACCAAGAAATCGTGAGTGTCGCCCTGCCATCATTTTATTTAAGCCAAAATCAATGGTGTCTTACCCCATTTATCGATTCCATAAGCATGATTGCCCTCTAACCAGAATTTGGCCCAGCAAACGTAAAGCAGGACCCAATTTCCCTTCAGGCACCCTGTCAGCCTTGATGATTATCCGAGTCGGCAACCCAGAAGCGCTCCATCGCAATGTACGCATAAGACGCCGTCCATCCAATCAACACCAAGCCGTTGAGTGCCTCAACCCCGGCAAGCAGCCGTATCGGCCCAACAGGCGTCAGATCACCAAAACCGAGCGAGGTGTAGGTCTCAGCCGAGAAGTAAAGGCAATTGATCAGTGAAAAACCTGCAGGGCCACTGAGCGTCCCGACTGCCATGTACTTGACCAGAGCGAAGATTGAAATGCCATAGACACCTATTTCAATTCCGTGCGCCACGATGGCGGAAAAAATTACGACCAGAAGCTTGGTGCGACTAGGAATGGCCAGACTTGGAAGACGGGTATTCAACGTTCGCAGCACTTCATAGTGCGTCACCGTGACAAACGCGATCAGTAAAATACAGGCAATGGCTACGATGAACATCTGCTGCCTCTAAATGTAATGCGGTGCGGCTTAACGAACATCGAAAAGAGCCGACCGGAATCGCTTGAGGTCAACATCAGCAGGCCCGGTTGATGGCAAAGCGTGTTGCCCAATTAACCCACTATCTTTCTTGAATCAAAAAAGTCACCGACTGAGTGGGTGCCAGAGTTCATTAAGTTCCGTAATCCCGGCGCGTCACACATGAATGCCAGTGGGTATGGATTCGAATGAAAGTCGCCAATTCCCTGCGCCAAAGACGGTGGCAACTTCCCACATGGCGGCCACTACGTTTGCGTCAGTGAGAAGTGATCTGGATAGGCTTGCGTTTGCGGTCAACGCATCAGGGCTAACGAGTCGCAGGCTCACACCGAATCAATCCGCATCTTTACATGATGGAGAAAGGCCGTAGAGACAGTTTAGGTAGCGGTATAACTATGGCTCGGGTGTTCCCGTATCCCGATCACCATTCTTCAACTGAGCCCTGGCGGCGCTGGCAAGCGCTTCGTACTTGGTACGAAATGCATTAAGGGTCTCCTCGTCCAGTTCTTCAAGATCGAGAAGCGCATTGTGCGCACCCTGGGTTGCACGGATGAGTTCATCCAGTTTCACCTGAATAGCCTCAGTGTCCCGATTTTGTGTGTTTTGAATCAGGAACACCATGAGGAAGGTGATGATCGTCGTGCCGGTATTGATAACCAGTTGCCACGTATCGCTGAAGCCGAACACTGGGCCCGTGACGATCCAAACTGCTATGACGGCCACAGCAAGCGCAAATACTCTGGGTCGACCACAGAAGTGAGATGCCGCCTTCGCGAACCGCGTGTACCACGAAATATTTTGCATGCCGACTCCCGTTTATCATTTAACCAAGCGGCTCACAGCGCCAGCTTCAACTTTCGGCCTCCCGTAATGGCGAACCCTTCCCGTTCGTAAAATACCAAGGTTTTATCAAACTGTGGAAGCGGTGGCGTCATCACCTCCAGGCGCGGCCATCCGCAAGATTCTCCATAGGCCTTTGCCTGCCCCACAAGCAACATGCCCACCGCTTGCGAACGAAACGCTGGGCGAACAAAAAGCTCCGGAATAATGCCAAAAGCCCCTTCGGCATATAAGGCATGGCTTTCAACCAACGCAATAAAACCAACCGGCCCGGCATCTAAACTCTCGGCAACAAACACGACATACTTCTCGTCGCCGATAAAATCGATGAGCCTATCTATTGTTGCAGCAAGATTAAAGTTAAAGACCTGATCGCCAAGGGTACTCATGATTTCATTGAGCAACTCGCCAGCCATGGCGGCCACTGCGTGGACATCACCAAGGGTTGCCCTGCGTGTGCTTATGTTTACAGTCATCTCAGTAGAGCCAAGAGTTCAGGCAAAAAATGAAAGGTGCGTGGGAAGGTTACAGTCCCGCTCGAATGCAGGGTTTGCTCGGTTTAATAAGCATTGCGAACCCAAAGCACAATTTTATTAAGCCCTTTTCCACCGAAGAAAAGGGCAAGACCAAAAAATAATTGAGTGGTGTTAAAGATGGCAGTGAGATGCCAATCAGGGGTGATCATGTAAGAGTTGGGAAACATGTTTGCGCCCATGGAATTGGCAATGAAATAGTGCAGCAAGCCTGGGATTGCTTTAGCCAGAACCCACAATCCGATAAGGCCACAGCCGACAGAAAACCAACTATCAAAGGCGGGTGATTGTTCTACTGTTTGGCTTGGGCCAGAGATTAAACGATTGGCAAGCCAGGTTGCAAAATACCAAAGGGCTAACGAGAGAACCAGAATGATGGCCGCTGAACCAAGGGTATAAAACACGGCGGTATCTGGGGAGACTTTTTTGGCTTGAACATAAAACCACGGGGCTGTGGTGATGTAGTAGCCAACGAGCCAAAGAGCGAATAGACGCACCACAACAACGAGTGATTGATTCGGCGACATACAAGCCTTCTAACGTAGATGTGAGGGGCGGCCGGAGCGCGTAGCGCGGAGGGAACCAACCAGCACAGCTGGTTGGCCGTCCCTCTCGACTGCCGGGTTGGGCCTATGCAGCGACACCGCTAATGTCTTCAACGGTGATGTGTTTCTCTTTTCCCTTCCCGGCGACGATTAACTCCAGAAGGACTGCAGCCCCTTCGGCAACGGGGACAGTGCATTCAACTACCGCAAACAAACCTGTGTCGTTAGGCGCGAAGTATTTAACAGCAATTGGTTGATGCGTGCCGGACGCTACCTTATGTGGCGATGCTGCAGCACTCAAGAAATCTGCTTCGATTGCTGCTGAGGGCGCACGCTCATACGCGAGGGCGTATCCAAATTGATTCGCAAGCCCTGAGTAGTCGTGCTGGATTAGCAAGGCACGCGCCTTCTCTCCAAAGGCTGAGAGAGATACTTCATCTGTTTGCGAAGGAAGGAGCTTCATTCAGAGGCCCAACGTAGAGCTAACCGGCGCTGCGTGGCTTTATCGCGCAGCGTCCAGCGACCGAAGGCAGCGAGGTTGAGCGCCGGGTTGGGCATCAATTATCCACGCCAAAGAAATGAATTTGCCATTAGACGTTACATCAGTTGTTTAACGTTTTGGAACTTGCAGCCAGTTGGCGGCGGACTCTGTAAATAGTGCCAACCAATAATCGCCTTGTCTTTCTTTCGAACCACCAAGGCGTAATTGCATTCATCTGGCCTCAGACTGGTTAGTTCGTAAGTTTCGCTGTCAACGTCGTGATATTTAAACATCCAGCTCGTGTGACCAACTGCTAAATCTGGCGCGGGCTTCCCTACATCTGCATTGAGCGAGGTTTCCATGTCGCTAAACGTGACCATGGAACCACACGCCAGCAATACAGAAGGTAAAGCCAGTAAGCCCAAATACCTGGCAACGGAAGCTAAACGCATACCATGGCCTTTCGCTTTGATGCCCAACGTTAAATAGCCGTCACGTGACGGAATAAAAGATTATCGGACATGGTGGATAATCTCGGTCCGAGTGGTAAGCCTTTGATTTATATGCATGGATGTGTCCATAAAACCGGTCGCATTTAAGCAGAAAAAATTGGGTCAGAAACCCTATTCCGGCCTGTCAAACTTCATATCCTTCCCGATGCGTTGCATTAATTGTGCGCAACAATTCGCGGAACGGAATGTTGCGTTCGTGTTTTCTGAACAGGGGCAAAAAGTCCAGATCCTCGCCCTTGCCTACGCCTTCGTATTTTCCTGACGTCATCGATTCGTACAGTTCGCGCAGCATGGTGTCGAGAGAATCGAGAAACGGGGTATAGAGCGAAGCTTCTTCGTCGTCGTGTTCGAGGCAGGCGCGCAGTTCGTCGACTTCGTAGACGGCTTCGTGGACGAGATCAATCAGTTCGGTGAGGTTGGCTGGTTTTTTCATGTGTGTGATCTGTTAAAGCAAAACGTAAGGATACCGCCAAGCTCCCCCTGCGGGGAACCTTGGTCTGGCGGTGGATGGAATGGATGCCTTAAACCGCTTCGCTTTGCGTGCCCACAGCGGGGTTGGGCGCAGCGTGTTTGCGACGACGCATCAACAGATACGCTGCCGGCACCACAAACAGCGACAGCAGTGGCGCACTGAGCATGCCGCCCACCATGGGGGCGGCGATACGACTCATCACTTCGCTGCCGGTACCACTGCCCAGCAGAATCGGCAGCAGGCCGGCGACGATGACGGCAACAGTCATCGCCTTGGGGCGTACGCGTTGCACGGCACCTTCGCGTATGGCGTCAACCAGATCGTCTTCATCGTTTTTGCTCGCTGCTATCCGCGCCTCCCAGGCGTTTTTCAGATAGAGCAGCATGATGACGCCAAACTCCGCTGATACGCCCGCCAGCGCGATGAAGCCGACGCCGGTGGCAACTGACAACTGATAACCCATAGCGTAAAGAAACCACACGCCGCCGGTGAGGGCGAATGGCAGCGTGGCCATGATGAGAAAAGCTTCGTCGAAGCGGCTGAAGGTTAAATACAAGAGCACAAAAATGATCAGCAGCGTGGCGGGCACGACAAGTTTCAGCCGCGCATTCGCGCGCTCCATGAACTCGAACTGGCCGGAATACGCCAAGCTCATGCCGGGCTCGAGTTTGACCTTGCTGTTTAGAGCGGCTTGCAGGTCGGCCACGGTCGACGCCAGGTCGCGACCGCGCACGTCAACATAGACCCATCCAGTCGGCCGGGCATTCTCGCTTTTCAGCATCGGCGGGCCGTCAGTTATTTTGATGCGCGCCACCGTGCCCAGCGTGATCTGACTGCCATTGGGCGTAAGGATGGGCAACGCAGCCAGCTTGGCGGGCGTGTCGCGCAGTTCACGTGGGTAGCGCACGCTGATCGGATAACGCGCCAGACCTTCGATTGTTTCGCCGACGTTTTCGCCGCCAATCAGATTGGACACCACGGATTGCACATCGCTGATATTCATGCCATAGCGCGCGGCGGCCGTCCTGTCGATGTCGACATCGATATAGCGCCCACCCGTGAGCCGTTCTGCCAAGGCTGAGGTCACACCGGGCACCGTCTTGGCGATGCGTTCAACCTCCAGCGCGATGCGGTCGATATCAGCCAGATTGGTGCCGGCGATTTTGACCCCAACCGGGCTCTTGATGCCGGTGGCCAGCATGTCGATACGGTTGCGGATGGGTGGAATCCAGATGTTGGTGAGCCCCGGCACCTGCACCGCACGATCGAGCTCATCGATCAGCTTGTCGGCTGTCATGCCCGCTCGCCATTCCTCACGCGGCTTGAACTGGATGGTGGTCTCGAACATTTCCAGCGGAGCGGGATCGGTGGCCGTCTCGGCGCGCCCGGCTTTACCGAACACGCGTTCCACTTCGGGCACGGTTCGAATCATGCGGTTGGTTTGCTGTAATAGCTCCGAGGCTTTTTGCGCCGATAAGCCAGGCAAGGCAGACGGCATGTAAAGCAGATCGCCTTCGTCGAGTGGCGGCAGAAATTCGCCGCCCAGCCGCGTAACAGGCCACAACGCCGTCAGGAAAATCAGCGCAGCCGCAACCAGCGTCAACTTGGGGTGCCTGAGCACGGCATCGAGCATGGGTTGATAGATGCGGATCAACATGCGGTTAAGCGGGTTCTTGGTTTCGTCAGGAATCCTGCCACGGATCCAGTAGCCCATCAGCACCGGAATCAGCGTGACCGACAATCCGGCTGCCGCCGCCATGGCGTAGGTTTTGGTAAACGCCAAGGGGCCGAACAGGCGCCCTTCCTGCGCTTCGAGCGTGAACACCGGAATAAACGACAGCGTGATGATCAGCAGCGAGAAAAACAGGGCCGGGCCCACTTCGCATGCCGCATCGGTAATCACTTTCCAGCGTGTCTCGCCTTCCAGCATTTCGCCGGGGTGCGCGTGGTTCCAGACCTCGATCTTTTTGTGGGCATTTTCGATCATCACCACGGCGGCATCGACCATGGCGCCGATGGCAATGGCAATGCCGCCCAGCGACATGATGTTGGCATTGATCCCCTGATGACGCATGATGATGAACGCGATCAACACCCCCAGCGGCAGCGAAACAATCGCCACTAGTGATGAACGCAGATGCCACAGGAACAGCGCACACACCAACGCCACCACGATGAATTCCTCGATCAGCTTGGTCGTCAAGTTGTCAATCGCACGGTCGATCAGTTTGCTGCGATCGTAGGTCGTCACAATCTCCACGCCCGGAGGCAAACTGGCCTTGAGCGTTTCGAGTTTGGCTTTGACAGCTTCAATCGTCGCGCGCGCGTTCTTGCCTGAGCGCAACACCACCACGCCGCCAACCACTTCGCCCTGACCGTCGAGCTCGGCAATGCCGCGACGCATCTCGGGCCCGAGTTGAATGCGCGCCACGTCGCCCAGGGTCACTGGCGTGGTCCCGGCCAGTCGCAACGGAATCTCACGGAAATCCGCTACCTTGCTCAGATAGCCGCTGGCGCGCACCATGAATTCGGTTTCGGCGAGTTCAAGCACGGCACCGCCCGTTTCCTGGTTGGCCGAGCGGATCGCCTTGATCACCTCGTCATGCGTGACGCCATAACTGGCAAGCTTCACCGGATCGAGCACCACCTGATACTGCTTGACCATGCCACCCAACGTGGCGACTTCGGCAACGTTCTGCAGGGTTTTCAGCTCGAACTTGAGGAACCAGTCCTGAATCGCGCGCAACTGTGCCAAGTCATGCTGGCCGGTTCGGTCAACCAGAGCATACTGATAAATCCAGCCTACCCCGGTGGCGTCGGGGCCCAGTGCCGGCTTGGCCGATGCCGGCAACTTGGCCTGCACCTGGCTGAGGTATTCCAGCACCCGCGAGCGCGCCCAGTAGAGATCCGTCCCATCTTCAAAAATGACATAGACAAAGCTGTCACCGAAGAATGAATACCCGCGCACGGTTTTCGCGCCCGGAACCGACAGCATGGTGGTGGCGAGCGGATAGGTGACCTGATTTTCGACGATTTGCGGCGCCTGCCCTGCAAACGGCGTGCGTATAATGACCTGCACATCGGACAGGTCAGGCAACGCATCGATGGGGGTGTTTTTCACAGCCCACACGCCCCACGCTACGGTGAATACCGTCGCCAAAATAACCAGAAAACGATTGGCGACCGACCAGCGAATCAGACCCGCAATCATTTTGCGCCTCCGCTCTTGACGAGTTTTTCAACCACCAGACCGTCGTCGCTTTCACGTACTCCGGCGCGCACCCGGTCACCCTTTTTCAGGTTCTTGGCGAGGCTGGGGTTGGCGAGTGTGAATTCCATCGTCATGCCGGGCATGGCCAGCGTTTTGAACGGGCCATGCGTGAGCGTCACCGCCGACTCGGTAATCTCGTCGATGACGGCGTCGGCCTCGTGCAGCGCAACCGGCGTCGGCATCGCAGGCTCCATTCCAGCCGCGCGTGCAGTAATGCCTTGCAGACTGGCTTCGGAATCAATCAGGAACTGGCCGCTGGCAACGATCATTTGCCCCTCGTCGAGGCCGGACAGGATGACCGTGTCATTGCCCGACTCGGCACCGAGGACGACCTCGACTGGACGAAACCGCCCTTCTGCCTCGGCCACGATGACGATGGCGCGACGGCCGGTGCGTATCACCGCTTCGGTCGGCACCCGCAATGCCGGTTCGCCCGTACCGCCCTGCAAGCTCACCTGAGCCGTCAAACCCGGACGAAGGCGTCCGTCCTTGTTAGGCAGTTCGACCCGAACCCGCAGTGCACGGGCTTCACCGTTGAGCGTCGGTAATAATGCAGTCACCCGACCCTGCACCGGCTTGCCCGGAAATGCGGCAAAGGCCGCTTCGACAGTCTGCCCCACTCGAACCAAACCCGCCTGCGTTTCCGGAACCGCGACATCGAGCCATACGGTGCTGATTCCATTGATGCGCGCCAGTGTCTGGCCGGCCATCAGTGTCATGCCCGGTCGCACATCAAGCGTCTGGATCACGCCGCTGCGCGGCGCCGTAATCGAGACGCGGTTTCTGATCTTGCCGCTACTGGCCACGGCGCGAATCAGGCTTTCCGGCATGCCGGAAAGCCGCATGCGTTCGCGCGCGGCGCCTTCCAGCGAGGTATTGTCCAGCGCCCTAAGCGCCAGATACTCCTGCTGCACCGCAGCCCATTCCGGCACCAGCAGTTCGGCAATAAAGGCCCCCGATTGAATGACATCGTTTGGGGCCAGACTGGCGACGCGTTCGACGAACCCCCCCGTGCGCGCCTGCACGATGGCGATATCCCGCTCGTTGAACTCAACAATGCCGGTTGCCTGAATTGATGGGTTGACTGTGGTACGCGTCACAGTGGCCAGGCGGACGCCCAGATTCTGCGACACGCTGGGATCGATTTTGATCGTCGAAGCGTCGCCGCCACCATCGGCATACTTTGGCACCAGTTCCATGTCCATAAAGGGCGACTTGCCCGGCTTGTCGAACTTTTGTGTGGGAAACATGGGGTCGTACCAGTACATGACGGCGGGCCCGCCTGAAGCGGAATCGGCAGGAATGTCCATCCCGCCACCCGGCACATAGTTTCTTTCCCACCACAGGCCCGCGGCTACGCCAACGGCAAGCAATGCCACCACGACAAACAAGCCAAGAAACGTATTCTTAATCATTGGGCGATTCATTATTTTTCTCCAGATAAGGTGGGTTCGCTATAAGCGTAATGAAGCCGCGCAGCCATCTGCTGGCGTTCGCCTTCGAGCGCGATGGCCATGAGTTCGACGTCGATGCGTTCACGCCGTGCCATCACTAAATCAACCAGTTCGCCTTTACCGCCGCGCCAACTCGCCATGGCCAGTTCAACCTTTTCGCCGGCCAGCGGCAACAGCACATCGCGCTGGCGTTTGACCGCACTGACGAGACGCTGGTATTCGGCGAAATCCGATTCCAGCATTGCCGCATGTTCACGCAGCACCGCTTCGCGTTCGGCATCGAGGCCCGCGCGTTCAGCAAGCTTGGCTGCAATTTTGGGGTCCTGCCGGTTCGCCACAAACACCGGCAGATCAAAGCTCACTTGCACCGTGGCCATATCACCGAATTGCGCACCCCGCTTTTGGTAGGCCAGTTCCAATGCCCAGTCCGGCTTCTTGTCGGCTCTTGCTTCGGCCACTTCCGCATCCAGCACGCGCCCCCTGGGGTCGAAAATCGCCAGTTCCGGATGACCATGCAGCGCGTGTTCGAGTGCGCTGCGGATAATGGGCCAGTCTGGCGAAGTTCCTGTGAGGGGCGCCGCTGCGCGCGGACCCACCCAGCGCTTGAGTGCCGCGATGGCTTGCTGACGACGTGCGGTGAGGTCATCCCGGCGCGAGTCGATCATCGCGCCTTCCTGACGCGGTGCGACCACCTCCAGCGCGCTGCCCTTGCCGCCGGCGATGCGGGCACGCACGGCCGCGTCAAACAGACGATTCTCGGAATCCAACACGTCGATACGGGCAAGCTGGCGTTCCACGGCATCGCGCGCTATCCAGGCCACAGCGGTTTCGCGCAGCACGGTGAGCCGGGTAATGCGGGTCTGCGCTTCGCTCATGGCGACCCGACCGCGTGCGGCATCCACACGCGCGCCTCGCTTGGCCATGTTGGGGAATGCCTGCATGACGCCAACGGTTTGCATGGTCATCGGTTCGCTATCCAGACTCAACCGGTTAGCGCCATCGATGGGCACGTTATTCAATCCCAAAGCCAGCCTGGGGTCGGGCAATGCACCTGCGGGGATGACCGCTTGGCGCGCAGCATTGAGCTGCGCGGCTTCGGCGCGCAGTGCCGGCGTTTCGCTCAGGGCGATGGCCAATGCGGCATCGAATGAAAGCGGTTCGGCAAAAGCCGGGCCGGCAAGCACTGCCAGGGCAGCGGTGCAGCATAGTGGGAGCCGACTCAAACGGTCGGCCAATTTGGGAATAGCCATGTTCCAACTCCTTACGCGAAGGCAACATTCAAGCTGCGTGAGCTCGAAAGCGCCAGATCACCGCACTGCTGTCTGAAAAACAGACGCAACACAGCACTCGACACGAGAATCAGAGTTGGGCTGGGGGCCGCCAGGTAGCGGCGGGGTCGAAGGAGAAGAGGACGTCCGCGAGGTGCGGAAAGCGAACTGAGGGGGCCAGTTCCTGAGACAAAATGTCCAGCCCAGAGAATGGCAAAAACTGAACGGCAGATTGGCAGGGTTGCGCGGTTTTGCAGGGTTTACCCGTCTTGGCAGCGGTTTCTGCATCATTGCAGCAATCGTGCATGGCATCCGTATCAGCCATATCCATCACGCCCATCTGCTCCATCGGGCAAGGTGGTTTGGGCGCAGCAAAATGCGCGTAGCCCTGCAGGGGCAGCGTAATGGACAGCAACATAAAGAGAAAAACGCGAAGACGACGCATGACTTGACTCTAGCGCCTGCCACATGATCAAGCAAGCAAGACCACCCGTTTCGAATGAATCGGGTACAAAAATACCGCTCGCAACCAGCGTTTTACCGACTCTGAAATTTGAGCGCAAGTTTCGGATTGCGCATTAAGGCAACCTGGGAAACACTGTGACCCAATGTACCCGAGCGAAACTGTTATGCATCACGAAAACCCTGCCGGGCAGTCTGAAGCCATACAAGTTAACCAGAAGTCTCTTGCCGAGGCCCGCTGGCAAGCCGTGACGTGCCGTGATCTCCAAATGGATGATCAGTTCGTGTATGCGGTCAAAACTACCGGCATCTACTGCCGGCCTTCCTGCCCGTCACGAGCTGCCAGTCGAAAAAATGTCGTATTCTTTGACACGGCCGATCAGGCTGTCGCGGCGGGCTATCGCGCATGCAAGCGCTGCAAACCCGATATGCCGTCACAACAGCAAAACAGAAACGCGCTGGTGCTTCAAGCTTGTCAGACTATAGAAAACAGCACTTCAGCGCTGTCACTTGAACAACTGGCGCAGCAGGCCCAAATCAGCCGGTATCATTTTCACCGGATTTTCAAGTCGGTGACCGGCCTGACCCCCAAGGCATACCAGCAAGCCGTGCAGGCAAAACGCATCACCGCATCATTGCAGTCTTCGCCGTCAATAACCAATGCCATTTATGACGCAGGATTTAATTCAGCCGGACGTTTTTACGACAGTGCCCACACCCTGCTTGGTATGCAGCCTACGCGTTTTCGCGAGGGCGGCAGGGGCGAATGTATTCGCTGTGAGATAGCGCCCTGCGCTTTAGGGTGGGTCATCGTCGCTGCCACACGTCAAGGCGTATGCGCCATCGAGTTGGGTGATGTCGCGCAGACCCTGTCCGAGCAAATCCATGAACGATTCCATCAGGCAAAATTTGAAGAAGCCGACGCCGAATTCAAGCGCTGGGTCGCCCAGGTCATACGCTATCTTGATCAACCTCAAGGCGTACTATCGCTTCCGCTAGACATCCGTGGGACGGTGTTTCAACGACGCGTCTGGCAAGCCATGCAAACCATTCCAGCCGGGCAAACGGCCAGCTATTCCGAGGTCGCCGAACGAATCGGGCAGCCCAAAGCTTTTCGTGCTGTGGCCCATGCCTGCGCCGGCAACGCCATAGCCGTGGCAATTCCATGCCACCGTGTTATTCGCGCTAATGGCAGCTTATCGAAATACCGCTGGGGCCCGGAACGCAAGGCCGAATTACTGCGACGTGAACGTAAGAAATAATAGCTGCAGCCTGTTTGATGTCGGCTTCGCTATTAACCGACAAAAAAACAGGGGCACTCGGCCCCTGTACTATTTTTACATCTGAAATGCTTAGCGCTTGACTTGTTTTGCTGCGATTTCTTCCAGTCGACGTGCCTTGATGACCTGGCCATTGAGGCCTGCCGCTTTGGCATCGCCACCGTAGGCGACGACCATCAGCTGGCTGTAATACATCACAGGTATGTCGAACTTGGTGCCGTAGCGCTTGTTGACCTGACCCTGATAAATCTCAACGTTGGCCTGGCATAACGGGCATGGGGTGACGATCATTTCGGCGCCATGGTCATAGGCCGATTCAACAATGTCCTTGATCTGCGCCTGGGCCTTTTCCGGCTCCGAGAATGCCAATGCACCGCCGCAGCAGGTCACTTTCTGCTCGTAATCCGGAATCGGTTCTGCGCCAACCATTTCGACCATCTTGTCTAGGTACTGCGGGTTTTCGAATGACTCGCCATCGACGCCAAACGGACGGTTGGTCTGGCAGCCGACATAACCCGCAATCTTGACGCCCTCAAGCGGCCGCACGACGTGCTTTTTCATTTCGTCAAAGCCAAGATCCTCGATCAGAACTTCGACCATGTGCCGGATATTGGGCATCTCGTTGATCGTCAGGCCGGCTTCTTTCAGCGCTTCGCGGGTGTCTGCCATCAACGTCTCGGAGTGAGTGAGTCGCTCACGGGTTTCGCGCGCCCCCAGCCAGCAGGCGGCACAGGTCGCAACGATTTCCTTGCCCGGCATGTGCTGCTCGGACAACGCGAAATTACGCGCATTCAGCACGTGGCGCGGCAGTTCGCCGGCTTCGGCATAACCGATCGATGCGCCGCAGCAGTTCCAGTCGGGAATTTCGGTGAGTTTTACATCCAGCGTCTTGCACATCGCCTCAACCGAAGTGAGGTAGTTGGATGCCGAAGCACCCTTCTGTGACGAACAACCGGGGTAAAACGCGTATTCTTTCGTAGCCATATCTATTTATCTCCTCAGCCGGCCATCTTGGCGGCTTTACGCACGCGCTCGATTTCATAGGCTTTTGCCAACATGGCATGGATGCCTTTTTGATCTTTGCACTTGTGGCCACCAAACAGCTCCAGCACATTCAGTCGTCCGGCCTTGACCAGACCCAGTGCAACCGATTGCATCGCCATGCCGTTCTTGACGCCCTGGACGAAGCCGTCCTTGAAGTACAAGCCCAACGACAACTTGAGCTCATTGACGCGTCCGGTATGGGTGCAGTTTTTCCAGAACAGGCCGCTGAAGAAACGCGTCGCCTGCATCTTCGGTGCCATGCCGATGCGGTGCGCGTATTCGGCGATGCCGTGCATGATGTGTGTGATCGGAATCTTGCGCGGGCAGCGCACGATGCAGTTGTAGCACGAGGTGCAGTTCCACATCGAAGTGGAGGTCAGCACTTCTTCGCGCTTGCCGGCGCGAATCATCATGAAGAGTTCCTGTGGCGGATGTTCCCACGCACTCTGGAAGTTGGTCGGACAGGAACCGGAGCAGACGCCGCATTGCATGCACATCTTCACCCAGTCGCCCATTTCGACCTGTTCTTCGATTTCCTTCAGGAAGTTGTTGCGGTACTTTTCCGCCACTACAGTATTTGCACTCATGGTGGGTTCTCCTGTTAGAAGCCTTTGAACGGGCTGGGGCCAACAGCAACCAGCTCTGCGGCATATTTATTGATCATTTCCGGCAGGCGCTGGATGTCGGTGATGGCGACTTCAAGGTCACGCACGCGCTCGGATTCGAGGTTGAGCGTTTTCAAGGTGTCATCAATCTTCGACAAACGTACACGGCCCAGCTCCGATCCTTTGACAAAGTGGCACTGGTATTCGTCGCCTGATTTGCAGCCCATCATCATCACGCCGTCATAGCCCGCATTCAAGGCATCGGTAATCCAGATGGTGTTGACCGATCCGAGACAACGCACCGGGATGGTTCTCACGTAAGCCGAATACTCGATGCGGTTCATGCCGGCCATGTCTAGTGCAGGATAAGCGTCGTTCTCACAGGCCAGTATCAGGATGCGCGGCTTTTCGGAGAACTCATCGGGAATGTCGACTGCCTTGATCTGCGCGCCAACCGTGTTGACCGAATAGTTCTCGAACGAGATCACACGCACCGGACAGGCACCCATACAGGTACCGCAGCGGCGACAGCGCGATTCGTTAAACAGCGGGAAGCCCTTTACATCTTCGTCGATGGCGCCAAACGGACACTCAACAGTGCAGCGTTTGCACTGGGTACAGCCTTCCAGACGCACTTTTGGAAATGACAAGTCGCCGGAGCGCGGATGCGCAGCGCGGCCGAGTTCAGCATTTTCAAGCGCCTGAATGGCTTTCAGTGCCGCACCGGTCGCGTCTTCACGTGCCTGCGGAATGTCCATCGGGCGGCGCACCGGACCGGCTGTATAGATGCCGGTACGACGCGTTTCATACGGGAAGCAGATGAAGTGCGAATCGGTGAACCCCTGCTTCAAATGTGGGACGTCCGGGCCCTGACGGTAGTTCAGGTTGAGGATGGAAATCGGTTTGATTTCCACCTTGGGCTCAGCCCCCGCTTCTGCGGGCGCAGCGGCCGGCGCATCAATATTGACACCCGAGTTCGGCACCTGACCGGTTGCCAGAACGACCAGGTCGGCATCGACGATCGAGGCATCAGCATCGCCCAGAATCAGGTCGTTGAACTTCACCGTGCTGGTGTTGCCGGTGGGCACCACTTCGGCGACTGTGCCTTTGGTGAAGATGACGCCTTTTTCCTGTGCGCTGCGGTAGAAGTCTTCGCCGTTGCCGGGGGTACGCAGGTCCGAATAAATGATGGTGGTATCCACATCCGGATTCGCATCCTTGAAGTACATCGCCTGCTTGATGCTGGTGTTGCAGCAATGGCCCGAGCAGAAGGCCAAATGCTTGCCGGTGGGATCGCGCTGACCTGCACACTGCACGAACACCACGGACTTGACCGGCTGACCGTCGCTGGGACGACGAATCACGCCGTCCTTGCTGAACGCGTCAATCGCCAGGGCTTCCAGCCCCGCCTGATCGACCACGTTGACCGACTTGCCCGCACCCAGTTCGGGCAGCTTGTTCATGTCATACGGTGTAAAACCGGTGGCCTGCACAATGGCGCCAATGTCTTCGGTATGCGTCGCACCCGATTCGGTGGCGATGCTCACCACAAACTTGCCGGGCGAGCCGTCGGTTTTGGCGATGGTGGCGTTGAGATACAGCTTGATATTGCCATCGGCCAGAATCTGCGACGCCAGATCGGCCACGCCTGTATCAGCCGGCGACTTGAACGGCTCGTGCACGGG
>JAGXGP010000134.1 GCA_024636775.1 Hydrogenophilales bacterium
GCGCGGACTCAAGGCCATCATCGCAGGCGCCGGTGGTGCGGCGCATCTGCCCGGCATGCTCGCTGCCAAAACCATCGTGCCGGTGCTGGGTGTGCCGGTACCATCGAAGTATCTGAAGGGCATGGATTCATTGCTGTCGATAGTGCAGATGCCGAAGGGTATTCCGGTTGCCACCTTTGCCATCGGCGAGGCCGGCGCAGCCAATGCAGCACTTTTTGCAGCGGCACTGATCGCCCGTTATGACAGCGGCCTGGCAGCACAGCTCAACGACTTCCGCAAAGACCAGTCGGATTCAGTGATGGGGATGGAACTACCCGATGTCGAGTAAACCCTTGCCTATTCTCCCGGGTGCCACCTTGGGCATTCTCGGAGGAGGCCAGCTCGGTCGCATGTTCACCCTCGCCGCGCGCACCATGGGCTACAAGGTCATGGTGCTCGATCCCGATGACGCCAGCCCGGCTGGACAAATAGCTGATGAACACGTGCAGGCGGATTACACCGATCTCGCTGCGCTGAAAAAGCTTGGCGGCGCCTGTGCGGCAGTCACCACCGAATTCGAGAACGTCCCGGCAGCCAGCCTGATCGAACTTGCGCGCCATTGCCGGGTAGCGCCCAGCGCCGAAGCCGTTGCAATTGCACAGGATCGCGGCCACGAAAAAACCTGGCTAGCCGATAATGATTTTGCCACTGCGCCGTTTGCATTGATCAATAGTGAAGCCGACCTCGATGCCGCGCTGGCCAAGACGGGCACACCGGCACTCCTGAAAGTGTCACGCTTCGGTTACGACGGCAAAGGTCAGGCCCGCATCGGCACACTCGATGAAGCGCGCACAGCCTTCCGCGAATTCGGCGGCCAGCCTTGCGTGCTGGAAGGCTTCGTCAAGCTGGAATGTGAAGTATCGGTGGTGCTGGCGCGCAACGATGCTGGTCAGTGTGAGCGGTTCCCCGTCGCAGAAAACCGCCACGAAAATGGCATCCTCGATGTTTCCATCGTCCCGGCCCGCGTGCCCGAGAGCCTTACGCAACAGGCGCGCGACATGGCCTGTGCGGTTGCCCACAAGCTGGACTATGTCGGCGTCATGGCGGTGGAGTTTTTTGTTGCCGACGGTCGCTTGCTGATCAACGAAGTCGCCCCGCGCCCGCACAACTCCGGCCACTACACACTGGATGCCTGCGTCACCGACCAGTTCGAGCAACAGGTACGTGTGCTATGCGGCCTACCCCTGGGAGACACGCGCCTGCTGTCGCCGGTGGTCATGCTCAACATCCTCGGCGACCGCTGGGAAAACGGCGGCCCTCACTGGGATGCGCTGCTGGCGCAGCCCAACATCAAGCTGCACCTGTACGGCAAGCAGTCTGCCCGACCAGGGCGCAAGATGGGGCATTGCAATGTGCTGGACGCTGATCTGAATACGGCCCTGCAGTTGGCCGAGCAGATACGAAATGGGCTTTGACTTCTGCGGTATGCGCCGCGTCATCGCGCTTGCATTGGCTGTTTTTATTTCGAGCGCCTGCGCGGCAGAAAGCGATGGGCAGCAGCCTATTCGCATTGGCCCACACGCTTTCCAGGTTGAAGTCGCGGCCACCTCGCAGCAGCGCGAACGCGGCCTGATGGGCCGGACTCGCCTTCCCGAAAATGGCGGCATGCTGTTTGTTTTCGACACCACGAGGCGGCACTGTTTCTGGATGCGCAACACCCCGCTACCGCTGTCGATTGCGTTTATTGATGAAGCCGGGCGCATCTCGAATATCACCGACATGCAACCCCATACCGACACCCTGCATTGCCCCACGATTGCAATCCGATACGCGCTGGAAGTCTCTCAGGGAAAATTTGCGCAGCGCGGCATTATTGCTGGCAACCAAGTGGATGGCTTGCCGCAATAAGCACGTACCCCGTTCACGGTACGATGGACTGAATGTTCAGTTCCATCTGATTTTGTTTGTCATCGCTCATCATCACCCGCACCGGCAGATAATGCCGGTCAACGGCCAGCCAGACTTCAAAGCGGCCATCACGGTCATCCCCTAGCCGTGCAAGATGCAGCGTGCGCAGTGAACCCACCGCAGTCTCTACGACTTCCTCCCCACGCACGGCATACGTGTAATCGCGAAGCTTCTTGCCATTGAATACCGTGTACGTCAGCTTGCCTCCGGGAGGCGGTGCTGTGAGCGCGAGATGGAAAAACAGACTGAGTACATCCTGTACCTCGCCCTCATATTTAAAATGGCGCGGCGCCCCTTTGGCCGGGTTCAGTGTGAGGTGGCCCTGAGACGCATCGAATTGAGCACTGCTACGCTTATCGCCGCGCTGGTCCCAGAATTCTTCAGGCTGCAAACCACGTGGGGTGATGCGGCCCCGGCTGGTTTGCACAAACTTTCCACCGTAGAAAATGCCAGCCAGGCCCGTGGCTTTGGCCACGCTGATCAAGGTGTAGTGCTGCCCATTTTCGTTAATCCAGACCATGGTTTGTTCGCCTGCCGCCAGCCCGTAACTCACCTTGAACCGCAAATCGATGCGGGCGGGTAAAGGATTCAACGGTGGCGGTGCCAATTCGACCAGGTCCGGTGCCGCTGCTTCATCCCGCACAAAATCAGGCTGCACAACAGGCGGCGTATCAACACTCACAACGGGTTCGATCGAAGCAGAAATCTTGATGGGATCGGATGACGCAACACCAGACGGAGCGGCTTGCTGCACCGGATTCTCAACCTGAGGTGGGACACGATAAACGGGGGGGGCAGAAACAGCAGGCTTGGCGACAGGCGGGGGCGGCGGCGGCGCAACCAAGGGAACCAGCCGTGCTTCGAAGCGTATGGGCGCAGCAGGTAATACTTTTGTTGGCAGACTCCAGTTCGCCCCACCAATCAGAATGACATGCAACAACAGCGACACGCCCAACGCCAGCCACCACGGGCGCAGGCTACGCCCCATATTTCAGTCCTTCACGCTGGCGCGCACCAGGCGCTGCTCGAGGGTCACACCGTCTTCAACCACGCGAACCTGCACAGGCAGATTATTGCGTGCTGGCGCAATCCATACGGTAACGGATTTTTCGTCTGGCTTATCGGTAATCCGCTGATACTGCTGGGTGTTGAATGCACCCAGCGGCGTTTGAATGGCACCGCCATCACTCCGGGCATACCGGTAGTCATTCAAGTCACGTCCACTCACCACCTGCAGGCCATAGTCGACAGGTGGCTTGGCCATAAACATGAATTGGTAAAGCTGGGAAAGCTGATCCTGCGCCCCATTCTGCAGCCCGGCCATTTGTCGCGATTCACCTTTGTACTGATAGGCAATGCTGCGCTGCTTCCAGTCGAGCCGTGCGGTGGCCAGTTTGTTCGGCGCATCGCTGCGCGCATGTTGGAACTGGGTGGGGCGCAAGCCTTGCGGTGTGACTGCGCCGACGCTTTCGAGGCGGATGTTGCCCGGCCACAGCAACTTGAGCGGGCCGGTCGCGCGCGTTTCGCTGACCAACTTATAACGCGCGCCGCTGCGGGTGAACGAGTCGGTTACTTGGCCGAGTTTGTGACCATTACGGTAAAGGTCATAAACCAGACTCATTTGCAACGGCCCGGCTGCCTGGGCCGTGGTGGCGAACAGACTAGCCGCCAGTAAAAGGGCTTTGATCATGGTCACGCTCCAGTGGATAACACAGACTGTGACGTCAAATCGCCCTTCAAGTTTACGCAGCCACCGTTATTTACCAGTTTCCCTTCGGCAAACCAGCGAATGGCTTGCGGATAAATCTGGTGCTCTTGCGCCAAAACCCGTGTAGCGAGTGTAATAGTGGTGTCGTCTGCCCGCACCGGCACCGCGGCCTGAATGACGATGGGGCCGTGATCGAGTTGCGCAGTCACGAAATGGACCGTACAGCCATGAATTTTCACTCCTTCTGCCAGTGCGCGCTCATGCGTTTTCAATCCGGGAAACATGGGTAGCAGCGAAGGGTGAATATTCAGCAGCCGGCCTTCAAAACGCTTGATGAACGCCGGACTGAGGATGCGCATATAGCCGGCCAGCACCACCAGATCAGGTTGATGGCGCTCGATTTCGTCGGCCAATTGTGCATCAAAGGCTTCACGCTCGGTATGCACCGTATGGTCGAGAGCGACAGTTTTCAGGCCGTGTTCGCGTGCAAATGCCAACCCTGCCGCTTGCGGCCGGTTGCTGATGACCGCCACAATTTCAATTGGCAGTGCTGCTTCAACGATCGCCTGGAAATTGCTTCCGCGACCAGACAGCAGCACGACAACACGGCAACTCACGAATAAATCACCTGCTCCATGCCATCTGCGCGCGCGATGATTTCACCGATCTGCCACACGGTTTCGCCGCTTTCCTGCAGATGCGCCTTCGCGGCTTCGGCATCTGATGCGGCGACGATGATGCACAGACCGATGCCGCAATTGAATGTGCGCAGCATTTCATCTGGAGTCACCTCGCCCGCCTGTTGCAGCCAGTCGAACAGCGGCGGACGGGTCCAGGCAACCGGATTGACTTGCGCGGCGAGACTTTCCGGCAGACAACGTGGCAGATTGCCGGTAATGCCACCGCCGGTGATATGCGCCATCCCTTTGACGTTGATTTTTTCCAGTAACGCCAGCACCGGTTTGACATAAATCCGCGTCGGTTCCATCACCGCATCGGCAAACGGGCGGCCGTGGAAGTCGGATTTCAGGCCAATATGGCTGATATCAATTAATTTGCGGATCAACGAATAGCCATTGGAATGCGCGCCACTGGAAGCGAGTCCCAGCACCACATCGCCAGGCGCAATGCTTTGGCCACCGATGACTTTGGACTTTTCGACGACGCCGACGGCAAAGCCGGCCAAGTCGTATTCGCCTTCGGGATACATCCCGGGCATCTCGGCGGTTTCGCCGCCTATCAGTGCACAGCCGGCCTGCACGCAACCCGTGGCGATCCCTGAGATCACGGCTTCAGCGGTGTCGAGGCTCAATTTTCCGGTGGCAAAGTAATCGAGGAAGAAAAGTGGCTCGGCGCCCTGCACCAGAATGTCGTTGACACTCATCGCGACGAGATCGATGCCTACGGTGTCGTGACGATTGAGTTCGAACGCCAGCTTCAGCTTGGTACCGACACCGTCGGTCCCGGAGACCAGCACCGGCTCCTTGAACTTTTTGGACACCTCGATCAGCGCACCAAAACCGCCAATACCCGCCAGCACTTCGGGACGCATGGTGCGCTTGGCCAGTGGCTTGATGCGCTCGACCAGCGCATCGCCCGCGTCGATATCGACACCGGCATCTTTATAGGAAATGGAAGACACGCCCGACTCCAGAATCAAAAATACGGTATTTTACCGCCTATGGACCCTATCCGCCCCCCCTCCCTTCCAGGCAACATGCCCTGGCTTGTCTTGATTGCCCTGCTGGTCATGGGCGGCCTGGTCTACGTACTCGGCCCGATCCTCACGCCGTTTCTCGCCGGCGCGCTATTGGCCTATATATTCGATCCGCTGGTCGACCGGTTGGAAGCACGCGGGATGTCACGCGGCACCGGCACCATTCTGGTGATTTTGCTCGCGGGTCTGGCGCTGTTTACCCTGATGTTGATCGCGCTACCCATGTTTCAGGGGCAGTTCGCCGAACTCTCGCAGCGCGTGCCGGCTGCGCTCGATTTGCTGCAGACCCGTTTCCTGCCCTGGCTGCAGCAAACATTCGGCATCACGATCAGCGCCGATATGAGTTCTGTTAAAACCTGGCTGACCGAAAAAGCCACGCAAAATGGCGCTGACTGGCTACCCACCCTGCAAACCGGCGCGCTCGCTGTTTTGGGCGTTGTGGTCAACGTGCTGCTGATTCCGGTGGTGATGTTTTATCTGCTGAAGGATTGGGATGTGATGATGGCGCGCGTCGCCGCGCTGGTGCCGCACAACTGGCGGACGCGTGTCACTCGCATCGCACGCACGATGGACGCAGTGATCGGCGAGTTTATGCGCGGGCAATTAGCGGTCATGGCCATACTCGCGCTGTATCACGCCATTGCGCTGTGGGCGCTGGGGCTCGACTATGCCCTGCCGATCGGACTACTCACCGGACTCCTGTCCTTCGTTCCTTTTCTCGGAATCGGTTTGGGCCTGACACTCGCTTTACTGGTGGCGCTGCTGCAATTTGCCGACTGGAGCGGGGTCGCCTGGGTGGCAGGGATTTTCCTGGTTGGCCAGCTCGTCGAGAGCTACGTGATTACACCACGCATCGTCGGCGAACGAGTCGGCCTGCACCCGGTTGCGGTGATCTTTGCGCTGGCTGCATTCGGCCAGCTGTTCGGCTTTGTCGGCGTGCTGCTGGCGGTGCCGCTGGCAGCGGTGTTACTGGTGGCGCTGCGTGAATTGCGCACGGTCTACGAGTCAAGCGACTTCTATCGCGGCGGCTATAATGCCGGCTCTTTTGGTCCCGCGCATTTCCCCATGTCTGCCCCCTTGCTCGAATCCCATATTTCATCCCTGCCGCTGGTCCACAAGGGCAAGGTGCGCGATATTTACGCCGTTGGTGACGACAAGCTGCTGATCGTCACCACCGATCGACTCTCGGCTTTTGATGTGGTCATGCCGACGCCCATTGCCGGCAAGGGCGAAGTACTGACCCGGGTGTCGGCGTTCTGGTTCAACAAGCTCAAAGCCATCGTGCCGAGCCAGGCGCTCGATATCGCGCCCGAGTCGGTGGTCGCGGAAAACGAGCGCGATCAGGTGGCGGGCCGTGCCATCGTGGTGAAAAAACTCAAGGCGCTGCCGGTCGAAGCGATCGTGCGCGGCTATCTGGTGGGATCGGGCTGGAAGGAATATCTGGCCAGCCAGTCGGTATGCGGTATCAAGCTACCCGCCGGCCTCAAATTGGCTGACCGCCTGCCCGAGCCGATATTCACCCCATCGACCAAAGCAGCGATCGGGGCGCATGACGAGAACATCGCATTTGACGCCATGGCCGAGCTGATCGGTGCGGATCTGGCGAAGCAGGTTCGCGACGTCAGCCTTACCCTGTACAAGACAGCGGCAGAGTATGCACTCACACGCGGCATCATCATTGCCGACACCAAGTTTGAATTCGGCGTCGATAAAGCCGGCAAACTGGTGTTGATTGACGAAGCGCTGACCCCGGATTCCTCGCGCTTTTGGCCGGCCGACCAATACCAACCCGGCAGCAACCCGCCCAGTTTCGACAAACAGTTTGTGCGTGACTGGCTGGAGTCCAGCGGCTGGAACAAGCAGGCGCCAGGGCCGGTTTTGCCGGATGAAATCGTGGAAAAGACCGCAGCCAAATACCGCGAGGCGATGACGCGGTTACTGGGTTAGCGCTTACTTCAGGGTTTCGCCCAGAAACGCGGCGACGGCCTCGACCATAGCGGGCTCATGCCCGGTATAGAAATGGTCCGCACGCGCAATCACCTTTTGTACCGAATGCTTGGCCGCCAGACTCTTTTTGCGCTGCGCTGCATTTTTCAGCACCAGGGGCAGATCGTTTTCACCATACAAATCCATCACCGGCAGCTTCAACTTTGCGTAATCTCCATACGACTGTCCCAGGCTTGCCCATGACTTGATGCTGGAATCCGGTTTGCCCGCCATATACACCCCGCTCATGCGCGACCCCATGCTGTGGGAAACAATCGCCAGTTGCGTATAGCCTTTGGCCTTGAGAAACCCGACCGCCTCGGCAATGCGCTCAGCCCCTTCAGGAAACGTCGGCGGATAGGCGTCGCTTTTGACATCCGCCGCCATGATCGGCATTTGGATCGACAAGGTCGTCAACCCACGATCGGCCAGTTCGATGCGCAGCGTGCCCACCATGCCCCAGTCGGGATGAATCCCCATGCCGTGGACGATGATCGCCGCCTTGCGGGGATCCGCAGCGGGGGTAAACAAGGTCAAAAATTTGTGATGTCCGCGCGGAGTTTGCAAGTAAACCGGGTCGCCCACCACCAGGCCCGGCACGACTTCGTCGGCCCATTTCTTCTCTCGGGCGTAATCGGCTGCTTCGGCTAAGGCGAAACCATTCAAAGTGAAAACTGCGGTCAATCCTGCGATCCAGCCTAAATACCCATTTTTATTCATTTCGCTTCTTCTCCATGTTCGCGTTAAAGTAAACGCTACTTAGCCCGATACCTTAACTAAACTGCTGTATATAAAAACGACTCAGGAAACACATTGTGACTACTCGGCCATTACGCGTCGTACCTTCCGCACCGCATGCATCCGCTCCACGCGAAGCCCGGCCGCATGGGCGTGCTCGCGTGGTGATCGTCGATGACCGCAGCACCGCCCGCAGCCTACTCGAAGGCTTGGCACGCACCCTGGAACCGGGTATATCGGTCGAGAGCTATGCTGACCCTTTCGAGGCGCTGGCGCAAATGCAAGTGGCCGCACCTGACCTCATCATCAGTGACTACCGCATGCCCGGCATGGACGGCATTGAGTTTACCCGCCGAATCCGTTCTGAACGCCTTTTGGCGGATGTGCCTATCATTATCGTCACCGTAGTGGAAGATCGCCAGATTCGTTACCAGGCCCTGGAAAACGGCGCCACCGACTTCCTCACCCGTCCGATTGACCCGCAGGAGTGCCGCGCACGATGCCTGAATCTGCTGGCGTTGCGGCGCAGCCAGAAAGCCATTTCCGACCGCGCCCAATGGCTGGAAGACCAGGTGCAGCTGGCCACCACCGAGGTGCGTTCACGTGAGCGCGAAACCCTGATGAAACTCGCCAAAGCGGGTGAATACCGAGACGAGGACACCGGCAACCACATCATCCGGATGTCCAAATACGCCCGCCTGATCGCCGAGGAGCTCAATCTCTCTGCGATGGAATGCGACGAGATCGAGGCGGCCTCGCCAATGCACGACATTGGCAAAATCGGCATCCCTGACCAGATCCTGCTCAAGCCGGGTCGCCATACGCCAGAGGAACAGGAAATCATGCGCAGGCACCCGTTGATTGGCCATGGCATCCTGGCCGACAGCCCTTCGCGTTTCCTGCAGATGGGTGCGGTCATCGCACTCGGCCATCACGAAAAATTTGACGGCAGCGGCTACCCGCAAGGGCTGGCCGGAGAGGACATCCCCTTGCCCGCACGCATCGCGGCGGTAGCCGATGTGTTCGATGCCCTCGCCTCCAAACGCCCGTATAAAAGAGCATGGTCGTTTCAGGAAGCACTGGATCTCATCCGTGCCGAAAGCGGCAAGCACTTTGATCCAGCCTGCGTGCGCGCGTTTGAACTGCGCATCGATGCCGTTGCGGCCATCATGCAAGAACTGGGCGACCCGGAAGCCTAAGCTGCGGAGGGAGGCCAAGCCAATATGTTGATATCTGATTTTTTACCGCGTCTGGTCAAGCGGATACGCAGCCGACCGGATTCCGAATTCCAGCAAGCCGCCATCCGGGTCGTGATTGGACTCGTGTTTATGGCTTATTTTTCCAGCAGCATTGCGCCGCTTGATGCAGCCGCCCGTAACGCCACCTTGTTTGTCAGCTTCCTGTTTACGGCCGCTTCCCTGCTGGTCGCTGCGGCTACGCTGGTAGACCTGAACGCATCGCCGTCCCGTCGCATGGTTGCGATGGTCATGGATTATGCGACTTGCTCATTTGTGCTGACATATACGGGTGAAGCAGGAAGTCCACTTTTAGTCGTTTATCTTTGGGTCACGCTGGGCAACGGATTTAGGTACGGCGTCCGGTATTTATACGCTGCCACGGCCATGGCCGTTTCAGGTTTTATCCTGGTGCTCGTCTTTTCACCCTACTGGAGCAATCACATGACCATCGGGGTGGCGTTCCTGCTATCCATGATTGCCGTTCCCCTGTATTCAGCCTCGCTACTCAAGCAGCTTCATCAGGCGGTTCAGCGTGAACGGAATGCCAACCAGGCCAAGTCAAGTTTTCTGGCCAACATGAGTCACGAACTTCGCACCCCACTCAACGGGGTCATCGGTATTGCCGACCTGTTAGCCGAAACCAAGCTCGACAAAGAGCAAAAAGAGTTTTCCCAGATCATTCACGCATCGGCCCACACGCTGCTTGGCTTGATCGATAACGTACTGGATATTTCGCGGATTGAATCCGGCCGGATCAATTCCACCCCGGAAAACTTTGACTTGCACCAACTGGTCAATGCAACGGCCGCCATGATCAGTCCGCAGGCCAAAAACAAAGGGCTGGTTCTGGCAGCCCACATTGCACCGCAAACCCCTTATAACCTGCATGGAGATGCACGCCACCTGCGCCAGATACTGATCAATCTGATTGGTAATGCAATCAAGTTCACCGAGTATGGCCGTGTCGATGTCTATATCCGGCCAGTAGGGCAGACCCAACCTCCACGCCTGCGCTTTGAAATCGTCGACACCGGTATCGGCATTGCGGAAGACGTGCAAGCACACATTTTCGAAAGTTTCACCCAGGCTGACCCCACCATAACCCGCCGCTTTGGTGGCAGCGGCCTGGGCACCACCATCGCCAAGCAACTGGTGGAAGCGCTGGAAGGTCAAATTGGTGTGCATAGTCGCGAAGGCGAAGGCACAACCCTATGGTTTGAGCTGCCCTTTACTGCGCAATCATTACAGCCAGCCTTGATGGCGCAGAACCTGGAAGCGCCATTGCGCGTGGCCATTCTGGCTAGTAGCGAACAAACCACCCGAATCCAAACCATGATACGCGGCTGGGGGGGAGAAACCCTCGCAGTCGAAAACACCACCCGACTCGCAGCGGAACTCTCCACTGGGTATCCCATGGAGAAAACGTTGAGTGCTGTGGTGGTGGAACGCAGCGCCTTGCCAGGCGACCCGGCTGCATTTCTGAGCTTGCTGCGTGATGATCCCAATCTGGCTTCGCTGCCTGTCATTCTGATCGAATCAGATGCCAGCATGAGCACCGCACGGGATGCACAATGGCTACTCGATGGCTTCGCTTCAGTCCTGCGCACGCCCGTTAACACGACGCTACTTTTTAATGCCATTCATGCCGTGCTCAGTCACGAGATGCCATCTAACGTAGTCTCGCTGGCCAATCACTTTCAGCTCCAAACCGGGCAAGCTTCCCGCCTGCGTATTCTGGTTGCGGAAGACAATCCGGTTAACCAGCGGGTAATTTGTGGTCTGCTTGAACACGCCGGACATCAGGTCTTTCTTGCACACGATGGTGAAGAGGCCTTGGCGATGCTGGAGTCCGGTGACCGAGATTACAACCTTGCCATCATCGACATGCACATGCCGCTTCTCTCCGGGCCCGAGGTTGTAAAAAGCTGGCGCTTTATGGAGAACGGTCATCTGCCCGTCATCATGCTGACGGCTGATGCACGTGCAGAAGCGCAAAAAGCATGCGAAGAGGCCGGAGCCGATACGTTCCTGACCAAACCCATTAACAGCCGCGAGTTGGTCAAGGTGATTGCCCGACTGGCCAATCAGCCATCACTTCCTCTTGTTTCGCGTCCGGGCACTCAAGCCAAACAATTGAGCAAACTCGACGAATCTGTGCTGAACAACCTTGCACAAATCGGCGGGGCAACTTTTGTGCAAGATCTGATCGGAAGCTTTGAAGAAGACAGCGGTCGCGCTTTACGCGATATTGAGCGAGCGCTTGCAGACCAGGATTACGGGCGGTGGCACGATCAGTTACATATGCTCAAGGGCGGTGCCAGCGATGTGGGGGCTGCGCAGTTAGCACAGTTATGTACTGAAGCCGAGCGCATCAAACCATACGAGATGACCGGCTTGGCTGGGCGCGAAAAACTTGATGAGGTGCGGCTTGGGCTCATCGATGCACAAGCCGCCCTGGCAATCTACCTGGACCAGAAGTTAAGCGCTGAAAGCGTTTGAAGCAGGCGCCGCCACAACCGGATCGACTCTACCGTTCTGGCGGTTAACCAGACGCTCCATCATGCGAAGGTCCTTGGCCTCAAGGCGCAATGCCGCATCAACCCAGATGTCCGCGATGCGCATCAACTCGTCATGTGAAATCGGTTGCGATATCTCGCGTGCTGCGCGCAACGCCAACGCGCCATTACGTTGACGACTTTCCTTGCGGATGAACTCATACACGGCCTGCTCGCCGGTGCCCGATTCTGCAAGCACATCGACCACGCCCAATTCAAACATTTCTTCAGCGGTATAAAGTTTTCCACTCAAAATGATTTTCTCTGCCTGGTTGTAACCTATTTTCCGGCCCAGCAGCGACATCGCGCCCATGCCAGGAAACAAATTAAACAGGATTTCCGGGAATCCCATTTTCGATCCACGCTCAGCAATCATGACATTGCCCGAAAGCGCACATTCAAATCCGCCCCCCAGCGCATCACCCTGCACCAGCGTAATCGTCTTGATATTGGGACGATTCAAATGCACAGCATTCAGAAACAACGGGCGGATGCAGGCCTGCGCATACTTGAATAATTGTTCACGGTCACGCTGCTCAATTAACTGACGAAATAAATTGAGATCGCCGCCAAGGTTGAAAATCCCTGCCTGGGCCGAGGCCAACACCACATAGTTGATATCCTGAGAATCAGGGTCATCCGTTTGGCGGGCAATATCCCCTAACCACTCAACTAATTCCCTCAGCATGACGCCGGTGAAGCAGGGTCGAGGCTCTGCATTCATATATCCCCAAGCGACCTGATTGTGACTGTCAAAATAGGTGATGAGTTGGCTGAAATTGTTTTGCTGGGGCTCAAGCGTAGTGCGGACGGCTTGCAGGTGTGCCATTTGAGAATCTCCACGAGTGTTGTTTATTGAGCATGCGGAAATTTCAGCATGTTGCCTCAGACTAACGTGGGTGATTTAGCGGCTCAAGCAGGAAATTGTTACACGCGGCAACTTGCTACATTTAGTCAACACGGGTACTGGTTTCACTAGATATAGTGATCTTCAGATTTGTTTTACAAAGTCGATGCCATACGTAGCGCCAACACCAGTAATAAAACTGAAAATATTTTTTTGAGGGGGCGTACTGGCGTTCGGTGCGCGGTGCGTGCACCCAGCGGCGCCATCAGCACACTACCCAGCGCAATTCCACCCAGTGCGGGCAAATAAATAAAACCCAGGCTTCCAGCCGGGCGATCACTCACCGCCCAGCCCCCCAACACATAACCCAATGCGCCGGCAATGGCGATCGGAAACCCGATCGCCGAAGAAGTGGCAATCGCCCGGTGCAAGGTCACGTTGTGCCACAACATAAATGGCACCGACAAGGTGCCGCCGCCTATCCCCACCCAGCTCGACACTGCGCCGATCACGCTGCCCGCCACGGTTGTGCCGGATCGACCCGGCAGGCTGCGATGCGGTGCCGGCTTGAAATCCAGCCACATCTGGATCGCGGCATAAAACAGAAAAACAACAAAAAACACTTTCAACGCCCATGCTGACATCTGGGCGGCCAGCAAGGCCCCGAGCAGAGTGCCCACCACGATGCCGGGGGCAATACGCCGCACCAACGGCCATTCGACAGCGCCATGCCGATGGTGCGCATTTACGCTGGACAGTGACGTAAACAGAATGGACGCGAGTGAGGTGCCGAGCGCCAGTTGCGGCTCCATCCCCGAAGCCAGCCCCTGTGCGTGCAACATCATGATCAGCACCGGGACGATAAGCAAACCGCCACCGACACCCAGCAAACCTGCGACAAAGCCCGCCACCAGGCCCAGCCCGCTATAAGCGGCAAGCCATGCCGGATCAAACATTACAGGTGCTTAAGGATGAATTTATATTCACTCGGATCGACTGGCGTAATCGACAGCCGATTGCCTTTTTGCAGAATTCGCATGTTGGCGAGCTCGGGGTACGTCCGGATTTCTGACAAAGGCATCAAGCGCGTCTTTTTCACCAGCTTCACATCCACATTCATCCAGCGTGGCGTTTCGGGCGTGGCCTTGGGGTCGAAGTATTTATTCTTTGGATCAAACTGCGTGGCGTCGGGATACGCCAGCACGCTGACTTCGGCCAGCCCTGCGATACCCGGCTCAGCACACGTTGAATGGTAAAACAGCACTTGATCGCCAACCTGCATCTGATCACGCATGAAGTTGCGAGCCTGGTAATTTCGAATGCCATACCAGGCAACGCTTTGATTTGGCATCTCGGCGAGGTCATCAATGCTGACGTCGCTCGGCTCGGATTTCATGACCCAGTAACGCATGCTTAACCTCGCTTGATCAGGGTGCCCACCCCTTCTGGGGTCAGCACCTCCAGCAACAGCGCGTGTTCAACGCGGCCGTCGATAATGTGCGCGGTTTTGACGCCACTGTTCACCGCATCGACCGCGTAGCCCACCTTGGGAATCATGCCGCCGGTAATCGTGCCATCTGCGATCAACTCATCAACCTGACGCGGAGAAAGTCCGGTCATCAACTGCATCTGTTTGTCGAGCACGCCCGGCGTATTGGTCATGAAAATTATTTTTTCCGCCTGCAATACGCCTGCGATCTTGCCCGCCACGACATCAGCGTTGATGTTGTAGGCGTTGCCTTCGGAGTCTGCCCCGAGCGGGGCCACCACCGGAATAAAGTCGTGTGCGTCGAGCACCCGAATGACTTCCGGGTCGATGCGGGTGATCTCGCCGACCTGTCCGAGATCCAGCATCTGATCGGCTTTTTCCTTACTCGCGACCAGCAGTTTTTTAGCATGGATGAAGTTGCCGTCCTTGCCCGTCAGCCCAACAGCCTTACCGCCATGCTTGTTGATCAGCGTCACGATATCCTGATTCACCAAGCCGCCCAGCACCATTTCCACCACGTCGAGGGTTTCGTCGTCGGTTACGCGCATGCCCTGGATGAACTCGCTTTGCTTGCCGATCCGCTGCAAGAGCCCGGCTATTTGTGGACCACCGCCATGCACCACCACCGGATTCATTCCCACCAGCTTCAGCAGAACCACGTCCTGAGCAAAAGCTTCCATCAAATGCCGCTCGGTCATGGCGTTGCCGCCGTACTTGATGACTATGGTTTTATCGTAGAAGCGCTTGATGTAGGGCAGCGCTTCACACAGGATGTTGGCCTTATCGGCAGCGGTATGGGGCGCGGTCATGGTGTCTCCGGATGAATTTGTGCGAATTTTACGCCAATAAAAAAGGCGGCGCGAAGCCGCCTTGCTCGTGACAGATAAGCGGCTTTACTGAATGGTCAGCCGTTTGGCTGCCTCAGCCACCTTTTTCGGCAGAATCAACTCCAGCACTCCATCCTGATACCGGGCGCTTGACGCTGATTCGTCGATCTCGTTTTCCAATGCGAAACTGCGGCTGACCCGCCCAAGATAGCGCTCGCTGCGTAGTATGCTCTCGCCTTCTTTCTGTTCGGTCTTCTTTTTGACTTCTGCACTAATGGATACGGTATTGCCATCGATACTGACCTGGATTTCATCCTTGTTTACACCCGGGATATCGATATAAACACAGTAGCCATTGGCGTCTTCTTTAACGTCCATACGCAATTGCGGCGAGCGCTTGGCAGTTTCTACCGGGCGAAAGAACCCACGGAACAATTGGTCCAGCGGGTCGGTCGCCTCAAATGGGTCAGCTACGCCAAAAGGGGTATGACGGGTGATAGTAGACATCGCAATCTCCTGTTGGTTAATGAACATGACTGATGAATTCAATCTGGGGTAGGCTCTTCTCATTTCAAGAGCCGGTGCGATTGCAAGTGCATCTGAATTGCCATGACATGCGTAATGTCGCAAAAGGATCCTGAATGAATACGCTTGACGCCCAAACCTGGCTGGATGATCACGGCGATTATTTATTCCGGGTAGCCCGACGCCAACTGCACTCGGACGAATTGGCAGAAGATGCCGTGCAGGAAACCCTGCTGGCCGCGCTTACCGCGCAAGCCCGCTATTCCGGTGACGCCAGTCCCCGCACCTGGTTGACAGGCATCCTCAAACACAAGATCGTGGACCAGATTCGGCGCTCGGTACGTGAAGTGGAAATCCCGCGTGATCATGAAGGGATGGAAGCAGTGGACAGTCTGTTCAAACAAGACGGCCACTGGGCCGAACCCGTGCGTCCCTGGGGCGACCCCCATTCCGAAGCCGAGTTAAGCCAGCTTAGACGTACACTGGACTTGTGCGCCGACCGGTTGAAGCCGAGCATGGCACAGGTATTCAGTCTGCGCGAGGTGGGGGGCATGGAAACCGAAGAGATTTGTAAGGAGCTCGGCATTACACCGACCAATTGTTGGGTACTGCTGCATCGTGCGCGTTTGTTCATGAGGCAATGCCTGGAATTGAACGGCTTTTCAAAGGCAGGGGCAGCATGAAATGGATGACCACATGCAAAGAAACAACGGAACTTGCCTCGCGTGCAATGGACGAACATCTGCCATTCGCCGATAGGGTGGCGCTTAAGTTGCACTTGGCTATGTGCAAAAACTGCGCACGTTTCGCGCAACAACTACAAGAAATGCGCCTTCAGTTTCGAAGTGAGACGGTGGCCGATGACGATACGCCCGGTCTCGCCCAGGAAGCCCGGCAGCGAATCGCAAACAAATTGCAGAATAAGCCCAACTCTTGAGCCTATCGCATGAATCCGGAATCTTCCGGCAATTTTGACTGTAGTTAAATCTGTTAGGAGAGAAATAGATGTCCAAGAAAACCTTGATTGCCTCTGCAATGGGTACAGCTTTTGTTGCCAGCATGGCCGCAGCACCGATCGCGTCGGCTGCTGAGAATCCCTTTGCTTTATCTGGACTGTCGAGCGGTTACCAGGTCGCTGACAATCACGGCGCCAAGCCCATGGAGGGAAAATGCGGTGGGATGAAAGCCGGTGAAGGCAAGTGTGGCGGCATGAACATGGTGGACACCAACAAAGACGGCAAAATCAGCAAGGAAGAATTCATCAAGGCCCATGAATCCATGTTCGACAAGATGGATACCAACAAGGACGGCTTCCTCGACAGTTCCGAAATGAGCACGATGCACGGCATGGCTGGCGGTGACAAGGCCAAAGCCATGGAAGGTAAATGTGGCGGCATGAAGAAGTAAGCTGTCAGTCATGAATCCCCTACGCCCCTCTGGCGCGGGGCTGGGTTTCCGGCGCGAGTTACTGACCGAATTAAAAACCCACGTCCCCGACGCCATCGAATTTTTCGAAATCGCTCCGGAAAACTGGATCGATATGGGGGGCGCATTTGGGCGCGACCTGCGCCGCTTTACCGAACGTTATCCGTTCGTCTGCCATGGTCTCTCGCTTTCGCTGGGCAGCCCAGCACCGCTGGACGAAATGCTGCTGCACAAGACGCGGCAATTGATGAACGAACACGGCATTGCCCTCTTTACCGAACACCTGTCGTACTGCTCCGATGACGGACATCTGTACGATCTGCTGCCGATTCCCTTTACGGAAGAGGCAGTGACATACGTCGCTGCGCGCATACGCCGCACGCAGGACATCCTGGAACGCCGCATCGCTATCGAGAATGCGTCGTTCTACACCCCCTCGCCTATCGCAGAAATGGATGAGGCCGCTTTCATTCGCGCGGTGCTCACCGAGGCCGACTGCGACCTGCATCTTGACGTCAATAACGTCTACGTCAATAGCGTGAATCATCGTTACGACGCGCTTGAATTCATTCGCGCCATGCCAACTGAACGCATTGTTTATATACATATGGCCGGCCATTACAACGAGGCGGAAGACCTGATCATCGACACCCATGGTGCAGATGTAATCGACCCGGTGTGGGCGTTGCTCGACGCCACTTACCGCATCCATGGCGTGGCGCCCACTCTGCTGGAGCGCGACTTCCATATTCCGCCGTTGTCTGAACTGGTACTTGAAGTCGAGCACATCGCGCACATCCAGAGTCAGCATGGCTACGCGGCGCATACACGTCATGAACCCCTCTCCCACGCTTCCTGAATTTCAGCGCTTCCAGCTCGACTTCACCGCGCATATCCGCGATCCAAAAGCGCACCCGCGTCCGGTCGGGGTGGAAGCGCGGCGCATGAAAATCTACAACGAGCTGCTCTACAACAACGTGGAAGGTTTTTTGCTGGCATGTTTTCCGGTGCTACGAAAAGTACTGGGGGTGCGCAGATGGGCCAAGCTGGCGCGCGCATTTTTCAGCACGCACCGCAGTCACACACCCTACTTCCGGCAAATTCCAGACGAGTTCATACAGTTTCTGCAAAACGAATGGACGCCGCCTGACGACTACCCGCCGTATCTACTGCCTCTGGCGCATTACGAATGGATCGAGCTGGTGCTGTCGGTGTCTAACAGTAGCGCGGATTGCCCGGTGGATGCCGCCGGCGACCTGCTTAATGGTGTGCCCGTGCTGAATCCGGTATTGGCCAATTTGCGCTATGACTGGCCGGTGCATCGGATCGCGCCGCGACGCAAAGTACAACCCGCTGAAGCCTACCTGCTGGTGTTTCGCGATACCGATGACCGGGTTGAATTCATCGAGATCAATGCATTCACCGCGCGGCTGCTGACTCTTCTTGAACCCGCCAAATTGAGCGGGCATGTCGCTTTGGAACGGGTGGCCACCGAAAGCCGGCACCCTGATCCAGCATTGATCTTGCAGGCGGGTGCCGCACTGCTGGAGGACTTGCGCGCGCGCGGCGCAATTTTAGGCAGCCGCCGGTATTAGTGATGATGGTGGTGTTGCATGCCACCGTCCATACCCCGGGCTTCGGCCTTTACCTCAATCGTCTGTTTTTTGCCCCCTGACTCCACCACGAGCGTCAGCGGAATGATGTCTCCCACGGCGATGGGCTTTTTCAGGCTCATCAACATCAGATGAAATCCGCCCGGCTCCAAGGTAACGATCTGACCTTTCGGTAACGCGACGGATTTCAACTCACGCATACGCATTACCTCACCATCCATTTTCATTTCATGCACTTCCACCCGCGGGATAACCGGGCTGGACACACTGAGCAGGCGCGCATCAACATCTGATTGAATCTGCATGTAAGCACCGCTCACCTTCTGGCCTGGCATGGTCGTGCGCGCCCAGGCATCGGTGACATGGATGTTGGCGGCCCAACCGGACAAACTGACCGAACCCATTAACAATGCAACAATAAACGTGGTTTTCATCTGTATTCCCATAGAAAAAATGTTCAGAACGTGACGGTCATACCCGTATAGATCGAGCGTCCCATGCCAGGAACCGCGACGCCCCATGGCACCGAGGTGCCCGACATGGTTTGCCCCTGGCCAACATACGCGCCGCCCAAGGGAAGAGTGTAAAACTTGTCGAGGATGTTCTCGATACCTATATCAAACCGGGCCTGTTTCCACGCATAACTGCTGCGCAGATTCAGCAGGCCATAGCCTGCAGTTTCCAGCTCATTACGAACCTGCGACACCTTGCGCTTGGCATCCACCAGTTGAATTTCAGCGGTGTTGGTCCAGCCACCCGTGCGCTGCACGACCGCCAGCTTCACGTTCAGCGGCATGATGTTGTAAAGATTATCGCCGGTCGTCCGGTTATCGCCACGGGTATAGCCCAACACACCCGTCGCCATGACGCTGCCAAATCCGCTGGCTTTCACCAACGGCAGGTGTCCGGAAATATCCAGCCCATAGAAGCGCGCCGACTGGTTGTCGAACTGCAGGTAAACAAAGGCATCGGTTGCCGTCTGATTCGCGGCACCACAATCGGCATTGGCCGAACTGCAGCGGGTGGCATCGATGTAGCCGTCGACGTAAGTGAAATAGGGTGTGACCTTCAGCGCCCAATGCTCGCGCGCCACATCGTGCCAGTCGAAGGTTGCACTAAAGGTGTGTGCGATCTCCGGCTCCAGATCGAGGTTGCCCTCATAGCCGTTGCCATCACCCGCCATATTGATCATACGCATCGCCATGCCGCTGGTTGACCAGGCGTAGCGTTCATAAAGATTAGGCGAGCGGGTTTTCTGCGCATAGCCAAATTCAATGCTGCGCATGGCATCCGGCGTGTAGCGAGCCAACACGGTCATATCCAGGTTGTGATCGGTCTTCTCGCGATCGCTGGCATTGAACGCAGCCGACTCCACCGGATATTGCGCGCTCGCGTTATAACCCTGAACCGGGCCGGCATTCATGCCGACCCGTTCTCCTCGAATGCCGAGCTGACTGAACCATTGCGAACTCCAGCGCGCGTCCCACTCAGCAAAAAGCCCCGCCCGGTCGCGCTGGCCGTTATTGATGTTCCAGAAAACATCAGGCCACATGCCGCCACCAGACGGCTCCCACCAGTCATCCAGGCGGTAGGTTTGCAACGCTGCGCCCACGCGGAGAATATCGCGTGGATTCAATGCGATGTCAGCCGTGACCTGCGCGCCGGTATTCTTGCCTTTGGTATCCATCGGCATGCCTGGAATGGGGTTAGGGCTGCCAGGCGGAGGAGCGCCCATCGGGGTATACCAGAATTGCTTGTCATCATGGAACTGCATCTCGTGACGCGTTTTTTCCTGATACACGCGGGCTTCAAGGGCGCCCCAGTCATATTGCCCCTTGTAGCGCAGATTGATTTGCGTGCTGTCATTCCCCGTCATGTCCATGCGTTGGTTGGGGAAGCCCTGGTAGGGAATGTCCTGCAAACTCAGCTTCAAATCGACGCGATGATTGTCGTGCTTGAGCGCGAAGCCGAGTTGATGGTTGATGGATTTGTACATGCTTGATCCGACTTCATCACCATCCAGCCAATTCGATGGCTTGTCGACCGAGGCCGGGCCGGCAGTCTTGAAATCATCAGCGGCCTTGTAGTTGTCGGATCGGGCTACAGATCCGTTATAGGAAACGCTCACCTTCTCGCTTGCTATGGTTGCCGAAAGATTACCGCCAAAGGCATTGCCGTTGGTGCGATAAAAAGCCCCTGCCTCACCCTTGTGGAGGGTGCCCTGCCCCGCAACAGCAAACGCCGGCTCAGCAGATTTCACCAGAATGGCGCCGCCGATGCTGTCCCCCCCCACACTCACCGGCGAAAGACCGGAGAACACCTGGATGCTGTCCACGTTCGACGGGGCAATGTAGGAAAGCGCAGGGTTCATGTGGTTGCCACACGCGGATATCAGGTCCATGCCATCGACCTTGATGCGCAGACGGTCGTCTGCCAGGCCATGAATTGACGGCAGGCTGGATACGCCGCCTGCACCATACAGACCGACCCCCGGAACATCCCGCAAGAGGCTGGCCGTATCACTGGTGGCAGCCCGCAGGGGTGGCAAATTCGCCACCTCAACGCCCACCGGAGCAAGAACATCCGGCGCGCCCTCCACCACCACAGTCGCCAGGGATACCGGCTCATTTGCGCTGGCCGCCAGCGTTTGCAGACTGCTGGCAATCAGGAGCGGAAGCAGACGCGAAATAAACTTTGGCTTGTTCATGGCACTGTCGGAACAACAAGGAGACCTGATTGTCACGTTTCCAACGTCCACCCGGAATGTGACATATCGCCGCACCGCCGGCATATCGCACTACGCGGATTACAATGCCGCCATGTCGTCTGCGACCGCCTCCACACTGCTGTCCACCCTGCCTGCTCGCGCCCTGCTGGGACGCCTGCTGGCTGTACGCACGTCACTGATTGTTGGCTGGGCAGCCGGTATCGC
The DNA here is from genome assembly GCA_024636775.1 of Hydrogenophilales bacterium. Classification (GTDB taxonomy): domain Bacteria; phylum Pseudomonadota; class Gammaproteobacteria; order Burkholderiales; family Thiobacillaceae; genus Thiobacillus. Next base: position 21,548 of record JAGXGP010000134.1, read on the forward strand.
CTGGCTTCATTGGGGGTTTCACATCCCCATGCCGTTGCTGCCGATGGGTGCAGTCCTGGTATTGATGACGCTGTTTTCACTCTCGACGGCATGGCGGCTGCGGCTGGATGCACCCGCCACGCAAATGGAGTTTCTGGCGCACCTGCTGGCCGATCTCACCGCGTTTGCGGTGCTGGTGTTTTTCAGCGGTGGCGTCACTAACCCCTTCGTATCGCTGATGCTGGTGCCAGTCGTCATCGCGGCCATTAGCCTGCATCCGCTCTGGGTATGGCTGCTGGCCGCGGTGGCCGGCAGCCTGTACCTGTTGCTGCTGTTTTATTTCCAACCCCTGGCGGTGGCCGACCCCATCGCCGCCTACGGCATGCACCTGGGTGGTATGTGGTTCAACTTCCTCATCAGCGCCGGGCTGATCGCTTTCTTCGTCACCCGCATGCATGCTGCACTGCGCACACGCGACCAGGAACTCGCCACGCTGCGCGAGAAACAGCTGCGCGACGAACGCATTTTCGCTCTCGGCACCCAGGCCGCACTGGCCGCGCACGAACTCGCGACCCCGCTCGCCACCATCCAGACCACGGCACACGAACTCGCGCGCGAATTTGCCAATGATCCCGACATCGGCGCGGACTGCCAGCTGCTCGAAAAACAGGCACAGGCCTGCAAGCGCATTCTCAACCAACTGGCTGCGCGCGCGCAGGATGGGGCGATTGCGTCGTTACCGCTCGATGTCTGGTTCAGCGCAATGCTTGAACGCTGGCAAATACTACGACCCGACGCGACGCTCACATCGAAGCTGCCCTCCGACTCCCATGATTTCACCCCGCCCGACGGGCTGGAGCAGGCCATTCTTAACGTGCTGAACAATGCGGCCGACGTGTCGCCCGACGCCATCGAGTTCAGTGCCCTCCTACAAAGCGACGTCCTCCACATCGACATCGCCGACCGCGGATCGGGCTTAACCCCCGAACAAAAGGCGCAGGCCGGGCGGGTGGTTTTCAGTGGCAAGTCACACGGGTGGGGCATGGGCCTTGCGCTCACTCACGCCACGCTGGAACGTCTTAATGGCAGCCTTACCCTGACTGAGCGCGATGGTGGCGGCACCTGTGCACGCATCACACTGCCGTGGCGTTCAACGCAATGAACATGAAACTTTTGATCGTTGAGGACGATGCCGATTTTGCCTCGGCCCTGTCACGCGCCATGACGAAACGCGGCGCCGAAGTCGCACTCGCGCATAACGCACTCGAAGCCCGCAAGCAGGCTGATCTGTTTGCCCCCACCCATGCAGTCGTCGACCTCAAGCTGCCCGGCGAGTCGGGTCTGAAAGTCGTCGAACACCTGGCTTCCCGCACGCCCGCGCCAGCCATCATCGTACTCACCGGCTACGCCAGCATCACCACCGCTGTTGAGGCGGTGCGGCTGGGTGCGCGACATTATTTGGCCAAGCCAGCCAACGCCGACGAAATTCTTGCCGCCCTGCTACGCGACCAGCCCGACGCCGGACTGGACGTCAGCACCGAGCCATTGACCGTTGCACGGCTGGAATGGGAACACATTCAAAAGGTGCTGAGCGAACAGGATGGCAACATTTCCGCCACCGCCCGTGCGCTGAAGATGCATCGGCGCACCCTGCAGAGAAAGCTTGACAAAAATCCACCCAAATCGAGCTGAAGGTTTTTAGTGGGCCAGACCCCAGTCGACCAGTCCGAAATAGGCTGTGGCCAACACCACACCGCCAAAGATAATGCGATACCAGGCAAACACGGTGTAGTCATGGCGGCTGACAAATTTAATCAGCGTGCGCACCGCAATCAATGCACTGATGAAGGCAGCCACACCCCCCACCACAAACAAAGGGACATCGTTCACATCAAACAGCTGCCAATTTTTATAGAAGTCATACGCCGTGGCGGCAAACATCGTGGGAATGGCCAGCAGGAATGAAAACTCCGCCGCCGCTTTGCGCGACATGCCGAGGAACAAGCCGCCAATAATGGTCGCGCCCGAGCGCGACGTGCCTGGAATCATCGCCAACGCCTGCGCAAAGCCCACCGCCAGCGCTCGGCGCCAAGTCAGATCGTCCACGGTTTCGGTGCTGACCACATGTTTGCGGCGTTCCGCCCACAGAATCAGCAAGCCACCGACTATCAGCGCTGACGCCACCACGATGGGGTTGAACAGATACGCCTTGATCTGCTTGTAAAACAGAAAACCCAACACCGCCGCCGGCAAGAAACCGGCCATCAAATTGATCGCCAGCCGCTGCGATGCAGGTTCGGTTTGCAGCGTCACGACAACATGCCCGAGCCGCGCCCGGTATTCCCACACCACCGCAAAAATCGCCGCCAGCTGGATGGCGATCATGAACACTTTGGCTTTTTCGCCTGTGAATCCCAGCATCTGCCCCGCCAGAATCAGGTGGCCGGTGCTGGAGATCGGAAGGAATTCGGTGATGCCTTCAACAAGTCCGAGGATGAGGGCATACAGCAGCAAAGTGGGATCGGTCATAAGGATCAAGATGCCAGGCGTAAACAAAGGCGCGTCAGGTGGACGCGCCCGCGGATTATACGACGGACGGATTACGCCTTATTGATTCCTGCAAAGGCTGTCAGGAAAGTAACGGCCGTCCAATCAGGTTACCGGTCACCCGATTTCTGCCCTGTTGCTTGGATTGATAGAGGCATGCATCGGCGGCGGCGATCAGCGCGTCCAGCGTCAGGTGATGCGCCTCTTTTTGGGCAACACCAAAACTTGCCGTAACAGCCGTCTCGCCTGACGCGTGCTGAATGCGCATCGCCGCTATCGAACTGCGCAGTCTTTCCGCCAGCGCTGCCGCTTCCTGCAGACTGGTTTCAGGCAGAAACACAATGAATTCCTCGCCGCCCCAGCGGGCCAGCACATCACCTTGCCGAATGGACTGCTGGAGGATGTTGGCCATGGCTTTCAGCACGTTGTCTCCGTATGCATGACCCTGGCTGTCGTTGACCCGCTTGAAAAAATCGATGTCGAGCAGCATGACCACCGTGTTGTTCCCATGTCGAATCGCCTGACTCCAGAGCGGGCTGGTTTTATCGTAAAAGGCGCGCCGGTTGTTAAGGCCCGTCAACGGGTCGAGTTGTGCCAGCCGTTCGGCCTGAATCCGCTCTACCTGGCCGGCACGAAGCTGGGATGCCAGCGCAAGGGCGAGCAGCGTGGCGTCGAGCAACATGCCGATTTCAACGGCCCGAAAGGTCCAACTGTTATTCGGAATAAAACCCCAAACAGCCAGATTCGTCACCAGGGCGCCGACCATGGCGGAGACCGCCGCGATGAGAAAATACCGTGCCGGTTTCTGGCCCGCGTAAACCGATATCGCCCCCAGAAACAGCATGACCCCGGAAAACAGGAACACGTAGGTGAAGGCGACGAGCAGCGCATATTTCTGGCTGCCCATCAGCATGGCCGCGACCAGCAGGGCGACGAACGAGAGACTGAAGCCGATCACTCCCTTGTGTATCCGCGGGAAGTGGGTCCGCAATTCAAGAAACTGCGCGGCGAACAGCAAGCCGCTCACGCCATATAGCACCATCAGGACAGGGTTGGACCATTGCTGCCAGTTCACGGAATCTGGCCAGACCCATGCAAAACCATGACCGGTATAGGCCATGTTGGCGGCCACAAACATCGCCAGGTATATGGCGTAGAGCAGGTATCGAGTGCTCCGCAAGCTGGCATACAAAATCGCGTTGTAGGCCATCAAGGCGATCAGAAATCCGTACACGACCCCATAACTGAGCACCTGTTTGGTTTTTCTGATGCCGGATTTTTGCGGGCTCAGCAGATAGAGCGGGATGACCATCGGGTCTGGTGTTTCGACCCGAATAAATACATCGCTTACGCCGGTTCTGAATGCGTAGTCGAAATTGAAAAAGCGACCCGCAACCGGGCGCTGTGCGAATGCCTGGGTATCGCCCGCACGAATCGTCGCATCGGTCATGCCCTGATGCTGGAAATGGACGTCAATGTGGTTGAGCCAGGCGGTTTCAATCACCAGCCGCCTGTTCACAGGGATCGCAGTCGGATTGACCACCGCGAAATGGATCCACACGGGGTTTGCGCCTATGCCAAAACTCAGGACCGGGGCTTTCCCCTGGGTGAATTTCCCTGCCCGGTAAGCCGCCATCGCGTCAGGCAGGGCGAGAGGGCCTGCCTGCTCCTGCAGATACTCAGCCGACTGGCCAATAGCGGAAGGGTGGTCGACAACGGCTGGGAGGGGAGCAGCGGAGGCCAGCGTGCTGCATAAAACGAACAGCGCGCTGGTGAATCTGAATACAAGCCAGACAATGTTCTGCTTCAAATTCTGCTGCCGAGATTGTCTACGTTAGACGGGGTCACACCTTACGGTACACCTCTGCGCCCTGCTTCACGAATTCAACCGCTTTCACTTCCATGCCCTTCGCCAGTGCGGCGGCGTCAGTGAGACCTTCCTTCGCCGCATATTCGCGCACGTCCTGGGTGATTTTCATCGAGCAGAAATGTGGCCCGCACATTGAGCAGAAATGCGCGACCTTGGCCGATTCCTTGGGCAAGGTCTCGTCGTGGAAGGACTTCGCCTTGTCGGGGTCAAGGCCCAGATTGAACTGGTCATCCCAGCGGAACTCGAAGCGCGCCTTGCTCAATGCGTTGTCGCGAATTTGTACGCCAGGATGACCCTTGGCTAGGTCGGCGGCATGCGCGGCAAGCTTGTAGGTAATGATGCCTTCCTTGACGTCATCCTTGTTCGGCAGACCGAGGTGCTCTTTCGGCGTGACGTAGCACAGCATGGCGGTGCCGTACCAGCCAATCATCGCAGCGCCGATACCGGAGGTGATGTGGGCGTAGCCGGGGGCAATGTCAGTGGTCAGTGGTCCCAGCGTGTAGAACGGCGCCTCGTGGCACTGCTCCAGCTGCAGGTCCATGTTCTCCTTGATCATGTGCATCGGCACGTGGCCGGGGCCTTCGATCATCACCTGCACGTCGTGTTTCCACGCCACCTGGGTCAGCTCGCCGAGCGTCTTCAGCTCACCCAGTTGCGCTTCGTCGTTGGCGTCGTAAATCGAGCCGGGACGCAGGCCATCGCCCAGCGAGAAGGCGACGTCATAAGCCTTCATGATTTCGCAGATGTCTTCGAAGTGGGTGTAGAGGAAGCTTTCCTTGTGATGCGCGAGACACCACTTGGCCATGATCGAGCCGCCGCGAGAAACAATCCCGGTCATGCGGTTGGCGGTCATCGGCACGTAACGCAGCAACACGCCAGCGTGGATGGTGAAGTAATCGACACCCTGCTCGGCCTGCTCGATCAGCGTATCGCGGAACATTTCCCAGGTCAGGTCCTCGGCCTTGCCATCGACTTTTTCCAGCGCCTGGTAAATCGGCACGGTGCCGATCGGCACCGGCGAGTTGCGGATGATCCACTCGCGGGTTTCGTGGATGTTCTTGCCGGTCGACAGGTCCATCACGGTGTCGCCGCCCCAGCGGATCGCCCAGGTCATTTTCTCGACTTCTTCCTGGATGCTGGAACCGAGCGCAGAGTTGCCGATGTTGGCGTTGATCTTGACCAGGAAATTGCGGCCGATGATCATCGGCTCGGATTCGGGGTGGTTGATGTTGTTGGGGATGATGGCGCGGCCGCGGGCGATTTCGTCACGCACAAACTCAGGCGTGATTTCGGTCTGCATGTTCGCGCCATAGTTATGGCCCGGATGCTGGCGGTTCATCAGCGCAGCGAGCTTGGCGCCCATCGGGCCGGTTTGATGCAGGCTTTCCAGGTAGGCCACGCGGTTGTTGTTCTCGCGAATCGCAATGAACTCCATCTCCGGCGTGATGATGCCTTTCCGCGCGTAATGCATTTGCGTGACATTGGCACCGGCTTTGGCGCGACGCGGCGTGCGGTGCAAATCGGGGAAACGCATTGCCGCCAGCTCGGGATTGGCGGCCTGCTGGCGGCCATATTCCGAGCTCAGGTCGGTCAGGATTTCGGTATCACTGCGCGAATCGATCCAACCGGTACGCAGCGCGGGCAAACCCTTGCGAATGTCGATTGTTGCCGTCGGGTCGGAATACGGGCCCGAACAGTCGTAAACAAAAATCGGCGGATTTTTCTCGCCGCCCAGGCTGGTCGGTGTGTCGTCCTGGGAAATCTCGCGCATCGGTACCTGGATATCAGGCTGGCTACCCGGCACATAAATCTTGCGCGAGTTGGGCAAGGGCTTTACAGCCAGGGCATCGACATGCGCATCAACAGCAAGAAATTTGGCGGCTTTGGCAGGAATGGCGGCGTTCATGGTGGCGCTCCAGAAAACAGGAGGCGAAGAACGCGCCTCACTGGGAAAAAACGGAGGCCTGGATCGGCCTCGCTCAATTAACAAGGGAGGCTATATTTCAGCCTCGCTGGATATAAACGGAGGCCGGGGACGGCCTCCCTACGGCGGTTTCAACCGCATCAGGTTCAAAGGGTATGTCTCACTCCATCTGGAAACCTTCCGGACGGAGACCCCTGGCAAGCGGCCAAAGTTAGCCGAAATGTGAAATAATTGCAAGGCACGGCAACGTCTAACTTATTGAGTCATAACTTAATTTTTCACTGCACTTCAATTTATTCCAGACCAAGGGCACCGCATGAATATCGAGCAAGCGCGCTACAACATGGTGGAACAACAGATCCGCACTTGGGATGTATTGAATCAGGATGTGCTCGATCTCCTGTTCAGACTCCACCGCGAAGACTTCGTACCCGAACTGCGTCGTGCCATGGCCTTTGTCGACATGGAAATCCCGCTTGGTCATGGGCAAGCGATGTGGACGCCCAAGCTCGAAGCACGCATCATCCAGGAGCTAGTCATTCGCCCGACCGACCGCGTGCTGGAAATTGGTACCGGTAGCGGCTATCTCACCGCGTTGCTGGCTGCCGATTCGGCCGAAGTGGTGTCCGTCGACATCGTTCCGGAATTTACCGCTTCCGCTACGCAAACCTTGCGTGCGCATGGCATCCACAACGTATCGCTGCACACCGGCGACGCTGCCCGCGACTGGCCCGACGACGCCGGCTTCGACGTCATCGTGCTGACCGGTTCAACGCCGCTCCTGTCAGACGCATTCCGCCGTCGCCTAAAAGTGGGCGGACGAATGTTTGCAATCGTTGGCGAAGCGCCCGTGATGCAGGCACAACTGATTACGTGTACTGCGCCGGGCGCCACCCGCAGCGTCGTTCTATTCGAAACCTGCGTTGCGCCGCTGCTGAACGCACCGCATCCTGTCGCGTTCGTATTCTGAAATCATGCGCCAATTTCGCCCCATTGAACTTGCCGACTATATTCAAACCGGACACACCCCGGTGTTACTCGACGTGCGCGAGCCGTGGGAATGGAATCTGTGCCGCCTCCCCGGCGCTGTGCTCATCCCCATGCACGAATTGCCCACCCGAATCGAAGAATTGAACAAAGCGGCCGAAACCGTGGTCATCTGCCATCATGGGGTGCGCAGCTACCATGCAGCCCGCTACCTCGAAACAGCAGGGTTTGAAAACATCATCAACCTCTCTGGCGGGGTGGCCGCCTGGGCGGACGAAGTCGACCCGGCCATGCCGCGCTACTAAACCCCTATTAATCTGAAACTGGACTGACCATGCAATTAAAGCCGTTATTCCTCGCTCTGACCTGGGCCCTGGCGCCCGCTGCACAGGCTGCCAACTTGTCTGACATGATCCGCGATGCGCAGGCCTACGACGCGCAATATGCTTCTGCGCGTGCAGCCTGGCAGGCGGGACAGGAAAAATCGGTACAAGGCCGCGCCGGTTTGCTGCCCAACGTCAATCTGGGGGGCAATGTCCGCTACAACAGCGTCAACTCCACCCTGCCCGGTGGCGACTCCAATTACGACTCCAACGGCCTCTCGATCAATGCAGCGCAACCGCTGTTTCGCAAACAGAATCAGGTGCAGTTCGAGCAGTCCAAAAATCAGGTAAAAATTGCCGATGTGCAGCTCAAAGTGGCTGAACAGGATCTGATCCTGCGCGTCGCGCAAGCCTATTTCGATGTATTGCAGGCGCAGGACAACATCGCCTTCATCGACTCACAAAAATCCGCAATCACCGAACAACTGGCTTCTGCCAAACGCAACTTCGAAGTCGGCACCGCTACCGTCACCGATACCCATGAAGCACAAGCGCGTTTCGACCTCGCGGTTGCGCAGGAAATTGCCGAGCAGAACACGCTCAGCATTCGCCAGCGCGCACTGGAAAAAGTCATCGGCAAGCCAGCCGGATCGCTCGATACGCTGGTTGAATTGAAACAATTAAACGCCGAATCCGGCAGCATGGACGAGTGGGCCGCGCGCGCAGCCGATGGCAATCTTCAAGGTGAAATCCAGCGACTGTCCAAAGCCATTGCCGACCAGGAAGTCGAACGCAACCGCGCCGGCCACTACCCTACGGTCGATGCCGTTGCCGGCTACAGCATCAACAACGGTCAGAATTTTGGCTCGACACAGGTGGATACCCGCACCGCAACCATCGGTGTCGAACTCAACCTGCCAATTTATCAGGGCGGCCTGGTCAATTCACGTGTGCGTGAAGCCGTCGCCAATCAGGAGAAAGCGCGCCAGGATCTTGAAGTCGCGGCCCGCGAAGCCAGCCTGCAAGCACGCCAGGCCTGGCTCAACGTCAATAGCGGTGCGGCCCGGGTTCGTGCACTGGAACAGGCGCTCGCTTCTACCCAGGCCCAGCTGGATTCCACCAAGCTGGGCTTGCAGGTCGGGGTACGCACCAATCTCGACGTGCTGAATGCCGAGCAACAAGTGTTGTCTGCCCGACGCGACCTGGCGGGGGCACGCTACGCCTATCTGCTGGCCGGCTTGTCGCTCAAGGCTGCGGCCGGCGCGCTCTCGGCCGAGGACCTGCAGCCGATCGACGGGCTACTGACCGGTCAGCGCAGCAATCCGGGGACATCTACGCCCGACGTTAAAACGATGCCTGCGCCCACGCCACTGAATCTCAAAAAAGACACCCTTAGCAGCCTCAGCAAGCCTGCAAAAACAGCCGCGCGATAACGATTACCGCCCAGCGCTGACGCCAGATAAATGGCTGGTGTCAGCGCGCCGCAGCCGCGCTCAGCAAATCCCACACCCGGTTCGCCGCGCCCTTGTGTGCAGCGGCAAATACTTTCCCGGCCGCCCCCATCGCCTGACTCGCCGCGTCATCTTGCATCAATCGTACTGCTTCACTGGCCCACGATTCGGCGTCATTCACCCGCAAGGCTGCGCCCTGCGCGATGGCATCTTCAGCCGCCTGCTTGAAGTTCTCGGTATGTGGACCCAGCATTATCGGGCACCCTACCGCGCAGGCCTCGATCAGGTTCTGCCCGCCATAGGTCAGCAAGCTGCCGCCGATCAGCGCGCAATCTGCCGCGTGGTAATAGGCAAACATTTCACCCAGGCTGTCGCCCAACCAGACCCGGGTTGAAGGTTGCACGTCATCATTCCCGCTCCGGCGCTGCAAGCTGAGCCTGCTATTTTTCGCCAACGCCACCACCTGATCAAAACGCTGCGGATGACGCGGCACAATCACCAGCAACACCTCCGTCGGCGCAGTGCGCGCAAACGCTTCCAGCACCAACCGCTCCTCGCCTTCACGCGTGCTGGCCACCAGCCACACCGGGCGATGACCGATGCGTTCGCGAAATACCCGCCCCAGTTCCAGCTGAGCCGCTGGCGGATCGATATCAAATTTGAGATTGCCGGTGACCTTGACGGTGTGTGCGCCCAATTCGAGCAGGCGCTGGGCATCGGCCTGCGTTTGCGCCGCGACAGTCTCGAATCCTGCCAGCGTTGCGTGCGCCAGCGCAGCCAGTTTGCAGTAGCCACGCGCGGAGCGCTCCGACAACCGGGCGTTGACCAGAAACAATTTGATGCCCGCGCGCTGCGACTCCTGCACCAAATGCGGCCACAGTTCGGTTTCCATGATGACGCCAACACGCGGTTGCGCCTGTCGCAAAAAACGCCGCATGGCCCCACTCAGGTCATACGGCAGATAGCGCACGGTGACCCGGTCGCCAAACAGTTGCTTGAGTGTTGCCCGTCCCGCCGGCGTCATGCATGTCATCAACACAGGCGACGGGGGCGTTTGTGCGAGAAACTTTTCCACCAGCGGGGCAGCCGCCCGCGCCTCGCCCACCGACACCGCATGCATCCACACAGGCTGGTTCGGCAGCGCGCCCATCCATCCAAAGCGTTCGGAAATATGACGCCAATACCCGCGTTCCTTGAGCCCGCGCACCAGCAGCCGCAGCGGGATCAACGGCAGCGCCAGCCAAAGCAGCAATTGATACAGTGCGCGTTGCAGGAAAAGTGACATGGCGTGATTTTATGGGAAGCGAGGGGCGGACTGCTAAACTCTCGCCAAATTCTGGGAGAAGACACATGAAAGTGCTGGTCACCGGTGCCGCTGGATTTATTGGCATGCACGTCGCGCAAATCCTGCTCAAGCGTGGCGACGAAGTCGTCGGCATCGACAACCTCAACGACTACTATGACCCGGCGCTCAAGCTCGCACGGCTGGAACAGCTCAAGCCCTATTCCAATTTTCGCTTCGTCAAGGAAGACATTTCCGACCGCATGATGACCGAAGACCTGTTCGAAAAAGGTCACTTCGACGCCGTCATCAACCTCGCCGCCCAGGCCGGCGTGCGCTACTCGCTGAAAAATCCGCACGCCTACGTGCAATCCAATATCGTCGGCTTTGCCAACCTGCTCGAAGGCTGCCGTCACCATGGCGTCAAACACTTCGTCTACGCCAGCTCATCGAGCGTCTACGGCGCCAACACCAAGATCCCGTTTTCCACCCACGACCCGGTCAACCATCCGGTCAGCCTCTACGCCGCCAGCAAAAAAGCCAACGAGCTGATGGCGCACACCTACTCGCACTTGTATGGCCTGCCCACCACCGGCCTGCGCTACTTCACAGTCTATGGCCCGTGGGGCCGCCCCGACATGTCGCCATGGCTGTTCACCAGCGCCATCCTCGAAGACCGCACCATCGACGTTTTCAACAACGGCGACATGTCGCGCGACTTCACCTACATCGACGACATCGCCGACGGCACCATCAAAGTGCTCGACCGCATCCCGCAAGGCAACCCCGATTTTGACCACAAGGACCCCGACCCCGCATCGAGCCACGCGCCCTATCGCGTCTACAACATCGGCAACCACACGCCGGTGCAACTGATGGATTTCATCGGCACCATCGAAGCCGCGCTTGGGCAAACCGCGAAAAAGAATTTCCTACCGATGCAGGACGGCGACGTGCAGGCGACCTACGCGGATATCGACGAACTGGTTCGCGACACCGGATTCAAGCCGGCGACGACGCTGGAGTATGGGATTGGAAAATGGGTGGATTGGTATCGGGGATATAAGAGGCAGGACTGATCTGAACCGATGAAAACAGGAACATTGAATTAGCACCACATCCACCAACAAGAGTGCCATATGGAAACCCAGCAATTGCTAGAAGCAGCCCAAACGATCAAGGCCATCAATTCCTTGTTTGCGGACAAACCTAACGAGTGGTTACCTGTTATCGCGGCTATAGGTGGTGCATTTGTTGGCGGAATTTCGACTTTCTTCGCGACATATTTTCTTGAAGCAAGGAAGCACCGTAAGGAAAAGCGTGCCATAACGACCGCATTGCTTTCGGAAATATCAGCCCTGTTAGTAATTATCGAGCACAGAAACTATGTGAGTGCATTCAAAAAAGTGACGGACTATCTTCGCGTCAATCCCGATGAAGCATTTAAGTACACCATCAGGATTCCACAGCATTACTCTAGAATTTACCAAGCTCATGTAGATCGCATTGGATTTGTTGAACCTAAGCTGGCTGCAAAAATTATTGAGTTCCACCAGTTAGTTGATTCAATTATTCAAGACGTCACCCCCGGGGGACCGATACACGATGAAGGCGGCAACCTTAAGGCATTCGAAGAGCTAATTAAAATTTCAGAAGCAGCCATCTCCATTGGGAAAGAGCTATCCGTCTTGCATGTTTAGCTTGGTTAAATTACCTCTTTGTCGCTCCCTGCGCTAAAGCATTCTGCTTCGTAAAAGGCTACAGGGTCAGGACCCACCTTTTGCCTGTACAACAGAAGAAATTGGAACCAGACACCAATGTTCTACACATCTAATGAGTTCAATGAGATAACGATTCGATAATTTGAACATTGAACTAAGTTGTGGCTATACCCCGGGTGCCGGTAATACTTGCTCGAGGAAATGAGTTCTTAATTGATATAAATTTTTTAAACAAAGGAGAGATTGTTTTGAAAGCAATACAGGGATTGTTTGTAGGGGTCATGGTCTGTCTCGCGACAGCATCTGCTCGAGCCGAAGACGTTGTGCACGTGTCTTCACTCATTCCTTATCAAAGCGATAAAGTCGGGAATGAAGCCGTTCGCAAGGAGTGCAACTGGAATACGACCATGCCGCGCCATATGGCTGAACAGTCCGATGGACGTGTGAAAGTCACGGAGCAAAACCTTGATACGGTCGCCGGCAAGAAGCTGGCGCTTGTTGCCACGCATCTCCACTCAATCGGCGGTGGCAGCATAACGGGACCGAAGTGGCTGGTGCTTGAAGGGAAGCTCATGGAAGGCAACACACTGCTGGGGAATTTCGTAGTCCGGCGCCAAACGATCGGCGGTTCATTTCGAGCGTGTTCGACACTGGAGTCGCTCAGCGAGGAAATTACGGAAGACATCCTGAAATGGCTTAAAGCGCCCGGCTTGAACGCCAATTTGGGTGACGCAGGCTGACAGGCCAGCGCATTACAAAGTCATGGTGAAGAGGTTTCTATTTCCAAACGCACCATGTCTTGATCATCGACCATGGCTTAATCATTAAGCGTACATGTAAGGGCGCGATCAAATAGGACCCTGTGGCTAGGGCCGCCGGACTAAACGGCCTTATCAGGATAATCCGGCACGCTATGGGTTTGATCGAGTGCACTCGCGACCTGCAGCATCAGCTCGATATTGATCTGGTCGGGATCGCGCGGTACCGTGTCGTAATGGCAAAGCGTGCCGAGAATTTCGCCTTCTGGCGTCAACACGGGTACGCCGCAATATGCCTGAACGGCTTCACGTGAGACATGGTGGGTGAGCCGGGGATCATGCATGGCGTCGGCGGTCGTGAAAATTCCTTTCTCGTCCCGCACAAAGCAACAGTACGTGGCTGATTCGGGCACCTCGTCTGTCTGCAAGTCCTCTGGATTGTCGCGATCGTAGAAAGCCGCCGCGGTTGATTTGCCATTCCTGAATTTGAAAATGGCAATGTAACGATAATCGGTCAGCCCGAGCAGGTAAGCCAGCGCAGGCCTGAGGCCATCTTCCCGAAGCGCATGCGAAAATCGTGCAAAGGCCGTGTTTGTGTCAGGTATAGGGCTCATTTCCAATTGCATTATTGATCTCACTTAACGTTCAGACGCACTCAAACCGTTGTCATGCTAGCGCAATGGACTTATTCATGGGCCAACAAACGGGTTCACGGATATAGATAAGCGCTCGACCCGGGTTGTTTCCCCGTCTCTAATGATCCAATCGAAGCGGGAACGGTAGTGAATGCCGTGTGGTGATACCCACGTGCTCTACGGACAGATCGACTATGGCGTTCAACTCAGCCACTATCCTTGCTTGATTCATCTTGCCACAAGCTGATTCAATAGGACACCCCACCCAGCCCATTGGAATGTGCCGACCCGGTGAATACCGATACGATTAAGCGCTATCTGTCGTGGGTGATTGCTGCGGCACTGTTCATGGAACAGCTCGACGCGACCATTGTGAACATGGCGGTGCCGGCGATGATGATGTCAGTGTGGCGGCTGTCGATCATTCGCACCTTTCCCAAATCCGAACTGTTGCGAGCGATGAACTTTGTCATCATTCCGGCCTTGATTGGGCCGCTGCTCGGGCCAACGGTGGGCGGGCTGATCGTGCACTGGTTTTCATGGCGCTACATTTTCTTCATCAATGTGCCGGTGGGCTTGCTGGCGCTGTTGCTGGGGCATCGCTTCATGCCGGATTACCGCAGCGATACGCCGCGACCGCTATTCGATGCAGCGTCAGCTGCGGGGCGGCGCGTGCGATGCGCGGCAAGAAGGCTTAAGTAATGTAGCAGGATACCGTTAACCTGTTATTCGCCATTAAACATAACAATGAGCATTAAATGGCTGGCATATTTGGCGTAGGCACCCACACCCGGATACAAGCAGGGGCGAGCAAATCTTGATGCCTCTATCCACCAGGTCGAGCAAGATCATTGTTTTGTTACACCATTCAAGACCTTCGTTCAGTCTCATGTTTCCTTTGAAAAATAGTTGATCCTCTGTAGGCCGCTGCTTCAATGAAAATACTCAATTTACGGCTCAGCCGCATCACTGTCGGCATGATTTTGGTGTTCTGTTTTCCCCCAGCTTCGTGGGCGCTCCAGAAGGAAAGCGCGTTTGAGGACATTGCCAAAAACATGGTGCTGATTCCACCAGGCAAGCCGGCGTCACAAATGCTGGCAAGGGCTACTGCCGCCGTAGATCACATCAAACGAATGGAATTGCCACAGGCAAGCATCGCCATAAACGAGGCTTTGCAACAGGATGTTCAAAATACCTATTTGCATTTCCTGAATGGTTTCATTTATCACTTGCAGGCCAGGTATGGCAATTCTCAAAAATATGGAATGGCCATCGAGGGCTATCAGCAGGCGCTGCGACTCGATCAGGGCAACTGGATTGCACAAGAGTTTCTGGGCTTGGCATTTCTGGATGTAAAACAGTTTGGTCAGGCTAAAGCGGAATTTGCCGGTGTGCTACTGCTCTCCCCCGAGAGCACGGTTTCAATTTATGGATTGATGGTGGCCGCCTACATGACAGGCGATCCGGTCATGGCCTGCGCCATGGCGGATCAATTCGACAAATTATCAGGCGAACCCAATTCGGGATTCATCAGAACGAGCGTTTCCGTATATGCATCCTGCGGAAATTTCGACAAGGCCGATCAGATGCGCCATAAGCTGGGCCAACTCAACGACGAGCATGCTGATGTCGACAAGGTGACTCAGCGCCTGGAAAAATGGAAGTCGTTGTATCGCAAGTGGACGCTGCCCAGCCAAACTGAATACACGAATTCGACAGCCGGAATTGTCCCGCCAAGTTCAAGTACCGCATTGCCCGGCGTCGCACCAGGCAGCCTCGAAACGAGTGACGGAGGTGGCAATCAAGCTTCCAGCCCTTTGCCAAGTCCGACACCTGCGACGCCAGACATCGCAAATGACGGATCCCCACGCATGGTTCTGGTTGATGTGGTGATGATTGCGACCGAAGAGCTGATCAACACCACCCAGGGTGTCAATCTGCTCAATGCACTGTCGCTGCAACTGGGCTCCGCCTCAGCGCCGGCCTACTCCAGGACATTTAACAGTGCCGCAGGGGCCGGACTCGAGACGACCATCACACGGGCGGTGACGATCCCGGCACTTGCCTACTCCCTAAATATCGCAAACGCCAGTAGCGTCAGGGACGAAGTGCTGGCGCGCCCCACCCTGGCCGCGATAGAAGGCCTGCCTTCCGAATTCTTTTCTGGCGTCAACATGAACGCGGCGGTGATTTCGACTACCTCGCTAGGCGCAGCATCGACTATTCCGGTGGACAAGCGTTTTGGCGTCAAGCTCGCGGTCACGCCCACCTTCCTGCCCAATGGCAAGATCCAGCTTAAGGTCGGTGCGGAGCGAACCACCTTGAACCCGAACGTCAATTCGGCCGGTTTTGCCTACAGGCTGAATATTTCCGAAACGACGACCAATGCAAACGTCGTGATGAATTTTGGCGAAACGCTGATTCTGAGCGGGATGAGCGAAAAAGCGTCGTCGGAATCACGCACTGGGGTGCCCCTCCTGCAGGATATCCCTGTGGTCCAGTATATTTTCTCGAATAAAACAACGGTCGACTACCAGCACTCGGTATTGATCCTCATCACACCCCGATCGCCTGCCTACCTCTCGAATTCCGAGGACAGCCAGGGCCAGAGCCCGGCCATGCGTGATCTAAAAGCCAAGCTGGGTTTGTCCATGAAATCGCCTGCAAATATCACATCCATCCTGGGTCATATTAAACAAACCAATATGTTTCGCGAGTTTCAGCAGGGTGATGTTTCCATCGTTCGATGGGATCGCATGCACACCACCGGTGACCGTTTGAAACAGGCGCTGGGTTTTCTGTATTACTAATCGCTCGGCAAATCGACAAGGATTACAAATGAACAAGATGTTCGCTGCAGCGATTTTTGTGTGCCTCAATGTGCTTGCGCTCAACACGTCAGTATTCGCACAGGCCACACCTCAGGTGAATGCCAACCTGCAAGACGCGGCCACTCAGATTCCGATTCCCGGCATTCAGGCCGCGCTGACCGAGCTATACGGCAGTCTGAAAACGATACCCGGCAGCAATAACTCAATGGCCAAGAAGACGTTCTCCGTGCCGGGTATGGGCGATGTACCGCTGCAACTGTATGTCTTCGGGGCAGCGTCCCAGCAAACTGTCCTGCTGGTGGTGAACCGCTCCATCCCCCTGCCCAACGTGCTCCACAAGAACGTACTGAAGTTGATGACCGGCACCAGCCTGACCGATCCCATCTTTGCGCTTTCGACGGTTGATTTCTCGTTGTCCAAGAACAGCATGCCGGCCGATCTCAGGCAGATCGTCAGGAACAGTTACTTCGATGTCGACTCACTCGAATTTGCCAGCGGCATCCAGATTTCCAGCAGAGCCAGTGTCAAAGGCATCCTGGGCGACGTCATTAGAGTAGGCATGGGTGTGCCGGTGCAGGACTTAACGTTGCGCGCCGGCGTCGTGTTGCCGATGCCAAGCGACCTGCGTAGCGGCGCCGGGCTGTTGCTGTCGATGCCGAAATCCCCGAAAGACCTGCCACAAGGCCAGGTTGAATTCCAGCTGGCGCCGGGCAAAGTCATTACCGATCCGATGGGCATGGCGGGGACGACGCTGTCGGACGCGACTATTTCCATCAACACCAGTTTGACGCTGGGCTATAAAGGCAACATCACCATTACGGGCACAAAGTCCAAGTTCGTTACTTTCTTTGAGACACCGTTGAATCCGGCGGGTGCTTTGGATCTGCTCGATTTCAAATTCGGCCTGTCCGCCCCGACGGTTGATCTGCAAGACCTCGCAATTTTGGCCGTATCAATGAATGTCTCCACCGTGCCCGGGAAAAGCTACCTGATCAAGGGTATTGAAAAATACATGGCGCAGTTGAAGGTGCTTCATCCCGCACTCGCGCAATTTCAAATACGCAATCCCATGTCGGTGCCCGATTACCGCTTTGGCGACAAGGCGCATCCGTTCCCGCCCTTGAGCGCATTCAATATTCTCGTGTTCGGACCACTGGCTACCGTTGACAACACCAAAGGCCCACTGATCAAGTTCTTCGGCAACGCCAGGATAATCGGTCAGCAGGTAGGCAGCATGAATGTGTATGTGGGCGAAGAAGGATTGCACGCCAAGGTCAGTGCTGGACTCAACCTCAAACTGGGTCCGCTCGGGCGACAGGGCGTCACCATGACAACGAATGCCGATGTCTCGCAGAAAACCCAGACGCTTGCCATGCGTGGAAATGTTCTGGGGCGCGTGCTGGATCTAAGCCTCGACGGAAACGAACTGACGATGGATAGCCCGGCGACCTGTGCTACCCCGTTCGAGATCAAAGCGAAAGCGAAAATCACAGCGACGATGGATGTGGCAGCGCTGCTCGATGCCCAGGCCGGCGCGAATGTCGACCCGGAAAAGTTGCAAGGCTGTATCGGCAAGGATCTTGAGGCGGCACGCAAATGGATCGCAACCACCGGCAGCTCACTCGGCGGTTATTCGGCCAAACAAGCGACTGCGGCTCTGGATAAAGCAGCCGCCGAATCCAAAGCCATTGCGGATAAAGCAGCCGCGGATGCCAAAGCCGTTGCGGATAAGGCTATCGCGGACGCCAAAGCGGCGGCCGATGCAGCCGCCGCGTACACCCATGCGAAAGATGCCGCGCGCACCCTGGCAAACAACTCAGGCAACAGTGCCATGAAGTCATTTCGTGACGCCGGCAACTTTGTCAAAGGGATAGGCAAGAAGAAACACAAGGGTGGCGATAATCGGTTCGCGCCCTCGGTCTTTGACTGGGACTATTACTACGACCACAACCCGGATGTCGTCAAGTCAGGCATGGACCTGGCCGAACATTGGCGCGATCACGGCTTCGCTGAAGCTCGGCGCGGCAGCTTTGAATTCGATCTCAAGTATTTCCGCACGTTGCACTCGGGAAGCGACAGCAACTTGCTCAACTACTGGGTGGGGACCGGCATTAATAAAGGCGATCCATCCAGCCCCGACTTTAGCATCCAGGGATTGCTTGCTCGCAATAGTGACTTGAAGCAGGCGTTTGGCACGAATTACCGCGCGGCGTTCGATTGGTGGATGGAAAATGGCGGCGAGGATACGCATCGCGACAGCAGGCCGTAGTGGTGGCTTCACCCCCAATTCGCCCAGCACCTTCGATCCGGATGCGCTGGCCGGCTTAGTTCATCAAGGCGCGGTCGATCCAGCCGCGTCCAGAGACTCAGGATTGAGTTTTACCATCCCTCCCTCTTACAGCGTGCCCGCCACCCTGCACGCCATTCAGGCCAATATCACGCGCTCGCGGTTGAGGCCATCGCAATAGCGTCAGACTCCATCAACGCAACGTTAAGTGCATACCTCAGTCAGGCTTTGCATCCCTGCCTACGCCCGAGATCATGCGGGAAGAAAACCCGGGATCAAAATCGATGCCACTAACATATACGTTGCATGCTTCGCCACCCGTCATAGCCCTTTTCCATTAAACCGTTTCAGCCTGACGTAAACTGGGCTTCCCGGAACAGGCAATTCGGTCTTCAGATGAACCCTTCCACGGTTAAAACCTACCTGCCCTGGGTCGTTGCGGCGGCGCTGTTCATGGAGCAGCTGGACACCACCATTGTGAATACGGCGGTGCCGGCGATGGCAGCAAGCCTGCAGGTGACGCCGTTGAGCCTGAAGGCGGCAGTGACGAGCTATGTGCTGAGCCTGGCGGTGTGCATCCCGGTGAGCGGCTGGCTGGCGGATCGCTTTGGTACGCGCCGGGTGTTCAGTATTGCGATTGCGCTGTTTACGCTGGCTTCGATGTTGTGCGGGCTGGCGATGAATGCGCCGATGCTGGTGGCTGCGCGCATTCTTCAGGGGATGGGCGCGGCGATGATGATGTCGGTGGGGCGGCTGTCGATCATTCGCACCTTTCCCAAATCCGAACTGTTGCGAGCGATGAACTTTGTGATCATCCCGGCCTTGATTGGGCCGCTGCTCGGGCCAACGGTGGGCGGGCTGATCGTGCACTGGTTTTCATGGCGCTACATTTTCTTTATCAATGTGCCGGTGGGCTTGCTGGCGCTGCTGCTGGCGCATCGCTTCATGCCGGATTACCGCAGCGATACGCCGCGCCCGCTGGATGTGATTGGACTGGTGTTGTTTGGCAGCGGTGCGGCGCTGCTGTCGTGGTTGCTGGAGGTATTTGGCGAACACCAGCTCGATGCAACGTCGGCGTCGATTCTGCTGTTGCTGAGCCTGAGTCTGCTGGGTGCGTATTTCTTGCACGCTCGCCAGGTTCCGCATCCGCTGTTGCGGCTGGCGCTGTTTCGCATCCGTACGTTTCGCGTGTCGGTGGTGGGCGGTTTCATTACGCGCTTGGGAGTGGGCGGGATGCCGTTTCTGCTGCCACTGCTGTTTCAGCTCGGTATGGGCATGCCCGCGTGGCAGTCGGGCTTGTTGATGATGCCGATTGCGGCGGCGGCCATCGGCATGAAGTTCATTTCGTCACAAATGCTGGCACGCTATGGCTACCGCCGTATTCTGATCGTGAATACAGTGATGATCGGCGCGGTGGTGTGTCTGTTTGCGCTGGTGGGACCAGCGTCGCCCACCGGGTTGATCGTGGCACTCGGGCTGGGGCTGGGCTTTTTCAATTCGCTGCAATACACCAGCATGAATTCGATGGCCTATTCCGATATCGATACGCCGGATTCGAGCATGGCCAGCACCATCGCCAATTCGATGCAGCAGATGTCGATCAGCTTCGGGCTGGCCTGTGGGTCATTGATCGCCGGTTGGTACCTGGGCGATTTGCCGCAAACCGATAGCGTTGCGGTAACCACTGCTTTGCACTACGCGTTTCTAACGCTGGGCGGCTTCACCATGCTGTCATCGCTTTCGTTCTGGGCACTGCGCCCGGAGGACGGAGAGAGCGTTAGCCGTGGGAGCCCGCGAGGGACGGAATAGGCGCACGCTCGAATGGATCAAGAACACAAAAGCGTGCAAGTCGATACCCCTTCCACCGTCCAAGCGTTTCTCATGTCGCTCACTGGCGACACCCACAAATCGCCGTAACCAACTGTTTTATTTATGAGTTATTAAAGACTGCTCTTGTGAGCTGGATTTAACGTCTCAAATTGGGGACAGTTTGACTTGCCTTCCGCCCTACCTCCTCCCAAACAAATTTAGTATCTATCTGTTTATCAAAATGATTCCAGCATTGGCACGAACTTTGCGAATCAAGGTTGTTGCTTCCAGTTTTATGGCTGTAACCGCGCGTAGCGTTTTTGCAAACAAGCTCACCGAAGGAATCCATTCCCATGCTCAAAAACTTCATGCATCCCAGCCCTGCCCAAGCCGATCCCAAGCCAGCCAGTCGCTCCGGCATCGACACCAACCGCTTCAAGGATTCGTCACTGGATTCCGCCAAGCCAATTGAGAAGGCAAGCAGCGCGCCCGCTCAGGCTGCGCCAAACGAAGACGGCAACAAGCTCATCGTGGGTCCAAACATCAAGCTGAAGGGCTCGGAAATCACCGATTGCGAAATTCTGGTGGTGGAAGGCCGGGTCGAGGCTTCGATGAACAGCCGCGACATTCGTATCGCTGAAGGCGGCGTGTTTTCGGGCAAGGCCGAGATCGATGTGGCAGAAGTACGCGGCCACTTTGAAGGCGAACTGACCGCCCGTAAGCGGCTGGTCATCTATTCCACCGGTAAGGTCTCTGGCGTGATTCGCTACGGCGCGATGATGATGGAAGAAGGCGGCATCATTTCCGGCGATGTGGCCACAATTTCAAGTGGCACAGGCAAGGTCTCGGCCATATCGGGGACTGCATCGACTGAAACGGAGTCCGTGCAAAACGAAACCGCTCGGCTGGAACTCGCACGCAATTCGATGGGTAAACGTCAGGGCTGATTCAAGCCTTGAACAAGGGGGCTGTCCTCGATATGTGACAGCACCCTCCGGTCGGGTCATGCCTGACCGCCTGATTTTCAGATCAGGCGATAAACTGCGCGAGCTTTTCTGCCTGATCAACGCGTTCCCAGGTGAATTCCGGCTCGGGTCGCCCAAAATGCCCGTACGCTGCCGTCTTCCGATAGATGGGGCGGCGCAAGTCGAGGCTGTCGATAATGCCGCGCGGCGTCAGCTTGAAGGTGCCGCGCACCATGGCTTCCAGCATTTCATCCGGCACGGTTCCAGTGCCATAGGTTTCAATCAACAGCGAAACCGGCTCAGCCACGCCAATGGCATACGCCAATTGAACCAGACACCGTTTTGCGTACCCTGCAGCCACAAGATTCTTGGCGATATAGCGCGCCATATAGGCTGCAGAGCGATCAACCTTGGTTGGGTCTTTACCTGAAAACGCGCCGCCGCCGTGCGGGCAGGATCCGCCATAGGTATCGACAATGATTTTGCGGCCGGTGAGGCCGGTGTCGCCATTGGGTCCGCCGATTTCGAATGGGCCGGCGGGATTGACCCAGAGCTTGAAAGTGGACGTCCGCTGCGCCATGGGTACCAACGGGTCGATGATTTCGCGCGTAGCTTCTTGCTCAACCCAGGCAGGGTCAAGGTCGCGATCGATCTGGGTGGAGAGAATCACGTTTTCGATGCCGGCGACTTTTCCGTTTTCATACGCGACCGTGACCTGGCTTTTGGCATCGGGCCGCAACCAGGGCATAGCGCCGGACTTGCGCAGCTCTGCCTGCTTTTGCACGATGCGGTGTGCCAGCCACACCGGGTAGGGCATCAGGTCGGGCGTCTCGTCACAGGCATAGCCAAACATCAGGCCCTGGTCGCCGGCACCGATGTCGCCGCCGGCGAGGGTGATGCCTTTGTGAATCTGGATCGATTGGTGGTTGAAACGCACCTGCACTTCGCAGCTGTTGGGATCGATGCCGGTTTCGGTATCGCGATAGCCGATGTCACGTAACACCTGGCGGGCAATCTCTGCAGCACGCGCCTGAATCTCGTCAAACAACGCCTTTCGCACGGTTTTGAATTCGCCGGCAATCACCACCAAATTGTCCGCAACGAAAGTTTCGCAGGCCACCTTGGCCTCGGGTTCCTCGCTCAGAAACGCATCGAGAATGGCATCCGAAATCTGGTCGGCGATTTTGTCGGGGTGACCTTCTGAAACGGACTCGGAGGTAAATAAGTGGCGGCGGGGATTCATGGTGTGATGCGTTCCTGTAAAGCGTGGTGCGATGTATTAATAAACGCTGTATTAATAAAACGATATTGATAAAAGCAGGTTAGTCAGGCGTTTCGTGCGGCAAGCCGCCAAAGCGACGTGAGTTCGGCGGCGCGTGCGGTGTGGAGCGGATCGCTGGCATCCGATGCGCGGGGATGCGTGGGTTTGACATCGACGCGCGCCACCACGCTCAGTCCAGCGGCCTCAATTGCAGCAAGCAACCACTCGCGCGAGCGCAGCCCCAGGTGCTCGGCCAGATCCGACAGGATCAGCCAGCCTTCGCCGCCCGGCTCCAGATGCGCAGCCAGCCCATTCAAAAAGCCCAGCAGCATGCGGCTATCCGGGTCGTAAATTGCATGCTCCAACGGCGTGTTGGCGCGTGCAGGCACCCACGGCGGGTTGCAGACGATGAGCGGCGCGCGGCCCTCAGGAAACAGGTTGGCCTCCACCACCTCCACTCGGCCCTTCAACCCAAGCCGCGCGATATTCTGGCGCGCGCAGGTTAATGCGCGCGGGTCCTGGTCGGTGGCAATGATATGTTTGACGCCACGGTGGGCCAGCACGGCAGCCAGTACACCGGACCCCGTTCCAATGTCGAACGCCAGCTTGGTGGTTGGCAGCGGCGCATCATTCACCAGCCCTACATACTCGCCGCGCACCGGCGAAAAAACGCCGTAGTGCGGGTGGATGCGGTCTTCGATCGCCGCGACTTCCACGCCTTTCTTGCGCCATTCATGCGCACCGATCACGCCGAGTAATTCTCGCAGTGACACGATGGAGGCTTCTTCACCCGGACCATAGGCTTCGGCACAGGCTTCTTTCACATTCGGCGCGCGTCGCAGGGGAATACTGAAATCCGCATCCAGCGGCAGCAGCAACATCCCCAAAGTGCGGGCACGCTGAGATTGTGCCTGTCGGTGAAAGTTGAAGGCCTCGGTCGGCGAAGTGGCGGCTTTGCGCGGCTTGCGATCGATGCGGCGCGCCATGGCTTGCAGCAGTTGACGGGCGTTTTGAAAATCGCCCCGCCACAACAGCCCGTTGCCTTCGCTGGCCAGGCTATAGGCCGCATCTGCCGTGAGTTGATCGTCTACGACCATCACGCGCTTGGGCACGGGTGCGCCGCCTTCGGCACGCCAGCGGGCAGAACGGTTCTCGTCGGCCTCGGTCCAGTTTACAACAGAGTTAATAGTGTCAGGCACAGGATTTACCACGAATAGGTTTACGGTTTGATCGGGCGGCATGGGTGCGGGCCAACCGGATGAAGTGCAGCCACGACGCAAGGGAAGTGGCTACGTGTTGAGGGTGCTGAACGTTAAAGCTTGGCGCTGCGCCCGCCGTCCACCGCCAGCACCTGCCCGGTCACGAAATGCGTGTCCATCGCGAAAAAGCGCACCGCAAGGGCGATGTCGGCAGGGTCGCCGGCGCGCTTCAGCATGGTGTGCGAAATAATGCGCTGGCGTGACACTTCATCAAAATTGGCATCGTCTTCCGGCCACATGATCGGGCCGGGCGCCACAGCATTGACACGCACTTCGGGCGCCAGTTCGCGCGCCAGTGATTTGGTCAGCCCGACCAATCCGGCCTTGGCGATGGAATAGACCACATAGCTTTTCATCGGCCGGTCGGCGTGGATGTCGGTGATGTTGATGATGCAACCACGGCGTTTCTTGAGTTCAGGTGCCGCAGCCTGCGACAGGAACAAGGGGGCCTTGAGGTTGCTGCCCATCAGGTCGATCCAGTCCTCTTCGCCGATGGTGCCGACGGGCGTGGGATAGAAGCTCGATGCATTATTCAGCAGCACATCCAGTCCGCCAAAGGTGGCGACAGTTTTGTTGATCAGACTGGGCAGCCCACCAATATCGAGCAAATCCGCCTGAATCAGTGCCACCGAATCGGGGCGGATAGCGTTTAATTCATTCTGCAACGCGCGCGCCTCGGTGGCCGAGTTGCGGTAATGAATCATCAGATTGGCGCCGGCTGCGTGCAGCAGGCGTGCCGAGGCCGCGCCCACACGTTTTGCCCCGCCGGTAATCAACGCCGTTTTGCCATGCATCGGGGTTCGCCCTTATATTCGTAGGATTGTGCATTATCCATCAAGTCATCCATCCCATGCTGCCCACCCCCACTCCCGATGCCCTCGCCCACAGTCAACGCGTCGTGGCGCACCTCCAAAAGCTGATCCAGGATGCCGGTGGCTGGATATCGTTTGCGCAGTATATGGAAGCCGCACTCTATGCGCCCGGTCTCGGCTACTACGCGGCAGGGGCGACCAAATTGGGTGCCGCAGGCGACTTTGTGACCGCGCCTGAAATGACACCCTTGTTTGGCCGAACGCTGGCACGCGCGATGGCGCCGGTTCTGAAACAGACGGATGGCGAAGTGCTGGAGTTGGGCGCAGGCAGCGGGAAACTGGCGGTGGACGTGCTGGGCGAACTGGAACGGCTCGGTGCGCTGCCCACCCGTTATGGCATTCTTGAAGTGAGCGCTGACCTGCGCGCGCGCCAGCAGGAACGCCTGGCGCATGCACTGCCACATCTGACTGACCGGGTACACTGGCTGGACACCCTACCCGCACATTTCAGCGGCGTGATTCTTGGCAATGAGGTGCTCGATGCGCTGCCGGTTGAACTGGTTCACTGGACGGATAGCGAGCCGATGCAGCGCGGCGTGAGTCTGAGCGGTAAAGCATTCGACTGGCAGGACCGTCCCATTTCCAACCCCGTGCTGCGCGCTCGCGCGGAGGGTTTAAACTTGGCGCCAGGCTATCTTTCCGAAATCAATCTGGCGGCCAATGCGCTGATCGCCGCGCTTGCGCAGTGCCTGGATCACGGCCTGATCCTGATGATTGACTATGGATTCGGCGAGAGTGAGTACTACCATCCGCAGCGCCACATGGGCACCCTGCGCGCGCATTATCGTCATCACGCGCTGGACGATCCGTTTTATTTTCCGGGGCTGTGCGACCTCACCGCGCACGTCGATTTCAGTGCCGTGGCACACGCGGGCGAAGCGGCGGGGCTAAATCTGGCGGGCTACGCCAGCCAAGCGAATTTCCTGCTCAACGCCGGGCTGACAGAACTGCTGATGCAGATTTCACCCACCGATGCGGCGGCCTATCTGCCACAGGCCAATGCGGTGCAACGGCTGGTGTCGCCGGCCGAAATGGGCGATCTGTTCAAGGTGATTGGACTGATTCAGGGAAACCTCGCGCCGCTGGCGGGATTTGCCCGCGGCGACCGCAGTCACACCCTGTAGCGATTATTCCGGTGGCAGCAGCGGCAACTGCGTGTCCGGATCCAGCGCCAGGCGAGTCACCCGGATCACATGCAAGCGGCGGCTGTCGGCACGCAACACGCTGAAGATAAAGCCATCAAAATTGACCGATTCGCCGCGCTTGGGCAGGTGACCAAAGCGCGAGACAACGAGCCCGCCCACGGTATCGAATTCCTCGTCAGAGAATTGCGCGCCCAGGGTTTCATTGAAATCATCGATTTCGGTACTGGCTTTAACGCGGTACACGCCATCGTGTTCATGGATGATGTTGTCTTCGGTTTCGTCGAAATCGTATTCGTCCTCGATGTCGCCGACAATCTGTTCCAGCACGTCTTCGATCGTGACCAATCCAGCCACGCCACCATATTCATTGACGACGATGGCAATGTGATTGCGGTTGGAACGAAAATCCTTCAGCAGCACATTCAGCCGCTTGGATTCAGGAATGAACACGACCGGCCGCAACATGCCGCGAATATCGGCGTCGTCCTCGGCATAATGCCGCAACAGGTCTTTGGCCAGCAAAATCCCGATGATGTCGTCGCGGTCCTTGTCGATGACAGGAAAACGCGAGTGCGCGGTTTCGATGACATACGGAATAAAGGTTTCGGGTGCATCGTTAATGTCGACGACATCCATTTGCGCGCGCGGGATCATGATCTCGCCGACGCGCATTTCGGACACCTGCAATACGCCTTCGATCATCGCCAGCGCATCGGCGTCCATCAAACTGTTTTCGTAGGCGCCGTGCAACAGTTCAATCAACTGCTCACGGTCTTCAGGCTCGCGCATCAGCCAGTGGGAAATGCGCTCGAGCAAGCTCGATTTGGAACTACTCTCGGACTCCATGGGGATATTGGTCAGGAAAAATAAGGGTTGGAGATACGGAACCGCTTCAGTATAGCGGCTTCGTGCGATTCCATGATGTCGGCATCGGCAGGCTCAATGTGATCGTAGCCCTGCAGATGCAACACACCGTGGATGGTCATGTGGGCGTA
>JAGXGP010000135.1 GCA_024636775.1 Hydrogenophilales bacterium
GGGTGGCGCGCTGGCCATTGGCGTCGGTGACCGCACATTGATCCTGCAGTATTCCACCTATTCGGTCATCTCGCCTGAAGGCTGTGCTTCCATTTTGTGGAAGAGCGCAGACAAGGCTTCAGTCGCTGCCGAAACGCTGGGTATTACCGCTGACCGGCTTAAAGCAAATGGACTGGTGGACCTGATCATTGGCGAACCCTTGGGGGGTGCGCAACGTGACTGGGACACCATGTTTCAGTCCATGCGACGCGCGTTGACCGACACGCTCGCCGATCTGAACAAGTTACCCCTTGATGGCTTGCTGAACGCGCGCTACAAACGACTGCGCGCGTATGGCAGCTTTAAGGAAACTCCTGCCAAATAAGGCTATCGTGCGTGTCGTGGCGGCCTGCCTGGCGCGACACATTCCGCCGCATGCCCGCCTGACGCTGGCACTATCGGGTGGGCTAGATTCAGTTGTCCTGCTCCATGCGCTGAATGCATTGCGTCACCATCCGTTCGACTTGCACGCTGTGCATGTTCATCATGGGCTGTCGTCTCGTGCCGATGACTGGGAACAGTTCTGCGCGCAATCCTGTGCGGCGTTGTCAGTTGAGTTAACCGTTCATCGCATTCGCATTGCCGATACGGATCCGGCCGGCATCGAGGCGGCAGCTCGACGCGAACGCCGCCAAATATTTGCGACACTGGACACGGATTTCCTGCTTACTGCGCATCACAAGAACGACCAGGCCGAAACCCTGATGCTGCAATTGTTGCGCGGCGCTGGACCGAAAGGCCTGTCGGCAATGGCTGAATTGCAGCACTTGCCAGACTGGCAGGCGGCACAGTTTAGGCCGCTGTTGACGCTCACGCGAGCCGAGCTGTGGCGTTATGCGCAATCTCATGCGCTTGACTGGGTGGAAGACGAAAGCAATCTTGATACCCGCTATCGGCGCAATGCCTTGCGTCAGCAGGTCATGCCCTTGCTCGACGCGCATTTTCCTGGCGTTTCCAGCACGCTTGCCCGCGCTGCAGCGCTGCAGGCTGATGCGGCCGAATTGCTGGACGACCTGGCGCGGCTTGATGCGCGGGCAGCCATAGATGGCGCGCGTCTCGATTGTCAGATACTGGCTGCTTTGTCGGTCCCGCGTGCGCGTAATCTGCTGCGATATTTTATCGGGCTGCAGGGATGGCCCATGCCGAATGCACGACGGCTGAATGAGGCACTCCACCAGTTGCTCGATGCCCACCCGGCTGCGCGTATGCGTGTCAATCTGAGTGGTGCAGACCTGCATCGCTTCCGAGGTGGCGCCTATCTGGTTCCGGCACGGGCGCTGCCGGTTCAAGCGCCCAGGGTTTGGCAGGGTGAGCCCTTCATCGAGTTGGAAGCGGTTGGACTTCGGGTGGTGTTCACGCCCACCGTGGGGGCGGGTTTGAAGCGTACTTTACTGGATGCTGGCCGGATTGAATTGCGCTTGAGGGAAGGGCGGGAGCGGATGCGAATGACACCGGGTGGTCCCCATCGCACCCTTAAAAACCTGTTACAGGAATCGGCGATCCCACCCTGGGAGCGGGATCAACTGCCGCTGTTGATGTGTGATGGTCGCCTCGTCTGGGCAGCGGGGCTTGGTTTCGATGCGGATTTCAGGGCTGAACCCAGCGAGGCAGGTATCACGCCAACGTGCGTGTGACTAGCAAGTTTCCCAAAACTTCGGTCATGTGGGTCTGGACAAGCGGGGAATAATGATCGGGTCAGTCAGCCAGGTCTTCGAGCCTGATTTTCCCAAGCACATCAAATTCGCTGCCGCCTCTGGGTTTTAGCACCAGAATCGCTCCCTGTTCGACCAGCTCAAAGGAGATTGCGGCAATATTGGGTTCATGCGTCACCATGACCAGATTCGCAGCGCCGCCATATTCGCCTATCCGTTTCATCGCTTCTGCCGTATTGCGCGCGGCTTCGGCTGGCGTCAGCACCTCGGACAAGGACAGAAACTCGGTTGGCGTGACGTGACCGAAAGCATGTCGGGCCGTATCCTGGGTGCGGCAATAGGGACTCGACATCACCTCGCCAACCGGAATCACACGGGTTTTGAAGGCCTGACCTATGCGCATCGCTTCTCCTTTCCCCTGTTGAGACAGATTGCGCTCTTGGGTGCAGGTGGCATCGCGTAGCAGGGAATTGCCCTTGCCCGGCCCTTGCTCGGGGGTGGTGTGGCGCATCAACACCACCTGCCCGCCACTTTTAAGCGCCTGCCACGCGGCTTCATTCGCCAGGGCGGGCTGGCCGATAGCCAGCATCAGCATGGCCGAACCTGCGGCCAGGTAAAGGAGGGGGGCACTGGGTCGGGTCATGGTAAGGGCTCTCCAACGAGTTGCCGGTTGAGTGGCGCATCCTGAAAAAGGATCAATTCGCCGCAGCATTTGAATCAAAATTAACTGGAATTGTCTTGAGGCTTTGCTTCCTGGGGAGCATACGCTTGAGCTGGGCCGGGCGGAAGACAAGTCGGGGTGGGTCGTGGTACTCTAGCGGGCTGATTTTCATGGTTTTTATCGTTTTTTCTTACCTGTCCCCCTCTGGAGCATAAACATGGCAGTTCAGCGCACTTTTTCCATTATCAAACCCGATGCCGTCGCTAAAAATGTAATCGGTAAAATCGTCAGCCGCTTCGAGAGCAATGGCCTCAAGGTGATCGCATCCAAAATGAAGCACCTGTCGCGTCTGGAAGCTGAAGGTTTTTACGGTGTGCACCGTGAGCGTCCTTTCTTCAAGGACCTGGTTGAGTTCATGATTTCTGGGCCGGTGGTCGTGCAAGTGCTGGAAGGCGAAGATGCCATTGCCAAGAACCGTGAACTGATGGGCGCAACCGATCCGAAGAAGGCCGAACCCGGCACCATTCGCGCTGACTTCGCCGAGAGCATTGATGCCAATGCTGTACATGGCTCTGATGCACCGGAAACTGCAGCGGTTGAAATCGCGTTCTTTTTCCCTGCAAGCGAAGTCTACGCAGGCCGCTAAAGTCACGCGTATGCCGCAAAACCTGCTCGATTTCGATCTCGACGGACTGACCGCCTGGTTCACGGAACTGGGCGAGAAGCCGTTTCGTGCGCGTCAGGTGTTCCACTGGATGCATCAGGCCGGCGTGGCGGATTTTGCGCAGATGACCGATATCGCCAAAAGCCTGCGCGAGAAGTTGCAGCAACATGCGGTAGTGGCGCCGTCAGCCATCAATTTTGCACACACTTCAACCGATGGCACCCGCAAGTGGCTGTTCGATGTTGGTGTGGCGAACGGCATCGAAACCGTGTTCATTCCGGAAGAAGACCGTGGCACGTTGTGCGTGTCATCCCAAGTGGGTTGCGCGCTGGAGTGCACGTTCTGCTCGACCGGGCGGCAAGGATTCAATCGCAATCTGACGGCGGCCGAGATCATAGGCCAGCTGTGGGTAGCGAACCATAGTCTGCGCGGTGAGGTGAATCGCACCAACGGCGATAGTTCGGATCGGCCCGTCACCAATGTGGTAATGATGGGCATGGGTGAGCCGCTGGCAAACTTTGAAAACGTGGTGACTGCGCTCGGCATCATGCTGGATGATCATGCGTATGGCTTGTCACGGCGGCGGGTGACGGTGTCGACGTCAGGTCTGGTGCCCGCAATGGACCGATTGGCTGAGCGTTGCCCGGTGGCGCTGGCGGTGAGTTTGCACGCGCCCACCGATGCCTTGCGCGACCAGATCGTGCCGATCAACAAAAAATATCCGTTGGTGGAATTGATGGCAGCGTGCCGTCGCTATCTGGTGCATGCGCCGCGCGATTTCATCACCTTCGAGTATGTGATGCTGGCCGGAGTGAACGATCAGCCCGAACATGCGCGCCAGTTGGCTGAACTCGTGCGCGATGTGCCCTGCAAATTCAACCTGATTCCTTTCAATCCGTTTCCGGATTCAGGATATGACAAACCGCATGCAGAACCGATGCGCGTGTTTCGTCAGATACTTCAGGATGCGGGTTATGTGGTGACTACTCGCAAGACGCGGGGTGACGACATTGATGCGGCGTGCGGACAACTGGCTGGAAAAGTGGCAGACAAAAGTGGTCGTGTCATCAAAAGAATGCATAAGGAGGCGGCGTGAAAAAATGGATGGGCTTATTGGCAGCCATGGTGTTGCTGGCAGGGTGTGTATCGCCTCCAACAGGAGGTGGGAATGGGGTCACCAGTTCTCAGGTCGATAGTGAAAGTCGTCAGCGTGCAAGTGCGTTTACCGACCTTGCGGCGGCCTATTTTTCGCGTGCGCAATACAAGGTTGCGCTGGATGAGCTGCGCAAGGCGATTACTGCCGATAACCAGTACGGCCCGGCCTACAATATTTATGGCTTGATTTACATGGAGCTGGCCGAGGACAAGTTGGCCGAAGAAAATTTCCGGCGCGCCATTGCGCTGGATCGAAACGATTCCGAGACGCGTAATAATTTCGGCTGGTTTCTGTGCGAGAAGGGTCGATATGACGAGGGTCTGGAGCAGTTCAGCACCGCCATTCATAACCCGTTGTACGCAAGGCCCGAACAGGCTATGGCGAATGCCGGTCTGTGCGCCGAGAAAAAAGGCGATCTCGTGTTGGCCGAAGCCAATCTGACCAAGTCGCTCAAGTTGCAGCCAGACAATGCCAACACCATTTTGAAGATGGCCGGCTTGTATTTTCGCCAGAATCGCCTGTCGGAAACACAGCGTTTTCTGGGCCGGCACGCCGAATTGGCACCGCCAACGGCAGAGAGTCTGTGGTTGGGCGTAAGGCTAGAACGCAAGTTGGGAGACCGTGCGCAGGAAGCGGCGTATGGGCTTCAATTGCGCAAGCGCTTTGCCGACTCAAATGAGGCGCGGCAGTTGCTGTCAGGGCAATACGAATGAATGAGCGCGTGGAAGTCTCGGTCGGGCAAGTTTTGCGAGAAGCGCGCGAAGCACAAAACATTACGCTGGAAGATGTCGCCATGCGCTTGCGCCTGATGCATCGTCAAGTTGAAGCGATGGAAACGGATGACTTCGGCAGTCTCGGTCAGCCGGTGTTTGCTCGGGGATTTGTACGTAATTACGCACGGCTGATGGGGTTACAGCCGGAGCCACTACTGGCGCGTATGGAAGGCGCGCCAGCCGAGCCCACTCCGGTAGCGCCAGTCGAACCCCCCATGCCGAGTTCCTGGCTGACCTCACCCTGGCTGATTCTGTTCTTGCTGGGCGTGCTGGTGGTCGTGGCCGTCCCGATCTCGCTTTATTGGTGGCTGAACAGTGATGCGGAAGAAACGCAGCATGCCGTCATCCCGATGAAGCAAGTATCTCCTCCCGCCCCAGCGGTCACGTCTGTGGTACCCAGCATCGTGGATGCGCCTGCTGAAGTGCCGGTTTTGCCCGCTGAGCCCGTGGTTGCTCCGGAGGCCGCTGAAGAAACAGATGTGCCTTCGGTGGTCGCTTCTCCCGCTGCACGCAGCCAGCTGCATCTGGAGTTTGGCGAGGAGTCGTGGGTTGAAATTAAGGATGCCAGTGGGCGCACATTGCATCGCCAGTTGAACCCGGCGGGCAGCAGTGCAAATATCCAGGGTCAGCCACCGTTTGACGTCCTGATCGGTAATGCGGCCCAGGCGCGCTTGACTTATAACGGCCGCCCGATCGACCTGAAACCCTTTATTTCCGTGACGGTTGCCCGTTTCACTCTGGAAGAATGATGGCTCATCTTGTCCGTCGTCCCACCCGCCAGGTGCTGGTGGGTCATGTGCTGGTAGGGGGCGATGCGCCGGTGGTGGTGCAGTCGATGACCAATACCGATACGGTTGATATCACCGCTACGGTGCGCCAGGTGCAAGCACTTGCCGAGGCAGGTTCGGAACTGGTCCGGATCACCGTCAACACACTGGAAGCCGCTGCGGCCGTGCCGCGCATCCGTGAACGCCTCGATGCCTTGGGCTGTCGCGTGCCGCTGACCGGCGATTTTCATTTCAACGGCCACAAGCTGCTGACCCAGGTGCCCGAATGTGCCGAGGCCCTGGCCAAGTTGCGTATCAATCCCGGCAATCTCGGGCGCGGCAACAAGCGCGACGAGCAGTTTGCAACCCTGATCGAAGTGGCTTGCCGTTACGATAAACCGGTGCGTATCGGGGTCAACTGGGGCAGTCTCGATCCGACGCTGGCGGCGCGCATGATGGACGAGAATGGTCGCCTGGCGCAGCCGGATGACCCTGAAGTCGTGATGCGTCGTGCGATGGTTGCGTCGGCACTCGAATCCGCCCACAAGGCCGAAGCGTGGGGGCTGGGCGGCAACAAGATCATTTTGTCGTGCAAGATGAGCCGGGTGCAGGATCTAATCGCGGTATATCGCGATCTCTCCGCGCAATGCGACTATCCGCTGCATCTGGGGCTGACCGAGGCCGGCATGGGCAGCAAGGGCATTGTTGCCTCGACCGCTGCACTGGCCGTGTTGCTGCAGGAAGGCATCGGCGACACGATTCGTATTTCCTTGACGCCTGAACCAGGCGGCGACCGCACCCAGGAAGTTCGCGTTGGCCAGGAAATCCTGCAGTCGCTTGGGCTGCGCGCGTTTACCCCGCAGGTTACCGCCTGTCCCGGATGTGGCCGCACCACCTCGACCGTGTTCCAGGAATTGGCACAGGACATCGAAACCTATTTACGTACTCAGATGCCACTTTGGCGCGATCAGTACGCCGGCGTCGAATCCATGCAGGTGGCGGTGATGGGTTGCGTGGTCAATGGTCCGGGTGAGTCCAAACACGCCAATATCGGCATCTCGCTTCCTGGAACCGGCGAAGTTCCGGTTGCACCGGTGTATGTCGACGGCGAAAAAACCGTAACGCTGAAGGGCGACAGGATTGCCGTGGAATTCCAGGCAATTGTTGAAGACTATGTGCGCAGCCATTACGGCGCTGCGTGATGCGTATTTCAGTAGATTAATTTATGAGCAACAACATACAATCCGTGCGCGGCATGAACGACTGCCTGCCCGAGATGACCGACACCTGGCAAGGGTTCGAGGCCATCGTCCGTGACTGGCTGCGGCGTTACGGCTATCGCGAGATGCGCACGCCGATTCTCGAACATACCGGCCTGTTCAAACGCGCTATTGGTGAAGTCACCGATATTGTCGAGAAGGAAATGTATACCTTTGTCGACGAGCTGAACGGTGAATCGATGACGTTGCGCCCCGAAGGCACCGCATCTGCGGTGCGTGCGGCGATTCAACACAATATGCTCTACGACGGAGGTAAGCGCCTGTGGTACACCGGCCCCATGTTTCGCCACGAACGTCCACAAAAAGGTCGCTACCGGCAGTTTCATCAGGTAGGGGTCGAGGCGCTGGGATTTTCTGGTCCGGATGTGGATGCGGAACTGATCGTGATGTGTGCCGACTTGTGGCGTGCGCTTGGCATCGCACCGACCTTGCAGATCAATACACTGGGCGATGTCGAGTCACGGAAACGGCATCGCACAAAGTTGATTGCATATTTCGAGGCGAATCAGGACGCGCTCGACGAGGATTCGAAACGGCGCTTGCACAGCAATCCGCTGCGCATTCTTGACAGCAAAAACCCTGCAATGCAGGCGTTGAATAACGCGGCGCCCAAACTGATGGACGAACTGGATGAAGCTGCGTTGGCACATTTCGACGCGCTACAGGCTTTGTTGAAGGCGAATGGCGTTGCATTCGAAATCAATCCGCGGCTGGTGCGAGGGCTCGACTATTACAATCGAACCGTGTTCGAGTGGGTGACCGACCAGCTTGGTGCGCAGGGCACCGTATGTGCGGGTGGGCGTTACGACGGTTTGGTTGAACAGCTCGGCGGCAAGCCGGCGCCGGCTGCCGGTTTTGCCATGGGCATCGAGCGATTACTGTCGCTGATGGAGCTGGGTAGCGTTACGCTTGCACCGACGGTTCCGGACGCGTATATCGTCCATGCGGGTGATGCCGCGCAAGCCTTTGCCTGGAAGGTGGCGAGTGCGCTGCGTGGCGAGGGTTTGGCCGCTGTGTTGCATTGCGGCGGCGGCAGTTTCAAGTCGCAAATGAAAAAAGCTGACGCCAGCCGTGCACGGTTTGCACTGATCGTCGGTGATGATGAAGCCGCTGTACAGCAGGTAACATTGAAGCCGCTGCGTGGTCCATCGGAACAGACCCGCGTCGACGTGGCACAGGCAATCGAATTTCTACAAAAAGTATCAATTTAAAAGGCATAGCACGATGGCAACCTACGATCTTGACGAGCAGGAACGGCTGGACGAACTGAAGGCTTGGTGGAAGCGCTGGGGCAACCTTGCGATGATCGGTCTGGCTGTGGTGATTGCCGCTGCCGCCGGCTGGCGTTACTGGCAGAATCACATGATTACACAAACGCTGGAAGCCGCCACGGTATACCAAAAACTCACTCAGTCGCTGGCAGCTAACGATGCCAAGGGCGCACGTGAGTCCGGATCGATGCTGATTGATCAGTACAAGGCTACAGCTTATGCGCCACGGGCAGCATTGCTGCTGGCCAAGCTGAATTTCGTCAGCAAGGATCTGAAAAGTGCACAGGCCCAGCTTGAATGGGCGGCCGCCAATACCAAGGAGCCCGCAATCAAGGACTTGGCGCGGCTGCGACTTGCCGGGGTGCAGCTTGACCAGAACCAACTAGAGGCCGCACTAAAAACCTTGTCCAGTACACACAGTGATGCCTTTGCAGCACGGTTTGATGACATGAAAGGAGATGTGCTGCTGGCACAAGGCAAGCAGGAGGAAGCGCGGGCTGCTTACCAGTCTGCGTTCGGCAAAATGAAAGAAAATAATCCGTATCGCAATATCGTCGAGCTGAAACTCGATGCGCTGGGTGGGGAGACAAAGTGAAAATGCGTTTGATTGCATTGGGTCTGGCGCTGGCCCTGTCCGGTTGCAGCACAGTGAGCGGCTGGTTTGGCGCTGGCACCGTTAAAGCCAAGCCGGCTGAACTGGTTGAGTTCAAACCAACTATTAACCTGGCCGAAGCCTGGAAAAATGAAACCGGCGACGCGGGGGGATATCTTTTGCGCCCTCAGCTTGAGGGCAGCGACGTGCTGGCCGCAGGCGGCGGCCGGGTAGAGCGGATTGCTGTTGCCAACGGTACCGTAGTCTGGAAAACGGACACAGGCGTAAAACTGTCTGCCGGAGCGGGAGCAGGTCAGGGCCTGGTGTTGGTAGGCGGCGGCAAGGGCGAAATGCTGGCACTGAATCTTGATTCCGGTCAGTTGCGGTGGAAAGTCACGCTGACAAGTGAAGTAACCGGCCAGTTGCTGGCCGTACCTGGAATCGTGATTGCACGTACTGGCGATGGCAACGTGCATGGGCTTGATGCGGCAGACGGCAGCAAAAAATGGCT
Source organism: Hydrogenophilales bacterium (assembly GCA_024636775.1). Classification (GTDB taxonomy): domain Bacteria; phylum Pseudomonadota; class Gammaproteobacteria; order Burkholderiales; family Thiobacillaceae; genus Thiobacillus. The sequence goes on from JAGXGP010000135.1 coordinate 9,367, forward strand.
GTATACCCGCAGCCTGCCGGCCTTGAGTCTGCGTGGTTCGGGTGGAATGGTGGTGCGCGACGACGTGATGTATGCAGGATTTCCCGGCGGCAAGCTGGTTGCGCTGAATCCGGCCAACGGCGCGCAGTTGTGGGAAGCAACCGTGGCAGTGCCGCGCGGTGCAACCGAACTTGAACGGGTGGCCGATGTGATGGGCAATCCCGTGTTAGATGGCGTTCAGGTGTGTGCGGTCGCCTACCAGGGGCGCGTAGCCTGCTTCGACCGTCGCAATGGTTCGCTGCTGTGGGCGCGCGATACCTCCAGTAATAGCGGTTTGGCAATAGACGAGCGCAATGTGTATGTCACTGACGACAAGGATGCCGTCACCGCCTACGATAAAGTCAGTGGTCGCGCCGGTTGGCGGCAAGACAAGCTGGCACGCCGCCAGGTAACCGCACCGTTGGCGCTGGGTGCCTGGGTGGTGGTGGCCGATGGCGAAGGTTTCGTGCATGTGTTGTCGTCGGATGATGGCAGCTTTGTTGCACGCGCCAAGGTTGGCAGCAGCGTGCATACGGCACCGGTGGATATCGGGCCGGGTTTCGCGGTTCAAACCACCAAAGGCAGTATTGTCGCCTTCCGGCTTAAATAACAGCGACTCAAGTCAACATAACGCTCCGCTCTGATCGGCGTGATGCAAGGATAAGCATGCTTCCCACCCTGGTACTTGTTGGCCGTCCGAATGTCGGCAAGTCGACTTTATTTAATCGATTGACCGGCACACGCGATGCCCTGGTGCATGACATGCCCGGGATGACGCGCGACCGGCATTACGGACGTGGCCGCTTGGGTGAAAAGCCTTATCTGGTTGTCGATACCGGCGGCCTCGAGCCCGTTGCAACAGAAGGCATCATGGCCGAGATGGCGCGCCAGACGCTGCAAGCCATCGACGAAGCTGATGCCGTTATTTTCCTGGTCGATGCCCGTGCCGGACTGACGCTGCAGGACCAGGTCATCGCTGACCGTTTGCGACGTGCCGCGTGTCCGGTTTTTCTGGCCGTCAACAAGGCCGAAGGCATGAATCCGGGGGTGATTACTGCCGAATTCCACGAATTGGCATTAGGCACACCCCTGGCGATATCCAGCGCGCATGGCGACGGCATTTCGGATCTGATCGACGAGGCGTTGGCGCCTTTTTCCTCGGAAGAAGACAAAACCGACGATTTCGGTATTCCCAAGATCGCACTGGTCGGACGTCCCAACGTCGGCAAGTCGACGCTGGTCAACGCACTGGTGGGTGAGGAGCGCGTCATTGCGTTTGACCAACCCGGCACCACGCGCGATTCGATTTACGTCGAGTTCGAGCGCGACAACAAGCCCTACGTTTTGATCGACACCGCCGGCGTGCGGCGTCGTGGCAAGGTGTTTGAAACCTTCGAAAAGTTCTCGGTCATCAAGACCCTGCAGGCGATCGAAGACGCCAACGTGGTCGTGCTGGTGCTCGACGCGCGTGAGAATATCTCCGAGCAGGACGCCCACCTGGCGGGCTTCGTGCTGGAAACCGGCCGCGCATTGGTCGTTGCGGTCAACAAGTGGGATGGCCTATCCCCCGAGCTGCGCGAAGACGTGAAACGCGACATCGGACGCAAGCTGGCCTTCCTCGAGTTTGCCCGGTTCAATTACATCTCCGCGCTAAAGGGCAAAGGTCTTGAAAACCTGTTGAAGGATGTTGAAGCTGCCCACGCCGCAGCGTTCATCAAGATGACGACCCCCAAGCTCACGCGCGTGCTGGAAATGGCGGTTGAGCAGCATGCACCGCCCAAGAGTGGTCTGTTCCGTCCCAAGCCGCGTTACGCTCACCAGGGCGGTAAAAACCCGCCTGTGATCGTGCTGCACGGCAATGCGCTGGAAGGGTTGCGGGACGATTACAAGCGTTACCTGGAAAACAGTTTTCGCAAGGCGTTCAAGTTGCAGGGCACGCCACTGCGGATTCAGGTCAAGGAAGATACGGGTAAAAACCCGTATGAAGGTAAAACGCGGGGTCCGCTCTCGGAGAGTGAAGCGACACGGATGCGGCGTAAGAAACGGGTGCGTCGCAAGGTCCATGGAGCTAGCTGAACGCGCCCGAGTGCCTTAAGTTCGGTAGCACCACCTGCAAGGAGTAGGCCGTAGTTGTAAGTGGCTAAAGCCACAACAACCGCGCTCCACCCGCAAGGGGCAGGCCGCGGTTGTAAGCGGCTGAAGCCACAACAACCGCGCTCATTCTAGCCAGCGCACCAGATAAAACAGTTTGAAACCTTCGGATGAGCGCGATGGGCCGCTGGCAATGGCGGCATGGCGGCCGTTGTCCGGGTCAGCATGCGTTCGCGCTTCCGCCTCACTGGCATAGATCTCCACCACGCCTTCAGGAAAACGATTGCGTTTTTTGCCTGCGGGGGAATAGACCACCACCGCCGAGGTGCCGACGACGCTGGATTCGATATCAGTAAACAGACTGGTTGCTTGTGGCATGGCGGACTAAATGACGTTTTTCACATTCAAACGAGATTAGTGGGTCTTCTTGGGAATGCTGCTGATTTTGACCGCGTGAGAATTGGGCGTCTCATCGGTGTAGTGTGGGCGCTCTTCCAGGGTGCGTCCGGTCAGCCGGGCCAGTTCGGCCTCACGGTTTGAAAGCACCACCAGGCAGTCCTTGATGTTGAGCACGGTGGCTTCGGATAGCGGACTGGGGTTGCCGTCACGGGGTGCAGTGTCACGCACGATGGACGTAAGTGTCTTGCGCATCATGCGCATGATGCGTTGTTCTTCTTGCAGGGTTTGATCGATATCCATGGGGATTGGCTCCGGAAGTGCGGTAAAAGAAGGAGATTGTCGGCGCCGGACCGGACTTCGTCAACGTAAGGCCTTGATGGTGGCGAGGATAAATTGCGTGACAGGGGGCATAAATATTATGAACCGACGGCAACGTCATGCTGATTTAAGCTAGCTGACAGAGGAGAAACCGAATGTCAGATCCGAAAGCCCCCGAGTCGAATGAAGTTCGCGAAATTCGCACCAATCCCATCGTGCCGAGCGAGTCTGTGTTGGTGGCCAC
>JAGXGP010000022.1 GCA_024636775.1 Hydrogenophilales bacterium
ACGGCGCATGATTTTGCGGCAGCTTCCGAAGCTGTTCGCCAACTGCGATTCATGGACAAACTCATCGCCGAAGTCGGCGACGTCTACGAAGAACTGGAAAACTAGAAACCATGGCCCTACTGCAAATTGCCGAACCCGGAATGTCTACCGCGCCGCACCAGCATCGGCTGGCGGTGGGGATTGACTTGGGCACGACGAATTCGCTGGTGGCCACCGTGCGCTCGGGCATTGCGGTGGTGCTGGACGACGAAGTGGGACATTCGCTGCTGCCTTCAGTCGTGCGCTACCAGGCCAACTGCGATGTCGAGGTGGGGTACGCTGCCCAAGCCGCGCAGAACACCGACCCCCACAACACCATCATGTCCGTGAAGCGATTTATGGGGCGTGGTTTGGCCGATATCGATGACAGCGCCAGCCTGCCGTATCGCTTTGTTGATGCGCCTGGCATGGTGCAGCTGAAGACTGCCGCTGGCGTGAAAAGCCCGGTCGAGATTTCGGCAGAAATCCTCAAGGTATTGCGCCAGCGTGCCGAAGCTGCACTCGGCGGAGAACTGGTCGGTGCAGTGATTACCGTGCCCGCCTATTTCGACGATGCCCAGCGCCAGGCCACCAAAGATGCCGCTCAACTGGCTGGACTTAATGTGCTGCGCTTGCTGAACGAGCCGACTGCGGCCGCGATAGCCTATGGCCTCGATAACGCGTCAGAAGGCGTATACGCCGTTTACGACCTGGGCGGCGGCACGTTTGATATCTCGATCTTGAAACTGTCTAAAGGGGTGTTCGAGGTGCTGGCCACCAATGGTGACTCCGCGCTTGGCGGCGACGACTTCGATCAACGTATTTTCTGCTGGATGATCGAGCAAGGCCGGTTTGCGCCGTTGTCCGCTTGCGACACCCGGTTACTCCTGACCAAGGCACGCGATGCCAAAGAAGCGCTCACCGAACACACCGAAGTCCGTGTCACCGCCGTGTTGTCGACCGGTGAATTGCTGGATGCAACACTCACGCAAACTGCGTTCAATACCTTGACTGCCGCTTTGGTCAACAAAACCCTGGCGCCTTCGCGCAAGGCATTGCGCGACGCCGATTTGGGTGTGGAAGACATTAAAGGCGTGGTGATGGTGGGCGGTTCAACTCGGATGCCCAGCGTGCGCCATGCCGTGGCCGAATTCTTCAAACAGACTCCGCTCACCAACCTCAACCCCGATAAAGTGGTGGCGATTGGCGCCGCAACACAGGCTGATGTGTTGGCCGGAAATCGAGCTGGAGAAGACTGGCTGCTGCTCGACGTGATTCCGCTGTCGCTGGGGCTCGAAACGATGGGTGGACTGACCGAGAAAGTCATTCCACGCAACACCACCATTCCCACCGCACGCGCGCAGGAGTTCACCACGTTCAAGGACGGCCAGACCGCAATGAGCGTGCATGTTCTGCAGGGCGAACGCGAACTGGCGTCCGACTGCCGTTCGCTCGCGAAATTTGAATTGCGCGGTATTCCTCCAATGGTGGCCGGTGCAGCCCGGATTCGGGTGACTTTCCAGGTCGATGCCGACGGCTTGCTGTCTGTATCAGCGCGTGAGCAAAGCTCCGGTGTTGAAGCCAGCGTACAGGTCAAGCCCTCGTACGGACTGGGCGACGATGAAATCACCCGCATGCTGAAAGACGCGTTTACCCATGCCAAGGACGACATGAACGCGCGTGCACTTAACGAACAGGTGGTCGATGCGCAGGGGCTGATCGCGGCAACGCAAGCGGCAATGGCCATTGACAGTACGCTGCTGAATGAAGACGAGACCGTTGCCATACAGGCCAGCATCGAGACACTTGAAGCCCTGTTGAGCGGCACCGACCATCTGGCGATCAAACGTGGCATCGAAGCACTGAATGCCGTGAGCACCGAATTCGCTCAGCGACGCATGGATCAGAACGTACGCCGCGCCATGGCCGGGCAGAAACTGGAAACCTTCGGTTGAGTGCTGCCATGCTGAACGACGATTTCATCGAATCCCTGCGGGTACGGCTCGAATCTCATCCCATCTATGCGGCGGTGGCCACCGTGGAAGACCTGCGTGTGTTTATGCAGCACCATGTCTATTCGGTATGGGATTTCATGTCGCTGATCAAGTATTTGCAGCATGAAATTGCCCCCGCGCGCTGGCCGTGGACACCAAGTGGCGATGCCTCGATACAGCGTTTCATCAATGAACTGGTGCTGGAAGAAGAAACCGACATTGCGCTGCCGGGTCGCGAAGGTCATACCAGCCATTTTCTGCTCTATCTCGATGCAATGCGTGAGATTGGTGCCAATGCCGACACGCCTTCGCGCTTTGTACAGCGCGTGGCAGGGCAGGGGATCGATGCAGCGTTGAACACGGACCTGATTCCCGCGCCCTCCGCCCATTTCACCCGTACCACGTTTGATTTTCTCGCCAGTGGCAAACCGCATACCGTCGCTGCTGCGCTGGCGCTGGGGCGAGAGCATGTGATCCCGTCGATGTTCCGGGCCTTTTTGGCCCGCATGACAGTCACCGAGGCGCAGGCGCCGAGCTTTCACTACTATCTCAACCGCCACGTTCATCTGGACGAAGATTTTCATGCGCCGCTATCGCTGCGTTTGCTGGCGTCGCTGTGCAGCGACGATCCCATCAAATGGCGCGAAGCCGAAGCTGCAGCTGAACATGCGGTCAATGCGCGGTTACAATTCTGGGACGGTGTACTTACCGTTCTTCCAAGTCAACAATCCCAAGCGGCCTGACCGAGGCTAAAACCACCATGCCCCAAATTATTGTATTGCCCCACGTCGAACTGTGCCCTGAAGGCACCGTGATCGAAGCCAAGTCCGGCGAAACCATATGCGACACCCTGCTCGCCAATGGCGTAGAAATCGAACACGCCTGCGAAAAATCGTGCGCCTGCACCACATGCCATATCGTGGTGCGTGAAGGTTTCAAAACGCTTAAAGAATCGACTGAAGACGAAGATGACTTGTTGGATAAAGCCTGGGGCCTGGAGCCGCAATCGCGTTTGTCGTGCCAGGCACGCGTCGCCGACGCCGACCTGGTCATCGAAATTCCTAAATACACCATCAACATGGTCAAGGAAGGGCATTGATATGAAATGGACAGATACCCTCGACATCGCAATCGAGCTCACCGAAGCGCATCCCGAAATCGACCCGCGCACCATCCGTTTCACCGATCTGCATCGCTGGGTGACCGAACTGCCCGAGTTTGACGACGTGCCCGAGCATTCCGGTGAAAAAATCCTCGAAGCCATCCAGATGGCGTGGATCGACGAAATGACGTGAACGGGTCATCATCCGTACGGGGCGTAGCAAGATCAACGCCCAACAAAAAGGGGGCTGATAGCCCCCTTTTTGATTTCACTGGTTTAATCAGTTCAGTTCAAGCAATGACATCAGAACTTGTAGACCACACCAGCCGTGATCAGGTCCACGTCGGCTTCGCCGGTCGTGGTCGCATCACCCACATTGAAATAGCGCTCCCATTCAACGCGCATCCCTACATTCTTGGTGAAGTTGTACTGTGCGCCCAGGCCCAGTGACCATTCAAGATCAGTGTCGGCTTCTGAAGTGCTCGCTACAACAGTGCCGTCAACTTCAGTGTGAAGAATGCCAAACCCGCCTTTACCCAGCAACGTGAATTTTGGGCTGAGCGCATAAGTGCCTACCAATTGCACCGACATGCCACGGGTATCGCGCTTGCCGCTCTTTGCACCGCTATAAGTGGATTTACCCAGATCGACGTAGCCAAACTCCATCGACATGAACTCGTTCACTTCAAGCCCACCATAAAGCTTGTAAGCCGTGTCCTTGTCATCGCACGAAGTGGCAGCGGGGCAGGTAATGTCGGCTTGCGACTTGCCTATGCCCACGCCCACATAAGGCGCCAGGGTCAAGTCGAAGAAACCTGCGGATGCTGAGGTAGAAAGGGCCAAAGCGGACACCATCGCCGCCATCAAATGCATTGTTTTCATTTCACTCCTCCAATTGATATAGATTCATTGTGTATATGGTCTGAGGACGGTGCGAACCGAGCATCTCGCGCAGTAGTATAACCCAATGGATTGGTACAAAAGTGTGATTAAGAAGCAGTAGGGAAGGATCACCGGGGGCTTCCCTAGAGGCCGGCCAAACCTGAAACGACGCAGTAGCGCTTTGTATTTCGTTTCTGCGGGTCTTCTCGCACGCGCTTATACAGCTCAGCTTATGACTACCGGCAAGGGGTTATGCGTCAAGCATTTCGCCGAAAGTGTCATCAACGCGAATCAGATGGCCTGGATCGACAAAATAAGCTGAACAGGTTCCAGCGCGAATACGCTACACGCACTGAATCCCGCGGAATCAGGCGCCCTGCTTCATGCTAGACTGCCCCCAATATTTGAGGCGAGCATGGCCGAGAAATCTGACTTATCCCGTACTGAACCCGCAAGTCCGCAGCGCCTGCAAGAGGCGCGAAAAGCGGGCGATGTGCCGCGTTCGGGTGAATTGTCAGCTTGGCTGGTGTTACTGGCCGCGCTGGCCATATTGGGCTGGTCTGCCCCCCGTATGTTTGGTGCCTTGCAAGTTCTGATCGAATCGGCGTTCATTCATGCCGCACAGCCGCTCACCCCCCTTTTCCTGGAATCGGCACAGTCCGCCTTGTGGACTGTTCTCCCTGTGCTTGCAGCTATCTTTGGTGCGACGCTGGTGGCGCCAGTCGTGCTCTCAGGCTGGGTATTTGCACCGCATGCTTCCCAGGTGAATCTGACGCGTGCCAATCCGTTTAAAGCTATTGGCCGGCTGTTTACACTTGATTTCTGGTTTGATGGCGGGCTCGCATTATTGAAATTGGCGCTTGCTGTCGTTGCAGTGGGCTGGGCGTTGACGAGTGGCTGGCCGGGGCTGCAAAGCCTGGCTGCTGCTGAGTTGAGCGACACATTGCGTGTATCAGCGGCCTGGGTGGGTCGCGGTGTGCTGGCGCTGGCGGCTGCACTGGCGGTGGCCGCTTTGCTGGATGCGGGTTGGCGTTGGTGGCGCTATTTGCGCCGTCATGCGATGACCTGGCAGGACGTGCTGGCGGAGGCGCGTGAATCTGAAGTCAGCCCGGAAATGCGTGCGCAGATGCAGGGTCGTCAGCAACAGGTTGGGCAACGGGTTGACGAGGTGATCGGGTGAGTGCGCAGGGTGTGATGATGGTGCTGGGCATGCCGGTGAACCGGCTGGCGGTGCCATTGCTGGTGCTGCTGATTCTGGCAATGATGGTGTTGCCGCTACCAACCTTCATGCTGGATGTGTTGTTCACGCTCAACATCGCACTGGCAATGATTGTGATGCTGGTGAGCCTGAATGCAAGGCGGCCGCTGGATTTTTCGGTGTTTCCCACGGTGCTGCTGCTGACGACGTTGCTGCGTCTGTCGCTTAACGTGGCGTCCACCCGCATCATCCTGATGCAAGGGCACACCGGACCGGATGCGGCGGGCAAGGTCATTGAATCCTTCGGAAATTTTCTGGTTGGCGGCAACTATGTTGTGGGCTTTGTGGTGTTCCTGATTCTGGTCATCATCAACTTTATCGTCATCACCAAGGGTGCTGGGCGGATAGCCGAAGTGGCGGCGCGCTTTACCCTGGACTCGATGCCGGGCAAGCAGCTTGCCGTGGATGCCGATCTGAATGCGGGCTTTATCAATGAAAGCGAAGCGCGCACACGCCGCAGCGAAATTGGCCGTGAAGCCGACTTTTATGGCGCTATGGACGGCGCCTCCAAGTTCGTGCGCGGCGATGCCATCGCCGGCATCATTATTCTGGTCGTGAACCTGATTGGCGGAATTCTGGTCGGGTTGTTCCAGCATGATCTGGGCCTGACCGAGGCACTTGGGCGCTATGCACTGCTGACGGTGGGTGATGGCCTGGTGACGCAGATACCGGCGCTGATCATTTCGACGGCGGCGGGCATCGTGGTGAGCCGGGCGTCGAGCGAACAGGATTTGTCGCAGGAGTTTTCTACTCAGATATTTGGCCGTCCACAGACTTTGTTTGTGGCGGCAGCCGTGCTGGGCGCGCTGGGTATTATTCCGGGAACACCGCATTTGGCGTTTCTGTCCATTGCGGCGGTGATAGGCGGTTTGGGTTTTTGGTTGATGCAGCGTCAACGCACCGTTGCCAATGCGGCGCCATTGGTGCTTGTCGAAGATGAACCAGCTCCGGCCGACGTCACGTGGGATGATATTCCCCCGGTCGATGTGCTGGCGCTTGAAGTCGGTTACCGCTTGATCCCGCTGGTTGACCGTAATCAGGGTGGCGCAGCTTTAACCAAAATAACCGAATCGCGCCGCAACTTTGCGACCGATATGGGTCTGGTGGTGCCGCTGATCCGGGTACGCGACAATCTCGAACTCAAACCCAATAGTTATCGCATCACGCTCAAGGGTGTTGAAGTGGCGCATGGCGAACTGCTCACGGGTCACGTGCTGGCAGTCAATATGGGTGATGTGCTGGGCCGCTTGGACGGGACGCCAGGGGTGGAGCCGCTGACCGGTATGGCAGGGGTGTGGATTGAAGAAGGGCGCGAAGAAGAAGCCGAGTTGCGCGGCTTTATAGTGATGGCAGCGGCCGAGTTGATCGCACGTCAGGTTGAGGCGGTATTTCGCCAGCATGCCCCCGAGTTGTTGGGCCGCACCGAAGTCCAGCAACTCCTGGATACCTTGATGCGCAACCATCCGGGCCTGCTCGAGGATGTGACGCCACGTCATTTGCCTCTGACCAGCGTGCAAGCCGTGTTGCAGCATCTTATTGCCGAAAACGTCTCGATCCGCGATACCCGGACCTTGTTCGAAACGCTGGCCGCACGCGCGCCCAAAAACCAGATTATTGATGACCTGGTGGAGTCGGTGCGTGCAGCCTTGGGGCGCAATATTGTTGACCGCCTGTTTGAAGGCAGCAGCTTGCTGCATGTGATTGGCCTGTCGGCAGCTGTCGAGACGCGCCTGATGAATGAAATGGGCGATGAGGGCGAGGCCCTGTTGTCGCCGTCTACGCTGGATGCCCTGCATGATGCGGCTGAACTGGCGCTGGCCGAACAGGAGCGTGAAGGCTACCCAGCGGTGTTGTTGACCTCACCCAGTTTGCGGGCGGTGCTTTCGAGATTGCTACGGCGCAATTTGCCACGTTTGTCGGTAATCGCCTATGCCGAAGTGCCTGCCGATAAAATAGTGCAGGTGAGCACAGAGTTGACTATTGAGGAGGGGGCATGAGCGTGCAGGTTTTTGTGGCGGCAAATGCGCGAGAAGGCCTGGCTCGCGTTCGCCGCGAGTTGGGTGAAGACGCGGTTGTATTGTCCACGCGTCCGCATCCCAAGGGGGTTGAACTGCTGGCCAGTCCGTATGGCGATCTGGCAGAAGTGGTTACTAACGATGCGCCCGACACCGCCACCAGTTCGCGCATCCTGTCCGAACTGGGACGTCTGCGCGGCATGCTGCAAAACCAGTTGGCGGGCTTTGCCTGGGGCGCCACCCGGCGCCGCGACCCGGCGCGGGTGGCGATGATGCAAACCTTGTTTGCCGCTGGCTTTGGTAGTTCGCTGGCGCGTACGCTGGCGGCACGTTTGCCGCGTGGACTCGGCACCGATGCGGCGCAACGCTGGTTGCGCCAGGTGCTGATTCGCAATTTGCCAGTGCAGTCGCGGGCCGCCGATTTGTTGAGTAAAGGTGGGCGTTATGCCTTGGTGGGCTCGACCGGTTCGGGCAAAACCACGACGCTGGCCAAGCTGGCCACACGCGGCGTCGATGCGCACGGCGCCGATCAGGTGGCGCTGGTGTCAACTGATGCTTATCGGATTGGCGCTGCGGCGCAGCTGGCAGTCTATGCAGATTTGCTGGGCGTATCGCTGCATGTGGCAGATGACCAGAAAAAGCTGGCCATGCTGTTGCCGCAACTCGCTGCCAAAAAACTGGTGCTGATTGATACCGCCGGTTTTGCCCCGTCTGACCCGCGTACCCGCGAAGGCCAGGCGCTCGATGCGCTGGGCGTGCGGCGTTTCGTAGTGATCGCGGCCAATCAGCAGGGTGCAGCCATCGAGCAGGCGATGACGCGGTTCGGGCAGGGTGCAGTCGCCTGCATTCTCACCAAGCTCGACGAAGCCCCCCAGCCCGGCGGCGCGCTTGATAGCCTAATTCGTCATCGCCTGCCGCTGGCGTATATCAGCGGGGGGCAGCGCGTGCCGGAAGATCTCCACGCCCCCAACGCCACCTACCTGATCGACCGTGCGCTCAAAGGCGGTTTGCTGGCTACCCCTTATGCGCTGGATGCCGAGGATTGGCCCCTGTTTGCCGGTGTAGAGGCCGAACGCGAAGCGCGTCAGACGCCAAAGGGCATCAATGCCCGCTGACCAGGCTGCAGGCTTACGCCGGCGCAGCGCCCGGCAGCCGGCGAGTTGCATCCACTGTTTTTTTGAAGCATCCTTTTCTTCGACGCAATTGATGTCCGCCTTGCATCAGCTCGGTCAGGTTTCCCTGCTGGTGGACATGCGCGGACGTTTGTTTACCGATTCGTCACCGCGGAGCCTGTTTGACTGGAATCAGCAGCTCGAGCGCAACCATTTGAATACGCTGCCTCAGGCTTACGGCGACGGATGGTACGCACCCGGACTGACGATGGATGCCCCCAACTTGCCCCGTTTCCTGCAAGGCTATGACAGTGTCGTGTTTGATGCCGGACCGGTTGCAAACGAGCTGGCATTGCTCCCCGGCATGCCAAGCCATGTGATCATCGAGGTGCATCCCACCGGGGACTCAATGCAGCGTGCGTACAGCATGCTCAAAACCCTGTTTCAGGCGGGCAATGCCTTGAGTGTCGGTCTGTTGGGTGAAGCTTCCGCGTGTAATCACGTACAGGCAGCATGCTGCCACTTTCTTGAGCAGTCCTTTACGCGGATATTTTATAGCGTGGTGAACGAAGATGGCGCATTTGCTGCGCTTGCCGTTAGAATGGCGGACGAGGAGACGCACCGGATGTCGCGTTGTATATAAGGGAAAAACCCGAACCATGGCAGGCAAAAAAACGTCACTTGACGAGCAAGTTAATAAATATGCGCCGCTGGTCAAGCGCATTGCGTACCACATGATGGCGCGCCTACCCGCCAGCGTAGAAGTGGATGATCTCATTCAGGTCGGACTGATAGGCTTGATGGATGCGGTATCCCGATTCGACGGCACCCAGGGTGCTCAATTCGAATCCTATGCGACTCAGCGTATCCGCGGTTCCATGTTGGACGAGCTGCGTGAAGCGGACTGGTTGCCGCGTCACGTACGTCAAAAGTCACGTCAGATCGAAGCGGCTATTAATCGGCTGGAACAACGCAATGGCAAGCCGCCGTCCGAACAGGAAATCTCTGCCGAAATGGGATTGGCCATCGATCAATACCAATCCATGCTGGGTGATGTGAAGTGTTCGCAACTGTTGTACTACGAAGATTTTTCGGACGAGGACAGCGCCAGTTTTCTGGAGCGCTATCTGGTCGATGGAAGCGACGATCCACTTGCCGTGCTGGAGGACGGCGGTTTTCGCGACAGTCTGGTCTCAGCCATTCACCATCTGCCCGAGCGTGAGCGCAGCATGATGGGCATGTACTACGAACAGGATATGAATCTCAAGGAAATTGGCGTGGTGCTGGGTGTGTCCGAATCACGTGTTTGCCAGTTGCATTCACAGGCAGTTGCACGTCTGCGCGCCCAACTTAAAATCTGGAAAAACTGATCTGGCATAGTGAATCAGAAATATCGAAACATGATTCGCGATATCTGGTTCAGCTAGATGGGGCAAGGCACAGCATTGATAAATCCGCCATAATGGGTCTTGTTTATCCCACTTGCATCTGTCGATATGAGCCAAGCCCCACTTACGAAAACCGCGGCCAAGAAAAAAGCCCTCGATTACCATCGCCTGCCCAAGCCGGGCAAGCTGTCGGTGGAATCGTCCAAACCCTGTTCCACCCAAGCTGATCTGTCGCTGGCCTACACCCCCGGCGTGGCGCAGCCGGTGCTGGAAATCGCCAAGAATCCCAGGAGAGCCTACGACTACACTAACAAGGGCAACCTGATCGCGGTGATCACCGATGGCACCGCGATTCTTGGGCTGGGCAACCTGGGGCCGCTCGCCTCCAAGCCGGTGATGGAAGGCAAAGCCGTTCTATTCAAGCAGTTTGCAGGTATCGATGTGTTCGATATCGAAGTGTCGGCCAAAACCCCGCAGGAATTCATCAAGGTGGTCGAAGCCATCGCTCCCACGTTCGGCGGGATCAACCTCGAAGACATCGCTGCGCCACACTGCTTTGAAATTGAAGCGGCGCTGCGCAAAAGTCTCGACATTCCGGTGTTCCACGACGACCAGCACGGCACCGCCGTCATCATTTGCGCCGGGCTGATCAACGCCCTGTACGTTCAGGGGAAAACCCTGGAAACCGCAAAAATTGTCTGTCTGGGCGCCGGCGCTGCCGGCATTGCCTCGATGAACCTGCTGGTCGCGATGGGTGCAAAAAAGGGCAACATACTTTTCGTCGATTCCAAAGGCGTGGTGCACAAAGATCGCACCGACCTCAACACCTTCAAGAAAGCATTTGCACGCAAAACCAAACTGCGCACGCTGGCAGAGGCCATGAATGGTGCGGATGTCTTTGTGGGTGTGTCGGGTGCCAATCTGGTGAGCCCGGCCATGGTGAAAAGCATGGCCGACAAGCCGGTGGTGTTTGCCCTGGCCAACCCCAACCCTGAAATCCTGCCGGAAAAAGCCAAAGCCGTACGTAGCGATCTGATCATGGCGACCGGACGATCGGATTATCCCAATCAGGTCAACAACGTGCTGGGCTTCCCCTTCATCTTCCGCGGTGCACTCGATGCCCGTGCCAAGGAAATCACGCAGGCCATGCTGATTGCCGCAGTGGTCGCGTTGGCAGAACTTGCGCGCGAGCGGGTACCGGCTTCCGTACTCAAGGCCTACAATCTGAATAAGCTCAAATTTGGTCCGGACTATATCCTGCCCAAGCCTTTTGATCCGCGTCTGCTTGAGCGGGTGCCGCCAGCGGTCGCGAAAGCAGCGAAAAAAGCACCCGCCAAGCGGCGCTAAACGTACATGAACTTCTAATCCCGACTTGAAACCTTACGCGCGTCCCGTTTATCTTAATTTGTTTCGCATTCATTTGCCCCTTTCGGGCTGGGTGTCGATCCTGCATCGGATATCGGGTGCGCTGTTGTTTCTGGCATTCCCAATTGGGGTGTGGGCCTTGTCAGTTTCATTGTCCGATGAAGCAGGTTTTCAGCGCATGGCAGCGTGGCTGACACATCCACTGAGCAAGCTGTTTTTTGTACTGCTGATCTGGGCGTTTACCCATCATGCGTTGGCTGGGTTGCGGCACCTGGCGCTGGATGTACATTGGGGTGTGGAGCGCGATGCAGCGCGACGCAGCAGCTTGGGCGTGTTGCTTGCAACGGTCCTGATTACGCTGTCCGCCGCCTGGAGGGTGTTCGCATGAAATCGCCAACGGGTTCACATACCGGGACGGGAAATTGGCTGATGCAGCGTGCCACCGCATTACTGCTTGCGTTAGCCATTCCTGTATTGCTCGTCTATTTTCTTACTGCCTTGCCGCTTGATTTTTCTGGTTGGCAGGGTCTGTTCGCCCCGCTGTGGAGTCGCGTGCTACTGATGTTGAGCGCTATCGCGCTGGCCATGCATGCCTGGGTGGGGATGCATGACATTTTCATGGATTACATCCATCCCGTTGCGATGCGGCTGGTCATGACGCTGGCCGTCGTGGTCGTTTTGGCCGGCAGCGTGGTTTGGCTGGCGGCAGTTTTATTTGGCGCACGCATTGGGAGCGGAACATGAATACGCGCAAGTTTGATGCGCTCATTATTGGTGGCGGCGGTGCCGGCCTGCGTGCAGCATTGCAACTGGCGCGCTCGGATTACACCGTAGCCGTGGTGTCCAAGGTATTTCCCACGCGATCGCACACGGTATCGGCACAGGGTGGCATCACCGCCGCGCTTGCCAATGTCGATGAAGACAAATGGGAATGGCATATGTACGACACGGTCAAGGGCGGTGACTGGCTGGGCGACCAGGATGCGATTGAATTCATGTGCCGCGAAGCTGCCAGTGCTGTGTATGAGCTTGAGCACATGGGCTTGCCGTTTTCGCGACTCGACAATGGCAAGATTTATCAGCGCCCGTTCGGTGGCCAATCGAAAAACTTCGGGGGTGAGCAGGCCACGCGTACTTGCGCGGCGGCCGATCGAACCGGCCATGCGTTGCTGCACACCTTGTACCAGCAGAACATCAAGCACCGCACCCAATTCTTCGACGAGTATTTTGCGCTCGATCTGGTGCGTGACGCCGAAGGCTATTGCCTGGGCGTGACGGCAATGAGCATCGAAACCGGTGAGCCGTTGTTGATCGAAGCGCGCACGACCTTGCTGGCCACGGGTGGCGCAGGGCGGGTGTTCTGGAATAGCAGCAATGCCATGATCAATACCGGCGATGGCCTCGGCATGGTTTTGCGCGCCGGGCTGCCGCTGCAAGACATGGAATTCTGGCAGTTTCATCCCACCGGCATTGTGGGCGTGGGGTGTCTGATCACCGAAGGCGTGCGCGGCGAAGGCGGTTATCTGCTGAACAAGAACGGCGAACGGTTCATGGAGCGTTATGCGCCCCATGCGAAAGACCTGGCCGGGCGCGATGTGGTTGCTCGGGCCATCGCCATTGAAATTGCCGAAGGCCGTGGCTGTGGACCGAACGGTGACTATGTGGACATCAAGCTTGATCACCTTGGCGAAGCCTTCATCGCCGACAAGCTCCCCGGCATCCGCGACTTGTCGATTCGCTTTGCCGGTGTCGATCCGGCCAAAGCGCCG
>JAGXGP010000136.1 GCA_024636775.1 Hydrogenophilales bacterium
AATCGAGGAGACAACAGCATGGCAACAAAACCAGCGGCAAAAAAACCTGCGGTAAAGAAAACAGCCCAACCTGCGGCCAAGAAACCGGCAGCAAAAAAGATGAATGCCTTCTATGCCCAGTCCGGTGGCGTGACCGCGGTCATTAACGCATCTGCTTGCGGCGTGATTGAAACCGCGCGCAAGAACAAGGACAAGATCGGCAAGGTTTACGCCGGCCGCAACGGCATCATCGGCGCGCTGACCGAAGACCTGATCGACACTACCAAGGAATCCGCAACGGCGATTGCAGCACTGCGCTCCACGCCATCTGGCGCGTTCGGCTCCTGCCGCTTCAAGCTGAAATCGCTGGAAGCCAACAAGCGCGAATACACACGCCTGATCGAAGTGTTCAAGGCGCACAACATCGGCTATTTTTTCTACAACGGCGGCGGCGATTCGGCCGACACCTGCTTCAAGATCAGCCAGTTGTCCGAGCAGATGGGCTACCCGATTCAGGCCATCCACGTGCCGAAGACGGTCGATAACGATCTGCCGATTACCGACTGCTGTCCGGGCTTTGGTTCGGTCGCCAAGTACATCGCCGTGTCGACGCTGGAAGCCAGCTACGACGTGCGTTCGATGGCCAAGACTTCGACTAAGGTGTTCGTGCTGGAAGTGATGGGCCGTCACGCCGGTTGGATCGCGGCTGCGGGCGGACTGGTCGAAGACCACGGTATTCCGGTCGTCATCCTGTTCCCGGAAATCGAATTTGATCAGAAGAAATTCCTCGCCCGTGTCAACAAGCTGGTGAAGGAACACGGCTACTGCACGGTGGTGGTGTCCGAAGGGTGCCACTACCCAGACGGTACCTTCCTCGCCGAGCAGGGCACCCGCGATGCCTTTGGCCACGCCCAGCTGGGTGGCGCCGCACCGGTGGTCGCCAACATGATCAAGGACGCGCATGGTCACAAGTTCCACTGGGCTGTTGCCGACTACCTGCAGCGTGCTGCACGTCACGTCGCGTCAAAAACCGACGTCAAGCAGGCATACGAACTCGGCCAAAAAGCGGTCGAGCTCGCGATCAAGGGCCACAACTCGGTGATGCCGACGGTCGATCGTCTGTCCGATGTCCCGTATAAGTACAAAATCGGCATGGCGCCGCTGTCCAAGGTCGCCAACGTCGAGAAATTCATGCCGCGTGATTTCATCACCAAGGATGGCTTTGGCATCACCGCCAAGTGCAAGCGTTACCTGACCCCGTTGATCCAGGGTGAGGACTATCCGAAATACGGCAAGGATGGCCTGCCGGTGTACGTGACACTGAAGAACATTGCGGTAGCGAAGAAACTGCCGACGTTCAAGATTTAAGCAAACAAGGGGATTGGATATCAAGGAGAAACCTGGAAGATGACACTCGACCGTGCACGGCAACTGCTACAGGTGCAGGCTGACTTTGGCGGCTTCTACAACGGCAATTCAGCCAAGCTGATTTTGTCCGAAGTCCAGCGCGAACATGGTCAGGATGCGGTCGATCAACTCATCCGGGAATTGAAACTTGATGATATTTTTGGGTTTGAACCGGGCACTCGCTTTGAGGGTGGCCTGGCGATGGGGAAGTAGGGTTAACGGCAGCTGAGGCTGCCGTTTTTTATGTCTCTTGGAGGGGAAATAATGAATGAAGGTCTGATATTTGCGCTGGTAGCAGCAGTGCTTGCATTGCTCTACGGGATTGTGTCGATC
This sequence comes from Hydrogenophilales bacterium, assembly GCA_024636775.1. Taxonomy (GTDB): domain Bacteria; phylum Pseudomonadota; class Gammaproteobacteria; order Burkholderiales; family Thiobacillaceae; genus Thiobacillus. The sequence goes on from JAGXGP010000136.1 coordinate 1,720, forward strand.
AAATGGATACTTGGGTTGCCTACCGGCAACGACCGCATGCGAGAAATCGCAGCAGCGGTGCAAGAGGGTGCAACCGCCTATTTGAACCGGCAATACACCACCATCGGGATTGTGGGCGTCATTCTGCTGGTCGCCATCTCCTTTGCGTTGGGCTGGCAAACGGCCGTCGGCTTCGCGTTGGGCGCGATCCTCTCCGGCCTCACGGGTTACATAGGCATGAACGTTTCGGTGCGCGCCAACGTGCGTACCGCCGAAGCCGCCAAGAACGGCCTCAACGCTGCGCTGAACGTTGCCTTCAAAGGTGGCGCGATCACCGGCATGCTGGTGGTTGGCCTGGGCCTGCTCGGTGTGGCGGGCTACTACGCCGTCCTCACCCAGATGATGGGTGAGAGTACCGAAGCTGCGACCCACGCATTGGTAGGCCTCGCGTTTGGTGGCTCGCTGATTTCAATCTTCGCCCGTCTTGGCGGCGGCATCTTCACCAAGGGCGCTGACGTCGGAGCCGACCTGGTGGGTAAGGTCGAAGCCGGCATTCCCGAGGATGACCCGCGCAACCCAGCCGTAATTGCCGATAACGTCGGCGATAACGTCGGCGACTGCGCCGGCATGGCGGCCGACCTGTTCGAAACCTACGCGGTCACCATCATCGCCACCATGTTGCTCGGCGGCCTGATGATTACGGGCTCTCCCGAAGCGGTGATCTATCCGCTGGTGCTGGGTGGTTTCTCCATCCTGGCTTCAATCGCAGGCACTTTCTTTGTCACTGCGCGGGAAGGCGGAAAAATCATGAACGCGCTGTATCGCGGCCTGATCGTGTCCGGGGTCTTGTCAGCCATCGCTTTCTATCCCATTACCACCATGGTACTGGGCGAAGGGGTGATGATAGACGGGGTGCTGGTGTCGTCGCTGAACCTGTACTTCGCTGCATTGATCGGCCTGGGTCTGACCGCAGCCATGGTGTGGATCACCGAGTACTACACCGCAACTGAATTCAGCCCGGTGCGGCATATCGCCGAAGCTTCCACCACCGGCCACGGTACCAACGTCATCGCAGGTCTCGGCGTGTCGATGAAATCAACCGCTGCACCGGTGTTGTCCGTGTGTCTGGCCATCTGGGGCGCATATGAACTCGGCGGCCTGTATGGCATCGCCATCGCCGCCACATCCATGCTGTCCATGGCCGGTATTATTGTCGCGCTCGATGCCTATGGCCCCATCACCGACAACGCCGGTGGTATTGCCGAAATGGCTGGGCTGGATGACAGCATCCGCAACATCACCGACCCGCTCGATGCCGTCGGCAACACCACCAAAGCCGTCACCAAGGGCTATGCGATTGGTTCAGCCGGTCTGGCCGCACTGGTATTGTTCGCGGATTACACCCACGCCCTCAATGCCAAAGCCTTGGCGCTTGACCCCACTGCGGTCGCCATGACCTTCGACCTGTCCAACCACATGGTCATCATCGGCCTGTTTATTGGCGGCATGGTGCCGTACCTGTTCGCTGCCATGGGGATGGAGGCGGTCGGTCGTGCTGCCGGTTCGGTGGTGGTGGAAGTGCGTCGCCAGTTCAAGGAAATCCCCGGCATTATGGCCGGTACAGCCAAGCCGCAATATGGCACCTGCGTCGACATGCTGACCAAAGCTGCAATCAAGGAAATGATTGTGCCGTCGCTGCTGCCGGTTGCGGTCCCGGTGATTGTCGGTTTGACTTTGGGTGCGCAAGCGTTGGGCGGTGTGTTGGTTGGCACCATCGTTACCGGTATCTTCGTCGCCATCTCCATGACCACCGGCGGCGGTGCGTGGGATAACGCCAAGAAATACATCGAGGAAGGCAACTATGGCGGCAAAGGCTCAGAGGCGCATAAAGCCGCTGTGACGGGCGATACGGTCGGCGATCCCTACAAGGACACCGCAGGCCCGGCCGTTAATCCGCTGATCAAGATCATCAACATCGTGGCGCTGCTGATCGTGCCGTTGATTAGCTGAGGCCAGGTTGAAACGCACGCATCGAAATGCGTTAAGCTTCGCCCCAGTGCCCGTGCTTCTGCATGCTGGGCGCCGCAGGGCGGATGATCGAACACGCTCAAATTAATCAAAGAGGAGAAACCATGGCTAAAAACGTAGGGGGAATGGATCGTCTGATCCGTGCAGTGGTAGGGGGTGGACTGATTTATTACGCGATGTCGAATATGCCGGGAAGTGACACTTACATGGTTCCCGCAGGCATCGTTGGGTTTGTCTTGATACTGACCGCCATATTCGGCTGGTGCCCTGCTTATTTGCCATTTGGGATCAAAACCTACAAGACAAAGTAAGTTTTCGCAGCGTTGCCAGCTTGTAGAAAATGCGCCCTTTGGGCGCATTTTTTTATTGCTATCTCCATCCGGATCGTACCGTCGACGCGCGTCATTTACCCTGAACGTCCCGCTGGGTGGGCGATCTCAAGGCGTTACAGTTAGATAACAATTTAGCCAGCGGGGGTTCAGAAATGCCTTTAGCTACCGATATGGGAAATACCGTCGGCGATTTCACATAGGGACACCGCCGGACCCACCGTCAACCTGCTGGTCAATGTTTTACATGATGGCACTGCTGATCGTGTCATTGGATTGGGTAAGGGAAAGGAAGGATCAGCTGATCGGGGAAGAGACTGTCATCGTGTGAAGCACTGATCGAGTGCCGCATGCGGTGACCGTTTCTGGTTGTCATGGTGGTTATTGACTAATAACCAAAGGAGAACACGAAGATGAATAATATCGGTATAGCTGATCGCATGGCCCGTGGCGCCATTGCATTTACGCTCATTTACTGGGCGATGACTCCCACCGGCCCGACGCTGATAGCGGGGTATGCGGGCCTGTATTTACTGGCCACTGCCATCATTGGCTGGTGCCCCTGGTATAAGTCTTTTGGAATGAAATCTAAAAAGAACTAAACTTACGCAGCGCCGTAAGGTCTGCACTAGTGCGCCCTCGTGGCGCACTTTTTTATTTCTGGAAACTACTCACACCATGCGTTTATTGTTACTTATTTTTTCGCTCGTCTTGGGTAACGTAGCTCACGCCGGTGGCGTCGAACGGTTGAAAGCATTTGTAGCCAGCGCTAAAACTGTCGAAGCTGATTTTAGCCAAACCGTTACCGACAAATCTGGCCGCGTCACCCAGCAGGCAAACGGAAAAATGGCCTTTTCCCGTCCCGGAAAATTCCGTTGGGATTATCTCAAACCCTACGAGCAAGTCATCGTGGGTGATGGTGCAAAGTTGTGGTTATACGATGTCGATCTGGATCAGGTGACAGTCAAGCCGCTCGGTGAAGTCATTGCCGGTACCCCCGCAGCCTTGCTGGCGGGTGACAACTCCATCGATCAGTACTTCATCCTGAAGAATGCAGGAGAGGCCGGCGGACTGGAATGGTTGGAAGCCACGCCGAAAAGTCGTGACACCACTTTTGAAAAAATCCGTATGGGATTCAAGGGTGACGACCTGGTGAGAATGGAGTTGTTTGATTTCTTTGGTCAGCGCACCATGCTCAAGCTTTCGCGCTTTGTCCGTAATCCTTCGATCCCGGCGTCCCGATTCAAATTCACGCCACCCAAGGGTGTCGACGTGATTGGCGACAACTGATCCAGTGTCTGAAAGGGGAGTGTATTTACAGGCACACTTTCCCTCCCTATCAGAAAGACGGCACAATAGAGCGCTCGGCCGGATCCCGCCATGTGCCCACCTGATTTATTTGAAACCCCTGACTCTGTAGCCCCCACCACCGACGTTAATGCGCCGCTGGCCGAACGCCTGCGTCCGCAGAGCCTTGCGGATGTCGTTGGACAAACCCATTTGCTCGGTCCGGGTAAACCGCTGCGACTGGCATTTGATTCCGGCAAGCTGCATTCGATGATTTTGTGGGGCCCGCCGGGCGTGGGTAAAACCACCCTGGCGCGGCTGACCGCCGAAGCTTTCGGCGCCGACTTCATTGCCATCTCCGCCGTACTCTCCGGCGTGAAGGACATCCGCGAAGCGGTCGAGCGTGCGCGCATGAACAAATCGATTCCTCGCACCACGATCCTGTTCGTCGACGAAGTCCATCGGTTCAACAAGGCGCAGCAGGACGCATTCTTGCCGCACGTTGAATCAGGGCTGTTCACCTTCATCGGCGCCACTACCGAGAATCCTTCATTCGAGGTGATCGGCGCGTTGCGCTCGCGCGCCCAGGTTTACGTGTTGAAGTCGCTGACGCCCGAAGAGCTCGTCCAGTTGATGACGCGTGCGCTGAAAGAGCTGCCGCAGCTAAAGCTGATGGAAGGTGTGGGGCCCATGCTGGCTGCATATGCCGATGGCGACGCGCGCAAGCTGCTCAACCTGCTGGAGCAACTCGACACCGCGGCCCGCACCGCCCAGGTTGAAACAATCGACACAAGCTTTGTCGAAAATGCGCTGGCGCAATCGCTGCGGCGTTTCGACAAGGGTGGAGAGGCTTTTTACGATCAGATTTCCGCGCTCCACAAAAGCGTGCGCGGCAGCGATCCCGACGCTTCGTTGTACTGGCTGGTGCGCATGCTCGACGGCGGCGCCGACCCGCGATATCTCGGGCGCCGGCTCATCCGCATGGCGAGCGAGGACATCGGCCTGGCCGACCCGCGCGCGCTCGGCCTCACGCTCGACGCCGTCGCCACCTACGAGCGCCTCGGCAGCCCTGAAGGTGAACTGGCGCTGGCCCAAGCCTGCCTGTATCTCGCGTGCGCGCCAAAGAGCAACGCCGCCTACATGGCCTACAACGCGGCGCGTGCCTTCATTCAGGCCAACCCTTCCAACGATGTCCCCATCCACCTGCGCAACGCCCCCACCAAATTGATGAAGGAACTTGGCTACGGTCGCGCCTACCGCTATGCGCACGACGAGCCCGAAGCCTACGCTGCCGGCGAACGCTATTTCCCCGACGATATCCAGGAACAAAACTTTTACCAACCCACTCCGCGCGGGCTGGAAGGCAAGATTGCTGACAAGCTGGCGTATTTGCGCAAGCTTGATGAGGAAGCGGGAGAGGGCTGAGCGCGATCGGGTTTCTGGTAGGGGGGTGCGAGTGGGTCAGCGGCTGCTGTTCAGCTTGGAGACAACCGTCCTGATTCAGTCACGTCGGCCGTGCCGGCGCGAGAGAGGTTAAGCCCTCTGCCCGGTATTCCTGTGAGCAACAGTCAACGAGCAAAACTATAACGAATCGCCAGTGCTGACTTTGGGCCGGCTATCCCCGCATGGTTGACGGCGCGCGCCGCGAATCGATTGATGCCCTCATGTAGCGTCCAGGTAACCGTATTGTCTTCTAACGCTGTCCATGCACCGCCGTCTACGGAAAACTCATACCGATCCATCCAGGGGGTATTAGAATACAGCACGACCGTATAGTCTGGCTGGGCAGCAAACTGTGGCATGCGTGCGAGATAGTCGTCAGATGACTTGGTATCGACGCCGCTCAGCGGATGCCCGCTGGTTGGCTGGTCACGGTAATAGAGCAGGATGCTGGTGTGATTGAGCGAAAAATAGTGTTCGGCGGGATCAGTGATGAGCATTTGACCGTTGCGCCCGAGCCCCTGGAAGGTCAGCGGCAAAGAACGGCCCTCGATGGGCAGCACCATGTTGACGGTTTGTTCGACGTAGCGGTAACGGGTCGACAGGAAACCGAAGTAGTCTTTCAGGAACGCGCGATATTCCCGGATTTTCTGTTTCAGTTTTTTCGGATCGGATGTCGCGCCGAGGCTCACGGGCAGAAACTCAACTTCCCCGAACTTTCCGGCTTGCCGCCGTTTGGCGATCTCGTAAAAGTTGAGCGGCCGTCCCCGATGACGCGCATACAGCCCCCATTGGGCGTCAACAAAAATCCATTTGTCGAGTGTGTTCGACCAAAATTCATTGGCGACATGGCCTGACCCCAAGGAACCATAGGCGATATTGGGGCTTTGCAAGCTGACCACGCGACTGACGAATCCAAATGCACCCAACAAGTCTTTCAGGACATTGCTGAAATCTGCACAACTAAATCGCTCGCCACTTGTTGCGCGCTGGAGGATCTCGAGCGTCGTTGCCTCATCCAGGGCAGTGTTGAAACTGTCGTGTGCGATGTGGCCGTGAACCCATGCGGCGATTTGAAACTGGGCGCCAGGGTCGCTGGACAGATCGAGGGTGTGCTCGCCCTTCAGGTAGCTACGCAGGGAGCGATGATAGGCATCGCGAATGTCGTTTGCCACAACGAGCTTGCGCACCCCGGGGTTCAACGGTGGGTTGTCTGTTTCGACGACTTCTATGGTGCGCAGGGTCTTTTTCTCAACACGGTCTGACGGTTCTGATCCGGAAGCCACGGTGGGCAGCAGAAGCAGCGCCAGGCAGATGGCTCGGCATTGGGACATGAAATTTGTGGGCAGGGAACTGAAATGCGCTTTTCGATGCCTGTGCACGCCTTCACCCCTTAATCCACGGCACCACACTCGATTCGTCCATCTGCCCATCACGCGTCCTTTCTCTGGTAATTCAGCCTTACTAAAAGGGAGGATTACCGTGGCTTGTAGGCGATTCTGAGAGGCCAAATTCTTCACTGGAATCTGCATTTATTTCAAAATGAGTTTTTCTACAGCGTCAACGCCCAATATTGAGGCTTATGGGCGCGTTTTATCGTATCTCGCTTGATTGTCAGGATGGACCAACATTTAACATTGACATAGCCAAATCAATTTCCTACAAATATTAGATCATGCTTCTTGCTATAGAGTGTATTTGCATTAATCCGGTACTACAGGCTGTAAAACACGTACTCTGTGGTGTGGGGATTGGTTTTGCGTAACTGATTGCTTAATAACAATAATTAGGTTGTTGTTACTTCCATTTTTGTTTTTGGCGTGAAACAAAAGTAGCTCAATTAATATCGATCATGGGGAGACATACTTTATGAAACACAAGCAAGTTTTACTGGCCTCGTTTTTGGTTGCTTCCGGTCTGGCCGGCCAATCCGCTTATGCTGCCCTCAACTGGACCGGCACCGCCGACTACACTGCCGCACCGGGTGCGCAGGCTGATGAAGATACGGTTGGCCCATTCGACACCTATGATATGGGTGCTGGCGTTGTGTTGCTGAAAAGTATCGGCGGCAACGATTACAACGGTATTTACCAGTCCTATGTCACCAATCATGAGCTTGCATCGTTATCGGTACTTGCGCCCCAGCTCAACACTACATACGAATTGACTATGGTGGCCGATTTCACTGAAACGGTGACTCCCATTAATGCGACGTCCACTCTCATTAGCGTAACCGGGGGTAACTTCAATCTGTATTTCGACAGCGCTGTCAATCGTAACTTCGGCACTGACACGGGCTTCGCCGATGGTGCGTCGATTCTGTCTGGGACGATATTGAATGGGGTGGGTAGTGCGGTTTCGTCTGGCGGTATGGTTTTTGGTGTGACCGACATCACGATCAAGGTGACTAGCTTTGACATCAATGTGTTCGAGCCCGACACCATTACCGATGCGGGTGGGATTTTAACCCTGCGTTTGGGAAGCCCGTTTGACGCCGCCCTTCTTGGTAGCGTGAACTCGGTCAATGGTAACGCCTACAATGCTGCCAATGGCGATTTTCTGTTCGCTGCAGACGGCAACATCGCTTTGGCTGTTCCAGAAGCCGAAACCTACGCCATGATGCTTGCCGGACTGGGCTTGGTTGGCTTCATGGCCCGGCGTCGCAGGGCCTGAGAAGTCTGGCTGGAATCTCGGAATATAAGAGTAGCCCCGTTTCGGCGGGGCTACTTTTTTACAGTTGTCAGCATCCGCATAAGTTGAAGAAGCAATCCAGGCTCGACCCATCCTTATTCAATTCCCATGCAAAGCTGCCTTGAACTCCCGGCGACGTCGATGCAGGGTCGGCTCGGTGTAACCGTTGGGTACGCGCCGGCCATGGAAAATCATGTCCTGCGCGGCCTGGAAGGCGAGGCTGATGTAGTGCGGCGCCAGATTGATGTAGTTGGGGTCGCCGGCGTTTTGCTGGTCCACCAGCCGGGCCATGCGCTTCAAGGCTTCCATCACCTGGGTTTCGCTGACCACGCCGTGATGCAGCCAGTTGGCGATGTGCTGGCTGGCGATGCGCAGGGTGGCGCGGTCTTCCATCAGGCCGATGTGCTGGATGTCCGGCACTTTGGAGGCGCCCATGCCCTGGTCGATCCAGCGCACGACATAGCCGAGCAGGCCCTGGATGTTGTTGTCGAGTTCGCTCTGGATGGCTTCTGGCGTCCATTGGGGGACGACGACGACAGGTAGGGTCAGCAGGTCGTCGAGCGAGGCACGCGGTCTTTCACGCAGGACCTGCTGGCGCGCGAACACATCGACGCGGTGGTAATGGATGGCGTGCAGCGTGGCGGCAGTGGGCGAGGGCACCCAGGCGCAGTTGGCGCCGGCCTCGGGGTGGGCCTGTTTGCTCGCCATCATGGCGGCCATCAGGTCCGGCATGGTCCACATGCCCTTGCCGATCTGCGCCCGCCCGGACAAGCCGCAGGCCAGCCCGATGTCCACATTCCAGTCTTCGTAGGCCTTCAACCAGACGGCGGTTTTCATCTCGCCTTTGCGCAGCACGGGTCCGGCTTCCATCGAGGTGTGGATTTCGTCTCCGGTGCGATCAAGAAAACCGGTATTGATGAAAATCAGCCGCTCTCGCGCGGCACGGATACAGGCCTTGAGGTTGAGCGTGGTGCGCCGTTCCTCGTCCATGATGCCGATTTTCAGCGTGTTGGCAGGCAGTTCCAGCACGTCTTCGATGCGCGCAAACAGATCCACGGTGAAGGTGACTTCGTCAGGGCCGTGCTGCTTCGGTTTGACGATGTAGATGCTGCCGGCGCGGCTGTTGCGGAGCGGGCTGCTGCTGTTCAGGTCATGCAGCGCGCAGTAGCTGGTGATGAAGCCATCGAGCAGGCCTTCGAATACTTCGTTGCCGTGTTCGTCCAGCACCGCGTCGGTGGTCATCAGGTGACCGACGGTGCGCACCAGCATCAGGCTGCGCCCGGGGATGTCGAAATGGCGGCCATCGGGCGCGAGGTAGCGCCGGTCCGGGTTGAGGCTGCGGGTCTGAGTCTTGCCGCCCTTATCAAAACTGCTGGCGAGTGTGCCTTGCATCAAGCCGAGCCAGTTGCGATAGAGCTTGACCTTGTCGCCGGCATCCACTGCAGCCACGGAGTCTTCGCAATCCATGATGGTGGTGATCGCCGCTTCCAGGTAGATGTCGCGGATGCCGGTGGGGTGCAGTTCGTGGATCGGGTGGTCGGTGTTGAAATGAATCTCGATATGCAGCCCATGGTGCAGCAGGAGCAGCGAACTGATGCCGCCGGGTTTTTCCTGATAGCCCCGGAACTGGGCGGGGTCGCACAGGCGAGTGCGCACGCCACTGGAGAGGGTGACCGCGAGTTGCCCCGACTTCACCGAATAGGCGATGGCATCGAGGTAGCTGCCTTCCACCAGCGGTGCAGCCTCGTCGAGGAAGGCCTTGGCGGTGGCGATGACCTTGGCACCGCGAAGAGGATTGAACGAACCTTGCTTGCCGGCGCCATCCGCTTCAGAAATGACATCGGTGCCGTAGAGCGCGTCGAACAGGCTGCCCCAGCGCGCATTGGCGGCGTTCAGCGCGTAGCGCGCGTTGCTGAGCGGCACCACCAGTTGCGGGCCGGCGATGCGGGCGATCTCGTCGTCGACGTGTTCGGTGCTGATAGAAAAATCGTCGCCTTCAGGGAGCAGGTAGCCGATGTCGATCAGGTATTGCTTGTAGGCCGCAGCATCGTGCGGCAGACCTTTGCGTTCCAGGTGCCAGGCGTCGATGCGGGCCTGCAATTCGTCGCGCCGCGCCAGCAGCGCGCGGTTGCGCGGGGTCAATTCACGCACGAGGTCGGCAAACCCTTGCCACGCGGTGTCACTTGAAATTCTGGTGCCTGGGGCGATTTCGTCGCGCACCAGTTCGACCAGCGGTTGGGCGATTTGCAGGCCGGCTATCATGACGCGCGCATTCATCGCTGAGTGACCGGGTGCTTAGCTCACCACATTGCGCGGGCTGCCGGCAACAAAGGCTTCGATGTTGTCGATCAGCTGGTCGGCCAAAAACTGCATGGCTTCGCGACTGGACCACGAAATATGCGGGGTGAGGATGAAGTTGGGCAGGTCGAGGTCGAGCAGCGGGTTGCCTTCGCGCGGCGGCTCCACCGACAGCACGTCGAACCCCGCGCCGGCGATGCGCTGCGTGGTCAGCGCCTCGGCCAGCGCGGCTTCGTTGACCAGATTGCCGCGCGCGGTATTGATGAGAATCGCGGTGGATTTCATCAGGCCGAATTCGCGTGTCGAGATCATGTGGTGCGTCTCGGGTGTCAGCGGCGCATGCAGCGAGATCACATCGGCCTCGCGCATCACCGTGTCGAAATCGGTGTGGCCGTCGCGTAGTGTTGTGGCGTTCTTGTGCTCGGCAATCAGCACCTTCATGCCAAACGCCTCGGCGAGTTTTTGCATGCCGTGGCCGAGCGAACCGTAGCCCACCAGCCCCAGCGTGCTGCCGAACAGATCGTTGACAGGGCGGGTGAACAGGCAGAACTGTTCGGCCTGCTGCCACAGCCCGGCGTTCACATCCTGCCGCCAGCCCAGCAGGTTGCGTCGCAGCGCCAGCATCAGCATGAATGCGTGTTCCGGCACTGCGTGCACCGCGTAGTTGCGGATGTTGGAAACCACAATGCCGTGTGCCTTGCAGTAGGCAAGGTCGATGTTGTCGGTGCCGGTGGCGGCTGCTGCGATCATTTTCACGTTCGGCGCGGCGGCGAGCAGTTCACCGGATAGTTTGACCTTGTTGCTGATCAGCACGTGGGCGTCGCGAATTCGCGCGGCCGTTTCGCTGGGCTGCGTCTGTTCGTATTCGACCCACTCATGCGGAAAGGCGGGCGTGCGCAGATCGGCGATCAGGCTCTTGCGGTCGAGAAAAACGATTTTGTGTGTCATGCGTGTTTTACCGCTCCATGCCGGACAGGTTTTCCACTACCTTCATCACTGCGGCCGAATCGAGTTCCGCATCGCCGGCATTCATCAGCACCTCCAGATGCTCGGTCACCAGCGCGGCGGCCGGCAAATCGAGTCCCAGCTCATGCGCCGTTTGCATCACGATGTTCATGTCCTTTCTGTGCAGTTTGGTTTTGAAGCCGGGTGGGTAGGCATTGTCCAGCATGCGCTTGCCATGCACTTCGAGGATGCGGCTGCCGGCAAATCCGCCCATCAGCGCGTCGCGCACTTTGGCCGGATCGACGCCGTTCTTGCGGGCAAAGGTCAGCGCCTCGGCCACCCCTTCGATGCTGACGGCCACCACGATCTGGTTGCAGGCCTTGGCCACCTGGCCGGCGCCGTTGTCGCCCACCAACACAATGTTCTTGCCCAGCGCTTCGAATACCGGCTTCACCCGGTCGAACACCTCGGGCTTGCCGCCCACCATGATCGACAGCGTGGCGTTGATCGCGCCGACGTCGCCGCCCGATACCGGCGCATCCAGCATCTCGATGCCGCGTGCGCGCAAGTCGTCGGCAAAGCGCCGGGTGGCGGTGGGCGAAATCGTGCTCATGTCGACTACCACCGAGCCGGGCTTGGCACCGTGGATCACGCCGTTATCGCCGAAGATGACCTGCTCGACGTCTGGCGTGTCGGACACCATGACGATGATGATCTCCGCCCTGGATGCCGCCTCTGCCGGCGAATCACAGCGTGTACAGCCGCCATCGCACAACGGCGTCATCGACTCCGCGCGGCGGCCATGCACGAAAACCGTGTGACCGGCGTTGTGCAGATTGAGGGCCATGGGTTTCCCCATGATGCCGAGGCCTATGAATGCAATGTCCATCGTGTGTCCTCCCGGGTGTTTAACTCAAAGCCAACGCTCGCTTATTTATACAACACCGTTGGCAGCCAGAGGCCAATCTGCGGCCAGATGTAGAGCATGATCATGGACAGGATCACCAGGCCGAGGAACGGCATCGAGCCCAGAAATATCTGTGCCAGCGAGACGCTGGGCGGCGCCACCCCTTTCAGATAAAAGGCGGACGGCGCCATCGGCGGTGACAAGAACGAAGTCTGCAAATTCAGGGCGACCAGCAAGCCAAAGAACAGTGGATCGACATTGAAATGCGCAAGCAAGGGCACGAAGATGGGCATGAAGATCACGATGATTTCGGTCCATTCCAGCGGCCAGCCCAGGAAGAAAATGATGAGCTGGCTAAGAATCAGAAACTGCAAGGTCGTCATATTGAGCGACAGCACCCAGGTCTCGACCACGCCTTGTCCACCCAACAGTGAAAAAGCCGCCGAAAAAATGCTTGATCCCACAAACAGCCAGCACACCATGGCCGAGGTTTTGGCAGTCAGGAACACCGCTTCCCGGAGGATGGGGATGAGCCTGACTTGCCAGGTGGCGAGCGCCAGCCAGGCGAGTAATGCCAGCATGGACGCTGTTCCAAGGGCTTTGGGAACGGGCTGGGTTGTGATCTGGGCGCTGTACAGTACAAACCAGATGACCGAAGCCAGAAAAATTGCCCACAGCACGATCCAGCTCGGCCACCAGCGTCGGCGTTCCGCCTCCGGGCTTTCCATGGCCAGGTAAAAAGCAGCGAGGATAAACCCGCCCAGCGCGCCAATCGCCGCCGCTTCAGTTGGAGTGGCCAAGCCGAACACAATGGTACCTAACACGCCCAGGATCATCACTGCCAGCGGGAAAAAAGAAGTGAGCAGCATGCGGAAGACTTCCAGCCGCGTGAAGGTCAGCATCAGATAGAGCGCGGACAGCACAACCAGCCACACTGCGGTGGTGATCCAGAATGAATTGGGCGCAGGCAGTCGCGTGGACAGCTCATCTTCGCCAGACGCGCTTGCAACGGAATCAGCCGGAGCAGGGGGCTCGGCGAGGGGTGTTGCAGCAGGGGGTTCCTGCGCACCCAATTCCATTGGCGGCTCCTGCAGACTTTCCATCGGAGGTTCTTGCAAGCCGCCCGCTTCGAACTCCTCGACCATGGGCGGTTCCTGCACGCCGCCTGCCGTGTCACCGTCGAGTTCCATCCGGGTGGTTGATTCAAATCCCATTTCGACCAGGCCCGACGTGTCGTAGATTTCCTTGGGGCGGGTCAGCGTATTCCAGGCGAGCCCCATGATGATGACGAAGACCAGCAAGGGCAGGGTGGCGGTCAGCAGATGTTTCGCAAGTTCCAGGCGGGGCATGTCGCCTCTGCCCGCGAACAGCGCGCGCACCAGTGCGGGCAATGCCAGCTGGCCATAGCGGGCCATGATTGGATTCATGTACTGCGGAATGGGGACGTGGCGATCCTCTGCACTGAGCGGGGGCGCCCAGTGCGGCTTGAGCTTGGCCATGATGATGACATACAGGATATAAAGCCCCGCCAGTAGCAGCCCGGGGAAGAGCGCGCCGGCATACATGCGAACGACCGACTCGCCCGCCGTTGCGCTGTAGACAATCAGCATGATGGAAGGCGGAATCAGAATGCCCAGTGTGCCGCCGGCCGCAATCACCCCCGCTGAAAGCCGGGTGTCGTAGCCGGCGCGCATCATGGCGGGCAGTGCCAGCAGGCCCATGAGCGTCACCACCGCGCCCACAATCCCGGTTGCGGTTGCAAAGATTGCGCAGGTAATCAGGGTGGCTACCGCCAGTGATCCGGGCACGCGTGCCGTGGCGATATGGATGGCGTGAAACAGCTTCTTGATCAGGTTCGCCCGTTCAACCAGATAACCCATGAACAGAAACAGCGGCACCGCAATCAGGACGTCACTGCTCATGACCCCGAAGGTTCGCTGAACAGCAAGGTCCAGGGTTTGCTGCACCGCCAGCTCGGGCGCGACAGAATGGTAGGCCACCCAGCTAAATGCGACGCCCATGCCGGTCAGGGTAAAGGCGCTGGGAAAGCCCATCATCATGGCAACCACAATGAGCGACAGCATGATGATGCCGATATGGCCGTTGTTCAGGGTGGTCCAGGGTGTGAAAACCGCAATGCTGATGAGGATCAGCGCCATCAGGCCAAAGCCAAACTTCTGTTCTATTCTCAGATTCATGATTGGGCTTCCCCGCTCACATCGTCTTTCCCGACTCGGGCCTTGAGCACTTCGATATCGATTTCCTCTACGTCCTTGAGACGCGGGGCCCAGTGCCCCTCACGCAGACACAGTACGCAGCGCAGAATCTCCACCACGCCCTGGGCCAGTAGAAAAAATCCCGCGATGGGGATCACAAATTTAAAGGGGTACAGCGGCAACGGGTCCGCACTGAACGTGCTTTCGCGTATGGCAAGGGATTCATTTGCGTAGGTCCAACCGGCCCAGGTCAGCGCGAACACACTGGGTATGAAAAAAACAAGGTAGAGCAGCAGGTCAATGCTGGCCTGAACCCGCGGGGAGAAACCGCCATAGAGGACATCGCCACGCACATGGGCCTGATGCGCCAGCGTATACGCGCCTGCCATCATGAACAGCAAACCGTACAACTGGATTTGGGCGTCCAGCGCCCACGCATGGGGATGATTCAGGACATAGCGGGAAAAGACTTCCCAGGAAATCAGCAAGGTCAACAGCACGATCGACCAGGCGAAAAGACGTCCAACGAAAGTGGACAGGCGATCGACCGCCATCAGCAGTGTGTGCATAGGAAACCATCCGGGCAAATAAGTCGCCCGGCAAGTGCCGGGCGGACGCAACGTTGAGCTTTACTTACCGCTTTCTGGCGAAGTAGTGGTTGTAGGCCATCTTGTAATCAACGTTGGTGTCGTTCTGCCAGCGTGCAGCACGACCGGCAAACTTGCGCATCGAATCCAGCACCTTCTTGAACTGGGGGTTCTCGGCACTCTTGGCAGCAATGACCTTGTCCCAGGCGGCCAGTTCGGCCCGCAGGATGGTGTCGGGCGTCTTGTAGAACTTGACGCCTTTTTTGCCCATGTTGATGTAGTCCTGCGAATAGCGGTCGATCGCTTTCCACGACATGTCGGCCGATGAAGCCTGGGCGGCGTACTTGATGATGGACTTGAGTTCATTGTCCAGCGCGTCGTATTTCTTCTTGTTGAAGAGTATCTCGAATTGCTCGCTGGGTTGGTGAAAGCTTTGCAGCATGCACACCTTGGCGACATCGGGAAAACCCAGCAGGTTGTCGGACGAGGCGTTATTGAACTCGGCTGCATCGAGTAGGCCGCGGTCCATCGCTGGCACGATTTCGCCACCCGGCAGCGGGTTCACCGCCACGCCCAGCTCCTTGAAAATGTCGACCGCCAGGCCCACGGTGCGGTACTTCAAACCCTTGAGGTCGCTGACCTTGGTGACTGGTTTTTTGAACCAGCCCAAGGGTTGGGTCGGCATCGGGCCATACATCATCGACACCACATCGAGGTTCAGGCTTTTGTAGATTTCGTCCAGCAGTTCCTTGCCGCCGCCGTAGTAATGCCAGGCCAGCACCATGTTGGCGTCCATGCCGAAGGCCGGGCCCGAGCCCCACAGCGCCACCGCAGAATTCTTGCCGTACCAGTAGGCGATCACGCCATGACCGCCGTCGAGTGTGCCTTTGCTCACCGCGTCCAGCAGATCGAATGCCTTGACCACTGCACCGGCCGGCAACACTTCGATCTTCAATTGCTTGTCCGACATTTCGTTGACCTTGCTGGCAAAGTCCAACGCGTATTCGTGAAAAATATCCTTGGCCGGCCAGGTACTTTGAAAGCGCAAGGTGATAGGGGATGCGGCTTTGGCAATGGACGGAAAACCCAGTGACGCCGCGCCTGCCGCCGAGGCGCCGGCTGCGCCCAGGAACTTGCGTCGTGATGGTTTTTCAGAGGTGGGGGGGGATTTCGGGTCTGCTTTGTTGCTCATTGCTGTCTCCTCGAATTGGTATGGAATAGGACAAGCACAACTGAACGACCAGCATCGCTATATGCGATTTTTATTATGAATCTCCACGGATGGAGAGCGGAAATCCTAACTCTCCAAGGCATCGCGTAGCAAGCTGATTGGCGCGTTGCGTTTATTGAGCATAGACAACCTGCGGCTGATCTGGCGTCTTTTACTCGGTTACACTGGCTCAGTGCTGGTGCCCGCAATCGTTTATCCGTAAGGAATCAGCCGTAATGCCGACTACCTCAACTGACGTATAAAAACCTACCTTCATCAGGAGCTCAGACATGATCAAACACATCCTCATTGCCGCCACGCTTGCACTCAGCCTGCCCGCCATGGCCGCCAGCAACGCCCCCTGGGGCAGTGCCAAAGTGATCGACATCACCTATTCAAAACAGAAAGTCGTGTATGACACCGCGGTCAAAACGGTTGAGGCGCTGACCAGTGTGATGGATCGAGCCAGCTACCTGAGCGCGATCAACGGCGCAGATCCCTTCGACAATAAAATTGTCATCGTGATGCACGGTGACGAAATCGATTTCTTCGCGATCAAAAACTATTCCAAATACAAAGAGTTGATGACTCGTGCGCAAAGTCTCACGGTCGGCGGCATCATCGAATTCAGAATGTGCAAGATCGCCGCCGAAAGCCACGGCCACCAGCCCAAAGACATCCACGGTTTTGTGCACATGGTGCCCATGGGCGATGCTGAAATTGTGCGTCTGCAGGACGAAGGATACGGCTACATGCGCTAACCCCAGCCGCTAGCCAGACGTCGCCCCCTAATTAAATCGCGCCACCTGCCGATTCAGCCTTTGCAGCCATATTGGCGTAATCAGGCAAGGAGCAGGGCGTGGGGGGAATAGTCGCAAAACTGGCGCGTGGAACAGCCCGGCTGGCCTTTTGGCGCAAGCCGGATGAGGCGAGCCCGGACGCCGCCGCACCTGTCGCAGCGAGCGCTTCGAATACCGCCCCCACCGCTGATGCCCCAAAACCAAGCTGGTTTGCGCATCTGAAACAAAAACTGCAACGAGGCGAAGCATCCGCTGCTGCGACACCCGGGCCTTCTGCAGCGAGCGCATCGATAGCCACCCCCGCAGCCGATGACACCAAGCCAAGCTGGTTTGCCCGCCTGAAACAAAAACTGCGACGGAGCGCAGAATCCGCTGCGCCGGCATCGGTAGCGGTACCCGTTCAGGCTGTGATCACCACCCCAGCCCCACCACCTGTCGAAGCGCCACCCCCGCCACCCTCTTTACTCGTTCCGCAACAGCTGGAAGAAATGCTGGAACTGTCTGATCCCGTCGCCCCACCCGCGCATGCCGATAGGATCTTTGGTGACGACACGCCGGTAGCTGAGATAGACGCGCTTGCCAGCAGCGAGGTTGCGCAAGCCGATTCCGCGCATGCCGATATGCTGTTCGGCGGCGACACCCCGGAAGCAGAGATACAAGCGCTAGACACCCCTGTTGTTGCTGACAGTCTTGCAGCAGAAATGGGCTCGCCCGAATTAGAACCTGAGTCAGTAGAAACAGCTGACATTGCACAGGCTGATATGGCGCAAGATCCCCTGGCAGAGCTGCCTCAAGCCAAAGCCAAACCCTTAGCCGCCGCTGTTACCGCGCCGCCCTCAGCCGAAGCCGCATTGGAAGAGGGCGACGAACCCGACAAACCCAAACTGCTCAGCCGCCTGCTTGGCACCCTGACCAAAAAATGGGTGTGGATACCCAGCGTGAGCGTGGCCATGCTCGCGGTTATGGGCACGCTGTCATTCATGCTCATGCAGTCGAAGCAGGCCACCCACGAACTCCAGGCCGAACTGGCCAACGCCAAAAAGCAGCTCAAGCAAGTGCCTATCAAGCCCCAGGTGGTCCCGCCGTTGCTGGTGGCACATAAGGATGTGACCCCGCACGGCGTTAACGCCGCAGCAGCGTCACCCAATGATGCTCCCTACAATGAGGCCTCCCCGCAAGCCGCCGCAGACAGCTCGCCTAGCCTAAACATGGACATGGATTGCGATATATCCGATAAGGCCAGCGTGGCCAAAAACCTGAGAAACTGCATCGAAGCGTTTAACCAGGCCACAGCGCGCTAGCGCACACCACCCAAGTTTCCATTAGCCCGGCAGCGGGCTGCGATGTTATTCACACCCCGGTTTCTCGGTGTGGTTCTGCTATCCATCTATCCATTCGTTCAGCATCCTTGGGCATCGCGCCAACATCCCTGATGTTGCCAAAAGTCCATAAATGGACTATGTTTGCAGTATCAGTTCAAAACGACACTTTCGTGGAGGCCAGATGCCAAACACCGCCCAAGCCATCAAAGCCCAGAACACACCCAGCAGCCGAGACCTGTCGGCGGCCGGTTTGCGCGCGTTCTTCAACATCGCGCGCGACTGGGATCTCAACACCGACGAGCAGATGGTGCTGCTGGGTGGGCCGGGTCGTTCGACTTTTTTCAAGTGGAAATCCGCACCCAACACCGCCGACCTCAAGCGCGACACCCTTGAGCGTTTGTCTTACCTGTTGGGCATTTACAAGGCGCTGCAGATATTGTTGCCGGCCAGCACTGCGGCCGATGCCTGGGTGAAAAAGCCCAACACGGCGCCGCTGTTTGGCGGCAAAAGCGCACTCAGCCGCATGCTCGGCGGCAACGTCGCCGACCTCCTGGCCGTACGCCAGTATCTGGATGCCCGCCGCGGCGGTTGGGCCTAGGCGCGGCTGGGCATAGGCAATGAAACTTGCCGTTCGTCCTGAGCCCGTCGAAGGGCTAATTTAATAATGACCTATCCCACCAAAACGCTGAAATGGAACCCGGCCTACCGCGTTATCCCCAGCCGCTTTCCGTCGGTGGGCCTGTTCGAGCGCGTCGCCAACCCCGAAGACTTCGACGCCCTTTATGCGCTGGAAGCGATGACCAACGACCGCATCCGCGACGAAGTTGGTGAGATCAGCCTGGTCCCGGCCGACGAGCGGCTGTTTGGCCCCGGCAGCACCTGCATCATGGCCGCGTTCACCCATATCAATCCGCACGGCAGCCGTTTTAGCGACGGCCGCTACGGCGTGTTTTATTGCGCACGCAAACGCGACACCGCCATCGCCGAAACCCAATATCACTCTGCGTTGTTTATGGCTGCCACCGCCGAGCCGCCGATGCGATTGCAAATGCGGCTCTACTCCGTCGCCGCAAACGGTAAGGTCACCGACCTGCGCCAGGCCAGCCAGGCTGAACCTCGCATCGTCGACCCCGACGACTACAGCTATGCGCAAGGTATCGGGCGGCAACTCAGGGCCGACGGCGCGCAAGGCATGCTCTATCCATCGGTGCGGCACTCGGGTGGCGAATGCCTGGCCGCCTTTCGCACCGCGCTATTGAAAAACTGCGCCCACGCCGCCCACCTGGAATACAACTGGAACGGGCAGGGAATCGATGCGGTGTTTGAGGTGAATCAGCTGGCGTGATGGCGTGGCGGTAGCACGCTGCCCGGCGCATTGCCGGGCAGCGTGATTCACGAGTGCAGCGCACGACCGCGCGCCGCGGAACAACCCTCTATCCAGGCATAACTTATCGCGGCACCACGCGCGCGGTTTCGCCGCTGCCCTGGACCATGACGGCCATGCCGTTCCAAAGCCGGGTATCCACCGGCTGCACGATGGTGACCGAGCCGCCCGTGCTCATTGATACCGTTACGCGCTGCGCGTCTTGTTTCTTCATCTTGCTTTGGACCACTGTGCCCGCCGCTGCGCCTGCCGCCGCACCCAGCACCGTGGCGATGGTGGAGCCGCTCCCGCCGCCGATCTGCGAGCCGAGCAGGCCGCCGGCCACGGCGCCAACCGCCGTGCCCACGCCGAATTTGTAGTTTTCGTCCACCTGTTCGGTTTCCAGCGCCGTGATCCTGCCGCTGCGTTCGTTTTGGCTAGCCGCCGAACCTGAAGAATCCCCATAAGTCGGGCCGCCTCCTAGCTTGGGCATATCGCTACAGCCCCCAGCCACCATGGCAATCAGGATTGCCGGTACAAGTACGCTTTTCATCATTTTCGTCTCCTCGTTTCGGTGTGGGGCCACGACCCGGCGAACCATTCGCCGGCCAACCCAGAGTATTCAATCTAGCACCGGGCAGCCCTTCGACAAGCTCAGGGCGAACGGAGAATTCCCTCTAGACATCGGGCAGCCCCCATTCGGCGAGCTCAGGACAGGCTTCGACAACACCCGCAAGGGATACGCCGGTGGGTGCTCCGCCGCTGAGCGGCGACCCTTCCGCTGGTTCAGGGCGAACGGAGATTTTCCTCTAGACATCGGGTAGCCCCCATTCGGCGAGGTCAGGACAGGCTTCGACAACACCCGCAAGGGATACGCCGGTGGGTGCCCCGCCACTGAGCGGCGACCCTTCCGCTGGCTCAGGGCGAACGGAGGATTCCCTCTAGACATCGGGTAGCCCCCATTCGGCGAGCTCAGGACAGGCTTCGACAGCACCCGCAAGGGGTACGCCGGTGGGTGCCCCACCGCTGTGCGGCGACCCTTCCGCTGGTTCAGGGCGAACGGAGATTTTCCTCTAGACATCGGGTAGCCCCCATTCGGCGAGGTCAGGAC
>JAGXGP010000137.1 GCA_024636775.1 Hydrogenophilales bacterium
AGAGTCGTAAACTTCAATCATGCCGCGATGGCTCAAGTAAATTTCGGTGCCTTCCTTGTTCGCTTCGATGCGGGTCCGGAATTTGTCGCGCTCGGCGGTCGAGTACAGCCCATCAATGACTTTACCAATCGTACGACGAATTAAATCTTGCGGAATTTTTGCGCGGTTCTCTGCCCAGTCAGTTTCAATCACACCGGTTTCGGGCGATTCCAGATTGACGATAAAGCCCGTCTCCTGCCAGAAATCCTTGAGTACCGGCCACACCTGCTCCGGGGTTGCCTGCACCACGAGCCAACGCTGGCTACCCGCGCGTTCGATCCGTGCTTTTTCCTGCGTGGGTAACAACGTTGTCGAGCCGGATGGCGTCGCCTTGCGTTCCTGGCTATACGTCGACAAGGTCGCGCTACCACTGCCCTGTGTGTCGGGAATCGCGTAGCGATTGTCTCCGCTTGGCGCGGTCAGATCGGGAGGCACTTCCAGCGTCGGCAGTTTGCCTGCCGATTTGTAGTCAATCTTCTTGGTTTCGATGATGCCGCAAGCCGACACGGTGACGGACATGATCAACAACAAAGGCAATAAACGCATAAAAGGGAATCCTAAATCGATAGTCTTAAATTAAACCGACGGGGTGCATGCACCCTGCTAGAGTAAATTCGCGTGACGCAACGCGCCACGCACGGTTTCATGCTGTTCGCCAGACAGCGGTGTCAACGGCAGGCGCATGCCGGATGGGATCAGGCCCATCTCGACACACGCCCACTTGACCGGAATCGGGTTGGCTTCAACAAACAGCTTGCTGTGCAACGGTAGCAACGCATTATTGAGTTCGCGCGCACGCGGCAGGTTCCCGTCGCGCGCCGCCACACACATTTCATGCATCAATTTCGGTGCGACGTTGGCGGTAACCGAAATCACGCCATGCCCGCCCAGCAACATGAAGGGCATCGCTGATGCATCGTCGCCGCTGTAAAGTGCAAAATCCTTGGGTGCGCGGCGGATCAGATCAGCCACACGCTCCATGCTGCCGGTGGCGTCTTTCACTCCGACGATGCCAGGCACTGCGGCCAGGCGCAAGGTGGTGTCGTTGGACAAATCCGCCACGGTCCGACCCGGGACGTTATACAGAATCAAGGGAAGATCGACTGCTTCGGCAATCTTCTTGTAGTGCTGGTAGAGGCCTTCTTGTGTCGGCTTGTTGTAATAAGGCACGACCGACAATCCAGCTTGCGCGCCTGCTGCCTTTGCGCATTCGGTGAGCTCAATCGCCTCAACGGTGGAATTGGCGCCGGTTCCGGCAATCACTGGCACGCGCCCTGCGGCCTGTTCAACTGCGGTGCGGATCAGAAGACAATGCTCATCAAACTTGACAGTAGGGGATTCGCCGGTCGTGCCGACGATGACGATGCCATCCGTGCCTTCTGCAATATGCCAGTCGATCAGACGTCGCAATGCATCGAGATCGAGCGCGCCCCCTTCTGACATGGGGGTAACGATCGCAACCAGGCTTCCGCTGGCTGGTTTGAATTCTGCCATAGTGTTTCCGCCGCTCTTGTTTCCGTTGTTTCCGTAATGCGCCGCTGGACTGGCCATGAGGCGATAAATCCTGCCATTCTAATCTATCTGGTCACAGCCAAGGCCATCTCGAGCAAGTGTTATCTTGAAGCGAGCCGCCCCATCCAGACCGCAAGTTGTTCAATGCCCTGACCGATACCCACGGCAACCAGTGGGCCCATATCCAGACGACCATCAATCCCAGCGTACCCAGCCCCAAACCGACCGAAACCATATCCAATCCCGGCGTGGTGCGCGCAACGATACCGAACGCCAATTGAATCAACAGCATCAACGCGAGCAAAGGCAACGCCAGTTGCATCCCGGTGGCAAACAGCCAACTGGCCGCTTCGGCCAGTTGGCGTAAATCGCTGGCTGCGGGCAAGGCTGCTACCGGCATGACCACGAAGCTGGCACGCAGGGCATCGATAACCAGCAGATGACCGTTCGCGCCCAAAAATGCCATCGCCGCCAACCAGCCAGCCAGGTTGCGCCAGGCTGCATCAGCCGGCGCCGCCTGCTCGGCCGTTAGCGTCAGCAAGCCACCCGTGGCGGTATGGCCGGTCCACACCCAAGCCGCGGTGACTGCCGCAAACACCATCCACACGCACAAAGCCAGCGCTGCGCCCCACACCATCTCCATGCTCAGCGCCAATAGGCCCTGCACGGTAAAGGGGTCGAGTGCTGCATTCGACAAGCCGGGCACCATAACCGCGGCCAGAACGGCTGCCATGAACAAACGCATCAACACAGGCAAACGGCCAATCAATGGATCAAACAACGTCCACCCGGCCAGACGGGCAAAGGCAAACAGCCAGACCGCCAGATGGGTTTCACTCAGCGGCATAGGACACTATATTTGCCATCTCAAAATCAACAAGATCGCGAAGACGAGCCGCAGACAGTACAAGTCGTACGGCAAGGCGAAGTCGACAATGAGATTGTTGATTTTGAGATGGAATCATTCGAGCAAGCCGGGGAAATCGGTCAACAAGGTGCGCGCAAACTCGACCAGTTGCCCACCCATCCAGCTACCCAGAATGGCCAGCACGACCAGCATGACAATGAGCTTGGGTACAAAGGACAGCGTAGGTTCGAGGATTTGCGTGGCCGCCTGGAACAGGCTGATGGCAAACGCGGTGAGCAATCCTGCCAACAGCACCGGGGCGGCCAGCATCACCACCAGCCAGAGCGTATCGCGCGCGAGGCCTTCCATCAAAAGCTCCCGATCAGCGAACCCACCAGAAGGTGCCAACCGTCGACGGTAACAAACAGCAACAGCTTCAAGGGCAGCGACACCAACTGGGGCGGCAGCATGATCATGCCCAGCGCGGTGAGCACGGCGGTGACCACCAGATCAATCACCAGAAACGGCAACACGACCATGAAGCCGATCTGGAATGCGGTTTTGAGTTCGCTGGTGAGAAAAGCCGGCGCCAGCGCAGCCAAAGGCACGCTGTCGACCCTTTTCGAATCGATGGTTTTATCATCTTCTGTAAAAAGACTCAGGTCTTCGGCACGGGTTTGTCGCAGCATGAACACCTTCAGCGGCGTCGCGGCTCTCTCAGCCGCATCATTGAACGTCAGTGACCCCGAAAGATAAGGCTGATAGGCCTCGGCATTGATCGTTTTGAGCGCGGGTGACATGACAAAAATCGTCAGCAACACCGCCAGTCCCATCAGCACCAGATTGGGTGGCGCGGTATGGCTGCCCAACCCCTGCCGCAACAGGAACAGCACGACGGCAATGCGGGTGAACGCGGTAAATGCCAGCAGCAAGGCCGGCAAAAAGGGGAACAACAGTAACCATGGCAGGCTTGCCCCCGGGACGCCGATCACCTGCCCTCCTGCACCGGGTGTCACGCTCAACAAAGGCACACTGCTTTCAGCACCCCACGCGGACGCCACCAGCAGGAACAATCCACACCCCAATAGCCGCTTCATCATGGACGTTCAACCTGAAAGGTGTTGGATGCGGATGCGCTCGGGTCTGCCGGTTTGGGTTGGGTGTGCAGCAACCGTACATTGCCACCGCCCACTCCGAGCAGCAGCCAGGTGCCGTCCACCTCGACCACCACCACCTTCTCTCGCGTACCAACCGCCGTTGTCCCCACTACCTTGACCACGCCTTGCGACCCCATGCCAGGCAAATAACGGCGGGCGAACCACGCCACGGCAACAAATCCGCCCAGAATCAAAATCAGACTGAGCAGCACCGTGAACAGGCTGGTTGCCGTATCGGTTGCAGCCATGGCCGAGGACGGCGCCATCAGCAAGACGGGAATGACTAGAAATGGCGTCGTCTTAAGCTGGACCGAAACTAAATTAAACATGGTTTATCACGCCTCGCGCCCAGTTCGTCATGTCTGACAGGTGTTGTGGAAACTGCACTACAAGCCGTGCCTGCATCTGATCCGCTGTGAGATGCCAAGTCAATGCGGTTGGCAATGCTTCGGGGGTTCTCCCATCCAGCCAACACTCAGCCAACACTTCGTTGAGTGTCTGAATCAGCGTGTGCGGAACAAAAGGCGCCTCGCCTGACACATGCTTACCGCCCAGACGACGCGTCAGCCACAGGCTTGCCAATACGGCGTCGGGAAGCCAGACCGGGGTCGACTGGGCATGGGCCGGTTCAGGGGTCGGCACTTCATGCAGCGTGACGGGCAAGCGGAGTCGCGCTGTCAGGACGCTGGCCAGATGGTGCGTCAGCCGCTGTTGCGAGTGTGCGGTTGCATCCGGCGCTGTGTTCAAAAAAGCCAATTCGGCCGGCGTGAGTGCAAGCACCTGCATCAGCGAGCCCTCCACCCACCCGCGCTACGACCATGCATCAACTCCACCAACTCGTCATGCTGACGTTGTTCGATCCGTTTTCCCTGGATTGCAGCCTGTTCCAGATGGCGTTGTTCAAGCAATCGCAAAGCCTTCACCCGATTTTCCTCCTGCATCCATTCGGCCAGCCGAGCCTGCCATTCACGATACGCGGCATCGATGGTGGCTTGTGCCGCCTGCCGATCGGCTGCCTGTGCAAGCTGCAAACGATTTTTTTCCTGCAACTGATCGGCTGACACACCACCGCGCAATTCGACTGCCAGTTGCGCAATATGGGCGTCGCGTACAGCCGTCAGTCGCACCTGCCTGCCGCGTGCCCGCAGCCAGATCCCTTGTGCGAATTTGACTGCACGTGCCTGTGTTTCAAGCTTGCTCTCAGCGAGCTGCAGCACCCGCGCCAGCGCAAACGGCTTCACCCGAGCACCTCATCCAGCCCTGTACGCGCTTCATCCATCCCGGCACGTTCTCGCATGCCCTGCATCAGATAACCCTGCATTTTTGGATACAGTTTCACCCCTTCATCCAGCACCAGGTCGGCACCCGGCACGTAAGCACCGACGGAAAGCAAATCGCGACTACGCATGTAGCGCGAATACAGATATTTGAAGCGGCGGGTTCGCTCAAGCTGCTCTTCGTTCAACAAATCAGGCTGAACCCGACTGATCGACGCCTCGACATCAATCGCAGGATAGTGCCCGGCATCGGCCAGATCACGGCTCAACACGATGTGTCCGTCGAGAATTGCGCGTGCCGCATCGGCGATCGGGTCCTGCTGGTCGTCGCCTTCCATCAGCACGGTAAAAAATGCGGTGATCGAGCCGCTGCCCGCGCGGCCATTGCCGGCGCGTTCGGCCAGTTGCGGCAACTTGGCAAATACCGACGGCGGATAGCCTTTGGTCGCGGGCGGCTCGCCGATCGCCAGTGCCACCTCGCGCTGCGCCATTGCGTAACGGGTGAGCGAGTCCATGATGAGCAGGACGTGCTTGCCTTGGTCACGAAAATATTCGGCTATCGACATGGCATAGGCCGCACCGTTCAGCCGCATCAAAGGCGGATGGTCGGAGGGGGCCGCCACCACAACTGCACGCGCCATACCCTCAGGTCCGAGGATGGTG
The DNA here is from genome assembly GCA_024636775.1 of Hydrogenophilales bacterium. GTDB lineage: Bacteria > Pseudomonadota > Gammaproteobacteria > Burkholderiales > Thiobacillaceae > Thiobacillus. The sequence continues at coordinate 5,496 of JAGXGP010000137.1, forward strand.
TCGATGAACTCCTTGACCTCGCGTCCACGTTCGCCGATCAACCCCACCACCACCACGTCGGCCTCGGTAAAGCGCGCCATCATGCCAAGCAACACGCTTTTACCCACGCCGCTGCCGGCAAACAGGCCCAGTCGCTGCCCACGACCCACGGTCAACAACCCATTGATTGCGCGCACGCCCACATCCAGCGTCTGTCTGATGGGCGCACGTTCCAGCGGATTGATCGGCCGACTGTAAAGCGGAATCCGGCGCTCCAACGAGAGCGAGCCCATGCCATCGAGCGGTCTTCCGGCACCGTCAAGCACGCGTCCCAGCAATCGGTCGCCCACCGGAACCTGTCGCACCCGATCCTGCGCGCGACGACGCGGCACATAGCGCAGCCCCAAACGCGGGGGTTGGGCCGCCATCGGGTTGTCGGGAATCACGCGGGCACCCGGCATCACGCCGTAAATATCGGTCGCCGGCATGATAAACAGGCGATCACCGGAAAACCCGGCCACCTCGGCTTCGATACTCTGCCCGCCCGGAACCTGGATGTGACACTGGCTGCCCACCGGCAAGCGCAAGCCAACCGCTTCCATCACCAAACCCGAAACCCGGGTGAGGCGTCCGCTGGTTGCGATCGGCGTCGCCCAACTGACTGCACGGCGGCAATCAGCCAAGTATTCGCGCAGGCGGACGATACGGTCCATTACTCGATCCAGTTCAGGTTGGACCCCAGCACCATGACCACCTGGCGCCAGCGTGCGGGCAAGGTGGCGTCGAGATCCCCCTGCGGGGTTTCGATCAGGCAGCCGCCACGCACGATTCGCACATCTTCGACGATGCGCAGCCGGTTCTTGTC
>JAGXGP010000138.1 GCA_024636775.1 Hydrogenophilales bacterium
ACTGCGGCCGTGGTGCAGGATGGAAACGTGTTGACCTCACGCGGTCCGGGCACGGCGATGGACTTTGCGTTGGCGCTGATAGAGGTGTTGAGCGGAGCCGAAATGCGTCAGCAGGTTGAATCTGCATTGCTCAGGCCCTGACGGATAAGCCCCCATCGTGATATGGGCAAGCTTTGGTTATCATTACATTTCACAACAAGCTAAAACCGGAGAGCCCTATGCAAATTCGAGAAATCCTTACCCACAAGAGTGCCGAAATTCATAGCATTGCGCCAACCGACACAGTATCAAGTGCGGTCGAAAAGCTGGTGGGATTAGGCGTAGGTTCGCTGGTGGTGTTGAAAGACGGCGAGATGGTGGGCTTGTTGACCGAGCGCGATGTCGTGCAAGGGATGCTCAAGCAGGGCTGTGACCTTAAGGATGCCGAAGTCAGCACCATCATGGTGGCCGAGCCCGTGGTCGCCAGTGCCGATGACTCAGTCGACTACGCACGTGACGTGATGACCAAGTCGCACATTGGCCATCTACCGATTCTGGATGGCGACAAGCTGTACGGCATTATTTCTTTCCATGATGTGGCGCGGGCCAGCCTCAAGGAAGCAAAGTTTGAAAACAGCCTGTTAAAACGCTATATCAAGCACTGGCCTGAATAAGGCAGCCCTCAAAATCTAGCGGATTGCCTCGATGTTGATTTTCTTGTCGAGTATCTGCGGGATGATCAACGCATAACCTTGTTGTTGCCAGTGCGTCAGTTCGGTGATGGCGTTGGGCACAACCTCAATGAAGTCCTGAAAGTCCTTCACCGCATAGCCGTAATCTTCGGCAGCTTGTCCGCATACCTTGAACGTCACGCCCAGGTCCGCGTAATAGCGCATGCGATCGACCACTTCCTGGTACTTCGCTTCGTTTTTCTTCGCCACGGTCACGATTTCAGTGCCGTGTATCACGATGATGATTTTCTGGTCTTCCGGTGTGTAATTGTAGGGCGCTGCGAGTAACGGGTTCATCAAAGAGCGCACCCAATATAATGCGCTGCCGATTTTTTGCGGGTCGTCGAAGTAGAACTCGAACATGACTTTGGCGGGCGCATAAGGGGTGGCCACCCATTTCCCGCTTGCCTGTGCTGGAGCAAGCACACCGAGCCATAACACCATCAACAGAATAAGCTTCATGGCTTTCTCCTTGGAATGCCTGTTTGCCCCTCTTTTATAGGCGTTGTGCCGCGTTTTGCTGCAGGCGTCGCAAGATCTGGAACAGCTTGAGCCGGGAGGCGTCGACCTCACCCGCGGCGACCGCCTCTTGGAGCCGGCAACCGGGTTCGGTTTCGTGCTTGCAGTCGCGAAAGCGGCAGTGCCCCAGATAAGGACGGAAGTCGATAAAAGCATTTGCCAGCGCGTGGCCATCCATGTGTTGCAGCGCAAATTCCTGCAACCCCGGGGAGTCAATCACTGAGGACTCGGCATCCAGCCGGTGCAGACGGGTGTGGGTCGTGGTATGGCGGCCACTGTCGAGGGCTTCGGAGTACTCGGCCGTTCTTACCCCGGCCAGGGGGAATAGGGCATTGATCAGTGTCGACTTGCCCATTCCCGATTGCCCAATAAGCAACGTGGTGTGGCCGTGTAAAGCCGGCCGTAACGGCTCCACGTCGGTTAGCGCAGACAGGGTCAGTAACGGATAGCCAATGCGCGTGAGCAGACCCAGGCGGTCGAGCGCGGGCGGGGTTTCAGGCAAGTCGGTTTTGTTGAGAATGACCAGACTGACGATGTCCTGGTCTTCGGCGGCCAAAATGCAGCGTTGTACCAGTTCCATCGAAAAACTTGGGCGTGCTGCCACCACCACCGCCAACTGGGTGACGTTGGCGGCGATCGCTTTGGACTTGAACGCATCGGAACGGTAAAGCAAGCTGGTGCGCGGTAATACAGCTTCGATTACACCCGCATCACCATCCTGCCGAATCTCAACCTGATCACCGCACACCACACGCAGATGACGGCCTTTGACCTGGCAGGGCAATTCGCCAGTGGCGGTCTCAACGATAAAGCGGCGGCTGAATGCAGCAATAACCCGTCCGGTCAGGGCGGTCATGTCTTAGGATTCAAGCAGGTTGTCGACCTTGGCTGCGCAGATGAAATCGTTTTCAGACAAGCCACCTACGGTATGCGTCCAATATTCCACCTGACAGGTGTTGTAGCCTACGGTAAGGCTGGGGTGGTGATCTTCGCGGTGCGACACCCACATCACCGCGTTGGTGAAAGCCTGGGTCTGGTAGTGATCCTTGAATTTGTATTCCTTGATAATTTTCTTGCCATCGCGTTGCCAGCCGGCCAGCCCTTTCAGCAATGGCTCCACCTGCGCATCCGTCAGTGGTTCAACACTGCTTTCGACATGCGAGCATTTCTTCCGGGCAAGTTCTTTGGCTACGCTGGACATGACGCGGCCTTACTTGAACTTGTAATACTGTTGATTGAGGAAGGCTGCCACATGCGCTTCGTCTTCGGGGAACCAGCCGGCGCCCGTATTGGCATTGCAACCGGAAATGCGTGCGGCGAGTTGTTGCGCCGTTTTGGTTTTATGGTCTGCGCGCGTATACATCTTGCTGCCGTCCCCCCCGTACATACCTACGTGGCAGCTGGTACAGGATTTGTCATGCAAGGCCTTACCCTTGGCGGGGTCGCCTTTTTCAAAAGGGGCAGCATGGGCGCTGCTGGCTAGCAAGGCACTAAAAACAAGGGTGAACAGGGTTTTCATTCATGGCTCCTTTAATCTGGATTACCTGTGCATTATCGTCACAGGAAGGCAATTGCGCCAGTTTTACAAGCCGTCTGTGCGAAAATGACCGGCTGTTTTCTTGAAGGAATGCTGATATGGCTTTGAATCCTACACATCTGCTTTGGCTGGACATGGAAATGACCGGCTTGTCGCCCGAAACGGATCGCATTATCGAAGTGGCTATCGTCGTCACTGACGCCGATCTCAATACCGTGGCAGAAGGCCCGGTGCTGGTGGTGCATCAGTCAGACGAAGTGATGAATGCCATGGATAACTGGAACAAGGGTACCCACGGCAAATCGGGGCTGATCGATCGCGTCAAGGCCTCGCAGCTGAACGAAGCCGAAGCCGAGGCGCAAATGCTGGAGTTTGTAAAACAGCACGTTGCGGCCAAAGTGTCGCCCATGTGTGGCAATTCAATTTGCCAAGATCGGCGTTTCATGGCGCGTTCCATGCCGCAATTGGAAGCATTCTTCCATTACCGCAATCTGGATGTCAGCACCTTGAAGGAACTGGCCAAGCGTTGGCGGCCGGGATTGTCTGAAGGGTTCAAAAAGTCAAACAAGCATGAGGCGCTGGCGGATATATATGAATCGATCGATGAACTCAAATATTATCGAGAACACTTCATCCGCAACGAATAGCGCGTAAGCATGAAAAAATCCGACCCTTTTGAGGTCGGATTTTTGTATTGCGCATCAGTGCCTGTGACGACACTACGATTTTGAAGTCGCAGTGGATCTATCCTTAGGGCTTCAGATACACATATCCTTCTTTGGACTGCATGCGGCCGATTTCGGCTACGCCTGAAGGGACGATGCTGGCTTCGGGCAGAACGGTTTTGGGATCGATCTTGCGGCTTACCAACGTGTTGTTGCAGACACGGAAATCAACGCCTTTGGCTTTCAACGCCTGGACGGTCGGTTCATATGGGTTGCCGTTTTTGTCAGCAGCGCCCTGAAGCAGGAAATCAATACCCTTGCTGTGCGTCACAATCACGATTTTTGCATCGGGGGCGGCGTTCATGTGGTTTTTCACATTGCGCATTGCGGCGGTAGCGTTTTCACTGTCGTTGACGTGATAAACCACTTTTTCTTCTGCGGAAGCCGATGGGCCTGCAGCTTCAGCCAGCGGGCCGGCGCTAGCCATCGGGGCAACGGACAGCATCAGAGCTGCAAGAATGGGGGTCAGTGTGCGTGTCATCATTATAAGTCTCCTGTAGATAGTGAATTAAATGGGCTTTCTCCAAAAGCCTCTATTGAGAGGACGCAGGGAGTGGCATGCTTATTCCATATCCAGAACTTTATTTCTATGGAGTAATGAGAGTCGCTTCCCACGTCGCACCAACAGGGCCATGGTAACGCTATCAAGTCCTTCATATAGATGGAATAAATAGACTAGAACCCACGTCAAACCGTCATGACCATTATTACACGATTATTAATGGGCCCTATGCGCCCCAGTATTGAGGCTCAGCGCCCTGTGCTGTATCGCATCGCCTACTCATGGTGTCACGACCCGACACTCTCCGATGATCTGGTGCAGGAAACACTATCCAAAGCCTGGGTTCGTCGTGCGCAACTGCGCGAACCGGCAGCACTCAAGGCCTGGATGGTAGCCATCATGAATCATTGCTGGCTCGACCATTTGCGCAGCAGGCATGATTTTGATGATGTGGATGATTTGCAGGACATCCTTGAATCCACGGTGGCTTCCCCTGAGGCTTGCTGTCATCGTGAACAGGTGGTCGCGTGTGTGCGTGCTGCCGTGGAACGCCTGCCGCAGGGTCAGCGCCAAGTGCTGACTCTGGTCGACCTGGAAGAGTTTAGCTACGCCGAGGTGGCAGGCATTCTGGATATCCCGGTGGGTACGGTAATGAGCCGATTGTCGCGTGCGCGCGCCAGCCTTAAAACCACGCTGGATGCAGCGGCAGCACATTCTTTAGCCAAGCCGTTGCTTAGGAGGGTGAAATGAAATCCTTTGTTTCGGATGAATCACTGCATGCGTTTATCGATGGTGAATTCGATGTGGCCGAGAGTGAGTCGCTCATTGCTCAAATGCGCCATGACCCGGAGTTGGCGCAACGGGTGGGGGCTTTGCGTGATTTGCAGAGTATGGTCCGGTTAGCCTATGCAGATCCGCCTGTTACCCGAGGTTGGGTAGGGCATGTCGCTCCGCGTCGGAAATTCATGCGGCATTGCGCTTTTGGCTGCCTCATCTTGCTTGCGGGATTAAGCGGTGGATGGCTATTGCATAGCCTGGAACGACAAGCTGTGACCGAGTCGTCCACCTTTTTCCCTACTCATTCTGCTGCTATTGCAGCAAACGGCTACCAGACTGTAAGTCTGGTTCGCAAGGCTGACCCCGATAAAGTGTTATTTCACCTAGACAGCGCTTCACCCAAGAAAATGAAAGATGTACTCGATCAGGCCGAGGTTCTGCTGGATCAGGCTGAGCGACAGGGTCGCACAATGCAGCTCGAAATCCTCGCCAACAACCATGGACTGGAATTGTTGCGAGCAGGGGTTAGTCCTTATTCCGATCGTATTTCCCTGATGAAAAAACGCCACGTTACGCTGCAGTTTGTTGCGTGCAGCCAGGCTATTGCGCGGTTTAATGGTGAGGGGAAGAAAGTGGTGTTATTGCCCGCCGCAACGACAGCCCCCACTGCGATCAGCGAAATCGTGACGCGCCTTCAGCAGGGTTGGACCTATGTTCGCGTTTAAGTGCAGGGGTGCGGTTAGCAGTTTGCTGCTGATTTCTTGCCTGACTGGCGCCGCATGGTCGGCGGCGCCAGTCAATCAATTGGCAAATCACCCATCGCCCTATCTTGCTTTACATGGAAGCGACCCGGTGGCGTGGCAGGAATGGAATGCCGATACGCTTGCCCGCGCGCGCCGCGAAAACAAACTGTTATTCGTCTCGGTGGGTTACTTCGCTTGCCATTGGTGTCACGTGATGCAGCGTGAAAGCTATAAAAACAAACAGATTGCAGCCATCCTTAACCGTGACTTTATCCCGATTAAGGTCGACCGTGAGCTCAACAGTGGCCTTGACGATGCGCTGCAAAATTTTTCAGCGCGTCTGACGGGCGCGTCGGGTTGGCCTTTGAATGCGTTTGTAACGCCAGAAGGCCACCCTGCCTATGTCGTCTTGTATGCGCCGCCAGACGATTTTCGCAAGTTGCTGTCACAACTTTCAGGCCGATGGGCGTCGGATAAAGCAGGCATCCGGCGCCTGGCGACGCAGGCGATGCAGCCGCCCGCTCAACAGCCCGTTGGCGCACCACTGACTGCGGCGCGCACCGCCCGCGCCTGGCAGCAATTTATGGCGGGTATCTGGCAAGAAGCCGATACGCAGCAGGGCGGCTTTGGGCAGGTCAGTAAGTTTCCCATGGCCCCCCAGCTGGGTGCCTTGCTCGAACGACAAGCGCAGCAGCCTGATACAAAGCTGGCCGATTTTTTGCGGTTGACGCTCGATCAAATGGCCGCACGGGGCATGCGTGACCATGTTGGTGGAGGCTTTTTTCGCTATACGGTAGACCCGGGCTGGGATACGCCACATTTCGAAAAAATGCTTTACGACAATGCGCATCTGGTCACGCTTTACTTGCGTGCAGCGACAGTGTTGCGCCAGCCGCGTTATCGCGATATTGCGCGCAGCACGCTTGCGTTCATGCAGGATGAATTGCAGGATGCCAGTGGCGGCTTCTATAGCAGCACCTCGGCAGTTGATGCAGCCGGGCGCGAAGGGGCCACCTATCTATGGGAACCAGAAGAACTGAAGCGGCGTTTGTCGCCGGAAGCTTATTCGGCAGCAAAACGGGTGTGGCGACTTGATGCGGCACGCAGTTTTGACGAAGGCTATTTGCCGGCGGAGTATTCGTCCCCAACCGCTAATGAACGTCGATTGTTAACGGATGCCGCACGTATTCTTCGCCCGGTTCGACATGCACGCAGCCTACCCAAAGACACTAAAATGAATGCGGGCCTGAATGGTCTTGCTTTGTCAGCGTTCAGCCAGGCTATTTCGCAGCTGGATAAAGACTATCGGCCACGTGCCGATCGTCTCCAGAAATTTATTCTGTCTCGGCTGGCAAGGGATGGACGATTGATGAAAAGTATGGCGCGTGGAAAGATCCTGCCAGACGCCGAGTTGGAGGACTACGCTTACGTTGTGCAGGGGTTGCTGGATCATGCCGATGCAACCGGAAACGAACAGTCGCGTGTTCGTGCGCGACAAATTGCGCTAACCGCCTGGCAATTGTTTTGGAGTGAGCAGGGCTGGAAGCATGAGGCCCATCCCTTGCTGGCAACCTTGCAACCGGAGCCGGCGCTGGCTGATGGCGCACTGTATTCGCCCTCGGACGTGCTGATCATGGCCAGTCTGCGTGTGCAGGATCCTGCGTTGAATCAAAAAGCGCTCAACGCCTTGCGCTGGCGCCTGCCGGCGATGGAGCGGGATCCTTACACTTATCCAACACGCGTTCGTGCGTTAGAACAAACGCAGCCGGACTAGTCAATAACATTAGGGCAATTGCGGTACAGGCGTGAGCTGAATGGGGCGCCGATCCACCTGGATTTTCAGTTCCAGCTGTTTTTGCTTGCGCGAGACCCTGAGTTTCGCACTGGTGCCTGGGTTTAATTCGGCGATCAGGTTGAGCAGCGAGGATGAATCAACGACCGCTTTGTTGTCGACACTTAGCAGAATGTCACCTGGGCGGACACCCCCCACTTCCGCCGGGCCCCCTTTCAATACGCCCGCAATCAGCGCACCTTCTGCACTCTTGAGACCAAAGGAGTCAGCCAGTTCGGGCGTCAGGTCCTGCACTTCGATCCCCACCCAGCCTCGCGTCACACTGCCGGTTTTGATGATTTGCTCCATCACCAGACGTGCAATGCTCACGGGGATGGCAAATCCAATGCCTTGCGAGCCCCCGGTCCGTGAATAAATGGCGCTATTGACGCCTACCAGGTTGCCGGCCGCATCGACCAGCGCACCGCCCGAATTCCCAGGATTGATGGCTGCATCGGTCTGGATAAAATTTTCGAACGTATTGATGCCGAGATGGGTTCGGCCCAGTGCGCTGACAATGCCAGCCGTTACTGTCTGCCCCACACCGAAGGGATTGCCTACTGCCAGCACCCAGTCACCGACATTGAGGCTTTCGGCCTGGGCAAATGTGATGGCGGGTAGATCGTTGGCTTCGATTTTCAGGACGGCCAGATCGGTCTCCGGGTCTGCGCCTACCACGCGTGCGGGAAGTGTTCGGCCGTCGGCCAGGGCAACCTGGATTTCATCGGCCGCTACGACCACATGGTGGTTGGTCAGGATGTAACCATTCGCGCTCACAATCACGCCCGAACCGAGATTGGAAGCCTGGCGTGGCTTGGGGTCCAGTCGATCACCGAAAAAATAGCGGAAAACCGGGTCTTCCAGCGCGGGATGCGCAGGATCACTTATTTTTTGCTGGGTGAAAATATTCACCACCGTTGGAATGACTTTTTTCGCAGAAGGGGCGAACGATTCGCTGGGCGTCAGCCTGCCGCCAGCCGTCTGCTGCGCCTGCTGAATAGTGAGACTTTGCTGCTGTGGCTGCCAGCGCAACAGGTCGGGTTTGAATAAAGCGATGATGAACAACACGCTCAAGGCCACCGTGGTGGATTGGGCAAAAAGTAACCAGAGTTTGCGCATAGTGATTAAATTCATAGGCTTGGCGTGATTTCGCCACGCCGCGATTATAACGTGTGGCGGGGATGTGCTACGACTTTCTGCTATTGGGCTTCCGGAGAAGGGGTCAATTTGGTTAGAATGCCGG
>JAGXGP010000139.1 GCA_024636775.1 Hydrogenophilales bacterium
CTGCTTTTAGTCTGACATTTATCCAATGATAGGCATCCTCATCGTCGCTCACGGTTCGCTCGCCGACAGTCTGGTCGACTGCGCTGCGCACGTGCTGGGCCAGCGTCCAGAAAAACTCGCCACGCTGGATTTCATCGGCCATGCCGATCCGGACGAGCGCCAGAAGGCCTTGCAATCTCGGCTGGCCGAACTGGATGAAGGCGACGGCATCCTGGTGCTGACCGATGTGTACGGCGCCACCCCCAGCAACACCTTGTGCCGGCTGCTTGAACCGGCTCACATTGAAGGCATTTCAGGTGTCAATCTGCCGATGCTGATCAAGGCCCTGAACTATCGCGATTCCCTCCCACTGCCCCAACTGATCGTAAGAATTGTCGAAGGTGGGCGCAACAGCATTAACCATATTTCCGAGACCATGTGCCATGCAGCAACGGGACGTTGAAATCATGAACAGACTGGGGCTGCATGCGCGCCCCTCGGCCAAGTTGACCCAATTAGCATCCCAATACAAAAGCGACGTATTCATGGCCCGCAATGGTCGTCGCATCAATGCCAAAAGCATCATGGGCGTGATGATGCTGGCTGCCGCCAAAGGCAGCACCGTTACGCTGGAAACCAGCGGGGAAGACGAGCAGGAAGCAATCGACGCATTGGCCGAGCTGATTACCAGCGGATTCGGGGAGGAATTGTGAGTTTTTCCCTGCATGGGATTGGCGTTTCGGGCGGTATCGCTATCGGCTATGCGCATCTGGCATCCAGCGCGCGCGTCGAAGTGCCGCAATACATGCTCGAGCGCAAATACATCAAGGAAGAACTCGCGCGTTTTGAAGACGCGATCCAGACCACACGTGCCGAACTCGAGACCTTGCGCAGCCATATTCCGCCCAACGCCCCGGCTGAGCTTTCAGTTTTTCTGGATATGCACCTGATGTTCCTTGGCGATTCGATGATCGCCGAAGAACCCAAGCGCCTGATCCGCGAAACGCAATGCAACGCCGAGTGGGCACTTGCGCAACAAATGGATGCACTGGTGGCGCGCTTCGAGGAAATCGACGATGCCTATTTGCGCAGCCGCCAGGAAGATGTCGTGCAAGTGGTACAGCGTGTACTCAAAGTATTGACGGGCCACCCCAGCCACTTGCCGCTGGATATCGATTTTGATGTCGAGCGCATTCTGGTCGCACACGAATTGTCGCCTGCCGACATGGTGTTGTTCAAAAACGTGCACTTTGCTGCGTTCATTACCGACCTGGGTGGCTCCACCTCACACACAGCGATTCTGGCGCGCGGCATGGCCATGCCGTCAGTCATGGCGCTACACAATGCTCGGGGTTTGATTCGCGATCACGACCTGCTGATTGTCGATGGCCGCGATGGCGTCGTGATCGTCAATCCAGACGAGTCTGTTTTGACCGAATACCGGTTGAAACAAAACCAGTGGCGCATCGACACCGACAAGCTGAAGCGCCTGAAAACCAGCAAATCTGCCACGCTCGATGGCACCCCCATCGAGCTGATGGCGAACATTGAATTGCTGCAGGATGTGGATGCCGTGAAAACAGCCGGGGCCCACGGCGTGGGTTTGTTCCGCAGCGAGTTTTTGTTTCTGAACCGCGACGATTTACCCAGCGAAGATGAACAATACGAATCCTACAAAGCCGTGGCCGAAGCCCTGAATGGCAAACCGGTCACCATCCGGACGCTGGACCTGGGTGCGGACAAACAGGCGCCCTGGGGTCACACCGTAGCCGACAATCCAGCACTGGGCCTGCGCGCAATCCGCTTGTGCCTGGCCGAACCCGGGTTGTTTCACACGCAGCTACGCGCGATTTTACGGGCATCACAACATGGTCAGATCCGTATGCTGATCCCGATGCTGGTCAGTTTTAGCGAGCTCCGGCAAACCTTGCTGCGCATTGAAGAAGCGCGTGTTTCATTGAGAAAAGACGGGCTGAAGTTTGACGAGAATATTCCTGTCGGCGGCATGATTGAAGTGCCAGCAGCCGCACTCTCGGCCGGGTTCTTTGCCGAACATCTGGATTTTCTATCGATCGGCACCAATGACCTGATCCAGTACACGCTTGCGATCGACCGTGCGGATGACAGCGTCGCACACCTTTACGATCCGCTGCATCCAGCAGTACTCCACCTGATTCAGCACACCATTCGTGCGGGTGCAAAACTCGGCAAGCCGGTGTCTGTTTGCGGTGAAATGGCAGGCGATCCATCGCTGACGCGACTTTTGCTGGCACTGGGCTTAAGGTCGTTTTCAATGCAGCCTGCCAGCTTGCTGCAGGTCAAGCAGCAGATACTGAAGTCGCATCTGGAAGAATTGTCGCCAACCATCCAGCGCCTGCTGAAAAACACCGATCCGGATAAAACGGCGGGGTTGTTGAATCGTCTCAACACCTGACCCGTAGCGAGTCAGGTCTCAGGGCCCCCGAGTCAGGCGGAGAATTGCGCGACGATGCGTGTCAATTCGGCTTTTTCGTTGCGTAATGCGCCGATTTCATCCTTGACCCGCGCCATGCGGTTTTTCAGCGTACCCATGTTCTCCAAAATCCGCTTCAGGTTGTCCAGGCGCGTATCGAGATACTGTTTATGTTCACGTATACGGGTCATGACGGGATCAAGCGCAATCCGCAACCAGCGTTCGGCTTCGAGCCGTGCGAGATTGAATGCCTTGCGCGCCTCTACAGCCAGACCCGCATAAAAGCGACGGATCATGAATCGCTTTTCCAGCATCAGGTTGGCGGGGTCTTTGCAAAAAGCTTCGGTTTCACGCATCAATCCCTGTAGTCGATTGCGATAAGCCCCTAAATCCAGCCTTGGGACCTGCATCTTGGGAAGATTATGCTTGCTGTGAAAGCGCGAATAAGCCTGGTCCAACGCATCCAGCATATTGTCCGCCTGGAGTTTCGCCTGTTCCAGGCGCCCACTCATTTGTTCACTCAATTGGCGGATACCCCCGGTCAGGCCGCGGGTGGTCAAGCTGGCTTCCATGGCCGCACGGCCCGACTTGCAAATGACGCTCAAGGTATCGTCCGAGAGATGCCTCAATAAATGCTCGCCTTGCGCTTTCAGCATTTTTCGAGTGGCTCTGAACTGACTGGCTGTGGCGTCGTAGCTGTCTTTCTCGAGCTGCAATGTGACACGGGCCTGCTCGACCAGCTCTCGGTTCTTGCCGGAAAGCTGAGTCAGCTGAATCAAATCGTCGCTGCTGCGTTTGATGCGGGCCACCATGTCTACACGGCTCCCGTCGAGCAGGACGTTCACCTCGTGATTCACCGCGTGATACAACATGTCTCGCCGTGCCGGGATCACCTGGTGTGCCAACAGATACTCCAGCGATTCAATCCCTGAACGCACACGTAACTCTGCATCGCCGCGTACTTTTGCGACCAGTGCTTTTTGCGCAGACACGGCAAACACCCGGCTGCGTGGCAGTTTCAGCACGCGAGCGGTTTCTTCCATCTGCCGCTCAATGGTGGCCTGCACCTCGGAATCACTCTTTAATTCATCCCACAGCATGTCGACCTTGTTCAGTACGGCGACGTGGTAATTGGCATGGCGATGAACGTGCTTTTGCCAGATTTCCAGATCCGAACGCGTCACCCCGGTATCCATCGCCAGGAGGTACATCACCGCATGCGCATTGGGGATCACCGATAGCGTGAGCTCCGGCTCGGCACCCAGGGCGTTGAGCCCGGGCGTATCCAGAATGGACAATCCCGCCTGCAGCAAGGGGTGCGGATAGTTGACAGTGGCGTAGCGCCAGGCCGGCACCTCCACCGTGCCATCAGCGCGCAACAGGTGACGCTCACTGGGGTCGTCACCGTTCCACAGACCCATTTCGATGGCGTCAACCGCGGCCATCGGCCTGGTTTCGGTTAATTTTTTCAGGCTTTCCTGCAGCTGACGCGGGTCCTCTGGGTCCAGACTCACTCGACACCATTCGATCGGCATGCGCTTGAGGTGGGCCAGGGACTCACTGCGGCGGCGTGTCTCGATCGGAAGCAGGCTCAGGCAGGGAGGCTCGTCCTTATTGGAATACAACTCGGTCGGGCACATGGTGGTGCGCCCGGCATCGGAGGGAAGTAAACGCTGCCCGTGGTCAGCAAAAAACAGGGCGTTAATCAGTTCGGTCTTGCCGCGCGAAAATTCGGCAACAAAGGCGACCACCAGCTTGTCTTGCCGCAGGCTTGAAGCCGTATCGGCCAGCCGCAGGGTCCGTTCGGCATCAATACCATGCTGCCGGTCCAGCCAGTCGGCATAGTCCGTAATCGCTGTCGCCAGCTTCATTCGCCGTTCGCTGTAGTCGGCAACTTCCTGTTCCAGATGGATACTCATGTTTTATTGATTTTTTCGATAGCCATTAAACGAGCACCCGCCAAGGTGTGTCGACACCGCACACCGCCACGGTTTTCTGCCTGGAAGTCTCTCCTCTAACCAGACGCACCGCTGACTTGGGCACTCCCCATTGCGCGGCCAACCAGGCCAACAGATGCGCATTCGCTTTATTATCGACAGCGGGTGCGGCAATCTTTAGTTTCAGCCGCCCACCGTGTTCGCCGACCACAGCGGTCAGCCTGGCCGCCGGTTGCACATGCAGGTCCAACCGCCATTCTCCATCGTGGTGTTGCGCCCAAACCGGGGGCCTGTTCACGCTACCGTCAGAGAGCGGCAAGTAGCGCCCGTTCCATTGCCAGTATCGGCACCATCAGAACCAGCTGACACAGGATAAACAACACCAGCGGCGTCAGGTCTACATTGGAAATCATCGGAATAATGCGTCGCAACGGTTGTAGAAATGGCTCTGACAACGCATACACCACGGGCACCAGCGGCGTATTGGCATTCACCCAGGACAATACCGCCCGAACCAGGGTGAGGCCGATAATCAGATACACCGTGAGGCTCAACAACCGCACCACCCCCAAACCGAGCATCACCGACCACACCGCGCTACCTGCCAACGCGAACGGGTAACCGTTGAGCCAGTAGATGGCGACCACCACCGCAGTCTCAACCAGTAGCGCAAGGAGCACACAGGCCCAGTCCAGGCCAAACAGACCCGGCACCAAACGGCGTAGCGGCTTTACCGCAAAGTCGGTGATCACCACGATGAATGCAGCAAAGGGATTGCGAAATGGCACCCTGAACAGCTGCATCATGAAACGCAGCAGCACTGCAATCACAAACAGATTACCCAGTGTTTGCAGCAGGAAGGCCAGCGCGCCTGAAATCATGCGAGTCGACCCAGTTCATCACCCAACTCAGCGCTACGACGGCTTGCGGCTTCCACCGCCTGGCCGATGGCGAGATTGACCGCTGCCGCTTCCAGCGCTTCAACGCCACGTTCGGTGGTGCCGCCTTTGGACGTGACGCGTGCGCGCAGCACGCCCGGTTCTTCACCCGACTCCAATGCCAGTTTGGCCGCACCAAAAAATGTGCGCAGTGCCAGTTGACGCGCCGTGGCTGCGGGCAGGCCCTGTGCCACCGCAGCGGCTTCCAGCGCTTCGATGCAATAAAACACATAGGCCGGGCCGCTCCCGGAAACCGCCGTCACCGCATCCAGTTGCGGCTCCTCCTCTACCCACACCACGCCCCCCACGGCACGCAACACCGCTTCGGCTTGTGATCGTGCATCAAGGCTGACCGCAGCAGGTGCAAACAAGCCCGTCATCCCGGCCTGCACCAGCGCGGGCGTATTGGGCATGGCGCGGACGATGCGCTCATGCCCGCCCAGCCAGCGGGAAAGGTCCGCTACCCGGACCCCGGCGGCGATTGAAACCACCAACTGGCCGGCTAAGCGGGATGTCAGCATGGCTGACACCTGAGGCAGGATTTGTGGTTTCACTGCCAGCACGATCAGGGCATGGAGCCGCGCTTGCGACACATCCGAGTGCGTGACCACGCCGTAGCGCGCGGCCAATTGTGCCCGCGCATCGGCATTGATCTCCACCACTTCGATATCTGTGGGCTGAGTGCCAC
>JAGXGP010000140.1 GCA_024636775.1 Hydrogenophilales bacterium
ATCGCCGGTCAGAATGGCGATGCGCCCAAAATCATTTTTATGCTCGCGTGAAAACTTGAGTTCTTCCCACGCAACATCCACGCTGTAAGACAACATGTCCCGCAGGTCGAACAGCACGTTGACCGTTCCCTTGAACTGAATGCCATAGCACACGGCCTGTTCAAACTCGCGGTAATCCTCCAGCGTGAATTGGCCCATGACGGATACGGCAATCTGGTTTTTATTAACATCGAGCTTGATCATGTAAATCTCCTGTGGCGAATAAGCGAACTATAGCGAATCAACGTGCGCAGGCGTAGAAGCACGTACTGCCCATACGCCAGCCAGCGCCACCACTGCCATCCCCATCCAGGCTTGCAGGGGCAGGCGCTCGCCAAACAACAACACGCCATATACAGCCGAAAATCCCACGGTTGTATAGGCCAGCGCACCCACGATAAGCGTACGGCCGCGATGGTAAGCACGGGTCAGTGCCAGCTGTGCCAGGGTGGCCGACACTCCAATGCCAATCAGCCAAGGCCAGTCTTCGGCACGCGGCTGATGAAAACCCGCAACCAGCATCCACGCTCCGCCCCCCAGTGTCGCCAGTAAGGTGAAATAAAACACCACCCGCCATTCCGGCTCGCCCAACTTGCCGAGTCGTTTGACATTGACGTAGGCCACCGCCGCCAGCATGCCCGAGACCAGTCCAGCCAATGCGGGCAGCCAGTCCTGCCCCTGTACTTGCGGGCGCAGCAGTAACACGATGCCGACAAAACCCAGCAGCACCGCGCCCACCAACCCGCGCCCATGACGCTCATGCAGCCACCATGCGGATAACGCGGCCAAAAACAGTGGCGCCGTATAGTTGAGGGTGACGGCTGTGGCCAGCGGCAATCGCGCAATGGCATAGAAAAACAGCACCAGCGCGGTAAAGCCCGACAAACCACGCCAGAAATGGGCGCGCAACTGCCGCGTCACCAGTGGCGCCAGCCACTGACGACGTGTGGATGCAATCATGACCCAAATCGAAATCAGTCCGAATACCGATCGATAAAACACCAGTTCTGCAGGCGAGAAGGTGCTTGAAAGATGTTTGACCTGCATGCTCATGAGTGCAAAAAGGGCTGCAGCAACCAGCATCCAGCTTGATTTCATCGGAAACAGCTCATTGATAGAGTCTTCATCATGACGGAGCGAATCTTAAGTGTTCTGATCGCTGTAGGTTCGCCCACCACAGGATGGCGGGAGCCGTCATCATGCCATCCTGCGGCGGCGACTGATACGGTCATGCCGGGTCAAAACCCTGCAGTGAACGCATAAATATTGTCGATGGGCGACTGCACCGGGGAGGCGTCCTTGCTCCGAATTTGTTAAAGTAACGCGCTTTGTTTCTGCCAGATTGCATTCCATGGCCAAATCCCGCGCCGCAACGCCCCCAAAAGACTATGAATCCGCCCTGGCGGAGCTGGAGTCCATTGTCGGCGAAATGGAATCAGGCCAGCTGCCACTCGAAGCTTCACTCGCTGCCTACAAGCGCGGCGCAGTATTGTTGCACTACTGTCGCCAGCAGCTAAGCGAAGCGGAGCAGCAGGTGAAGATTCTGGAAAACGGCACGCTCCAGCCTTTCAAGACTGACGACATCGATGACTGATTTCTCAGCCTGGACACAGGCGTGCCAAGCACAAACTGAGACCACACTGGCCGAGTGTCTTCCCCTGTCAAGCATTACCCCACAGCGCCTGCACGAAGCCATGCGTTACGCGGTACTGGGCGGCGGTAAACGGGTGCGGCCGTTGCTGGCTTTTGCTGCAGGCGAAGTGACGGGTGCCGATGTCAATCGTGTACAACATGCCGCGGCCGCAGTCGAACTGATACACGCTTATTCGCTGGTTCACGACGACATGCCGGCAATGGACAACGATGCCTTGCGGCGCGGCAAGCCCACGGTCCATGTGGAATTTGACGAAGCAACCGCACTGTTGGTGGGCGACGCCCTGCAAAGCCTGGCATTCGATATTCTCACCGCGCAGCCACTGTCCGACGATCCGGCAACCCAACTGAACATGGTGCAACTGCTGGCACTGGCCGCCGGCTCGCGCGGCATGGCCGGCGGTCAGGCGATTGATCTTGCCAGCGTCGGCAAGCCGCTTGACCTGCCCGAACTCGAATTCATGCACATCCACAAAACGGGTGCACTGATTCGGGCGTCAGTATTGCTGGGCGCGCAGTGCGGCACGGTTGATGCGGCCACCACAACGGCATTGGATCACTACGCCAAGTGCATCGGCCTTGCCTTCCAGGTGGTGGACGACATACTCGATGCCGAAGCACCTACCGCAACCCTGGGCAAAACCGCCGGCAAGGATGCCGCCGACAACAAGCCCACCTATGTGAGCCTGCTTGGCGTGGCGCAAGCGCGCGAACTGGCGCAGGAGCTGCGCGCCGATGCCCACAAGGCGCTGGCCCATCTCGGCACACCAGCCGAACGTTTACGCCAGCTGGCTGATTTCGTCGTCGAGCGATCGTTTTAATGCCCACGCCTCTGCTCGACACCCTCCAATCCCCGGACGACCTGCGTGCCTTGTCGCCTGACGAGCTGCCGCAACTGGCTGCCGAACTACGCGAGTTTTTGGTGGATTCTGTTGCGCAAACAGGAGGGCATTTGGCGTCCAATCTGGGCACGGTCGAGCTGACGCTCGCGCTGCATTACATCTTCGACACGCCCAACGACCGCATCGTTTGGGATGTCGGCCACCAGACCTATGTCCACAAAATTCTGACGGGACGTCGTGAGGCCATGGCCCATCTGCGCCAGCCAGGCGGCATTGCCGGATTCCCACGCCGCGCTGAAAGCGAGTTTGACGCCTTTGGCGCCGGCCACTCAAGCACGTCGATTTCAGCCGCGCTCGGCATGGCTACGGCCTTCCGCCAGTTGGGTTCCGAGCAGCGTGCCGTGGCAGTGATCGGCGACGGTGCGATGACTGCCGGCATGGCGTTCGAGGCCTTGAATAACGCCGGCGACACCGACCTGCCCCTGCTGGTGGTGCTGAACGACAACGACATGTCGATCTCGCCCAATGTTGGCGCCTTGAATAATTATCTGGCACGGCTGATGTCGGGCCGCTTCTACACGGCGGCTCGTCGTGCCGGCGACAAAGTGTTGTCGGTCGCTCCGCCGATCCGCGAACTTGCCAAGCGCGCTGAAGAACACATGAAGGGTATGGTCATACCCGGCACGCTGTTCGAGGAATTCGGCTTCAACTACATCGGCCCGATC
This sequence comes from Hydrogenophilales bacterium, assembly GCA_024636775.1. Lineage (GTDB taxonomy): Bacteria > Pseudomonadota > Gammaproteobacteria > Burkholderiales > Thiobacillaceae > Thiobacillus. The sequence continues at coordinate 3,260 of JAGXGP010000140.1, forward strand.
GACGGTCACGACCTCGACGTGCTGCTGGATACGCTAGACAACATCAAGCAACTCAGCGGCCCGCAGTTCCTGCATGTGGTCACCCGCAAGGGCAAAGGCTACACACCCGCTGAAGCCAACCCTTGCCAGTATCACGGCGTTTCACACTTCGATCCTGCCGTCGGCGTGATCGAAAAAACGAGCGGCAAACCCACCTACACCCAAGTGTTTGGCGACTGGCTGTGCGACATGGCGGCTGCAGATGCCCGACTGGTCGGCATCACGCCGGCCATGCGCGAAGGCTCGGGCATGGTGCGTTTCTCGAAAGATTTCCCCAAGCGATACTTCGACGTCGGTATCGCCGAGCAACACGCGCTGACCTTTGCCGCCGGCCTCGCCTGCGAAGGCATCAAACCGGTGGTGGCGATATATTCGACCTTCCTGCAGCGCGCCTACGATCAGCTGATTCACGACATTGCACTGCAAAACCTGCCGGTGATGTTGGCCATCGATCGCGCCGGGCTGGTGGGTGCCGACGGTCCGACCCACGCAGGCAGCTTCGATCTCAGCTACCTGCGATGCATCCCCAACATGCTGATTGCAGCACCATCGGATGAAAACGAATGCCGCCGCTTGCTGACCACCGCGTTCTTGCACAAGGGACCATCGGCAGTGCGTTATCCGCGTGGAACCGGTATCGGGGCGACCCTCTCACCCAACCTCGAACCGGTCGAAATCGGCAAGGGCGTACTGCGTCGCAGTGGTCAGGACGTCGCCTTCATCGCCTTTGGTAGTCTGGTTGCACCAGCCATGGTGGCCGCCGACGCACTCAACGCCAGCGTAGCTGACATGCGTTTCGTGAAGCCGCTGGACGTCGACCTATTACGCGAACTGGCACAGCGCCATCGCCTGCTGGTCACACTGGAAGAAAACGCAGTGGCAGGCGGTGCCGGTGCTGGCGTGGCTGAAGCATTGGCCGCCTTGGGCATCACCACGCCAGTGCTTCAACTCGGCCTGCCTGACACCTTCATCGAGCATGGCGATCCGGCACGCATGCTGACCGATTGTGGCCTTGATGCCGCGGGAATCGAACACACTGTCCGCCAGCGGATAACCCTATTACCCGAGTAGTTTACTCAACTATTTCGGCAGTTTATACTCAGTCTAAACTGCACATATAAACAGGAGCCTGCCATGAACCAGATTTGCGACCCCGTCAGCATGCCAGACGTACAAAGCTCGGCCGACACGCGGAAGATCGCCATCGACAAGGTGGGCATCAAGAGTATCCGTCACCCCGTACGCGTGGCCGACAAGAGCGATGGCGTCCAGCACACGATCGCCAACTTCAACATGTATGTGTACCTGCCGCATAACTTCAAGGGCACACACATGTCACGTTTCATCGAAATTCTCAACACGCGCGAGCGCGAGATTTCGGTCGAGAACTTCGAAGGCATGCTGCGTCAGATGGTCGAGCGCCTGGAGGCTGAGTCAGGCTACATCGAGATGAGCTTCCCCTACTTCATCAACAAGTCGGCCCCCGTCTCCGGCGTGCAGAGCCTGCTGGATTACGAAGTCACCTTCATTGGCGCCATCGAAAAAGGCCAGTTCACCCACACCACGAAGGTCGTGGTACCGGTGACCAGCCTGTGCCCCTGCTCAAAGAAAATTTCCGAATATGGCGCGCATAACCAGCGCTCGCACGTCACCGTCACGGCAAGAACCAACGGTTTTCTGTGGGTTGAAGACCTGGTGCGCAAAGTCGAAGACCAGGCTTCGTGCGAGCTTTTCGGCCTGCTAAAGCGCCCGGACGAGAAATTCGTCACCGAGCGCGCCTATGACAATCCGAAATTCGTTGAAGACATCGTGCGCGATGTCGCCGCCGCGATGAACGCCGAAACACTGATCGACGCCTACGTGGTCGAAGCGGAAAATTTTGAGTCGATTCATAACCACAGCGCCTATGCGCTGATCGAGCGCGACAAGACCGACCCGGTAAACCCCACGCGTTAAGACAAAGGGGGTTAGCAACCGCCTGGAGCCTCCCCTACCCTCAAGGTGATAGCCATGCTGAAGCTGTACAAGTATTCACTCGGCCCCATTTAGTTGCTGCAATCGCGTCGCCTGCGTCAAACGGCACTGCGACTACCCGAGGCTGAAGGGCCCCGAGCCGGACATATCGCATCGGCCAACCCCGCCCGCCCCATTCGCTTGCTCTTCGTAGGCGATTCATCGGCCGCAGGCGTGGGCGTTGAGCACCAGAACCAAGCCCTCGCGATCCAAACATCTGCCCTGCTTTCGGCACGGCTAGGTACCGCCGTCGAGTGGCAGCTGCTTGCCAAGTCAGGGATCAATACCCAGCAAGCCCTCAAATTGCTGCAACGCTCACCGCCCAACCCGGCTGACATCCTTATCACGGCGCTCGGCACCAACGATGTCACTTCGCAGCGCACGGTCAAGCAGTTTTTAACGGATTATCAAACGCTGGTCAGCAGGATTCAGCAGCGATGCGGAATTCATTCTGTTGTGGTCACCGGACTGCCGCCCCTGCGGATATTGCCCGCAGCAGCGCATCCGTTACACTGGCATCTCGGCAAGTACGCAGCGTCACTGGACGCCAGATTGAGAACCTGGGTACATGCGCAAGCGTACTTTCGCTATGTGTCGCTGGAGTGGGCGGCCGTGCCAGACGAAATGGCACGAAACAAGTTTTATCCAGGATTAGGGCAATACCGACATTGGGCTCAACTGGTAGCCGATAGCATTGCTGAGCTGCTCCCGCACCATGCTACGCAGCCTGCACCCTGAGCGCCCTGACTTGACACCTTACCGCTGAATCAACGTCATCGACTGACCGTCGCGCCGCATGTCCATCCGATTCAAAAAACTCATCCCCAGCAACGGCACACTCAACCCGGCTTCCAGCACCATGCCTTCAACCTGATTCATCGTGATGCTGCCCACCTTGACGGTATTGAACGTGACGCGCCAAGCTGGGATCACTCCAGCGGCAGTATTCACACCGTAAGCCTGACCCGCTTTGTAGTCGATGCCCATACGTTTCGCCTCGGTTGAACTGATGGCAATAGACGTAGCGCCCGTGTCGACCAGAAAGCTCACTGGATAGCCATTAAGCGAACCCGCAGCAGTGAAATGGCCGCGCGCATCCGCTATCAGCGAAACACTCTGCCGATCACGGGTAGCGGCCCCAGCAAATGATTGCCCCATGCTCAGGGTGCGGCGATTGCCGTCGACATCGAAACTGGCGCTGCCCGAGTCGGCTGAAATCAGCTTCACGCCCTGGACCGTTTGTCCCACGCTCAGTGTTCGCGGTTTGCTGCCAACAATCATGACGATGGCCTTGTCGTTGAACAGGCACACCAC
>JAGXGP010000141.1 GCA_024636775.1 Hydrogenophilales bacterium
AAGGGCACGCAGCACACCAGCTTGGGGTAGTAGTTGAGACCGTGGCGGCGGTAGGCATCGGCCCAGGCCCAGTCGAACACGAACTCGCCCCAGGAATGGTGCTTGACGTAGAGCGGCATCGCGGCTTCGAGTTGGCCGTTGCGGAACAGGGCGAGGTGAAGGGGCTCCCAGCCGATGTCGGGGCCGACGCAGCCGGTGGTTTCCAGCGCATGCAAAAACGCGTGTTGCACAAAGGGCGAGTCGCCTGCGAGGGCGTCCCACGCTGCCGGATCGAGGTCGGCCATGCGTTGAATCACGCGAATGACGGTGCCTGCGGCTTCCGCATCGGCGGGCTTTGCTTCAAAATGCGCGTTTTGGTTAGCGTCCATCAAACATGAACCTGCACGAGTATCAGGCCAAACAACTATTGCGAGCCGGCAACATTACCACGCCGCGCGGCATCGCTGCGTCGAGCGCTGATGCCGCGGTGGCGGCCGCCACCGAACTGGGCGGCGAGGCTTGGGTAGTCAAGGCGCAAATCCACGCCGGCGGGCGCGGCAAGGTGGGCGGCGTCAAGGTCGTTAAAAGCCTGGATGACGTACGTGCGATGGCAACGAAGTTGCTGGGCACAAGTTTGGGGACCAACCAGAACGCGCCCGACGGCCAGCCGGTGAACCAGGTGCTGGTGGAAGAAACGCTGCCGATAGCGCGTGAGTTGTATCTGTCGCTGCTGGTGGACCGCGAAACTGAACGCGTCGCCATCGTGGCGTCTGCTGCCGGCGGCATGGACATTGAGGAAGTCGCTCACGCCACGCCGGAAAAAGTGCTGACCGAAACCTGCGACCCGCTGTTGGGCGTGCAGGATTTTCAGTGTCGTGCGCTGGCGTTTGCGCTGGAATTGACGGGCGAGGCCTACAAGGATTTTTGTCGCTTGCTGCCTGCTTTGTATCGCGTGTTCATCGCCAACGATTTGAGTCTGCTCGAAATCAATCCGTTAATCGTCACCACCGACAACCGCGTGCTGCCGCTCGACTGCAAGATGAGCGTGGAAGACAACGCACTGTATCGCCGCCGCGCACTGGCTGAATTGCGCGACGACAGCCAGATCGACGTCAAGGAAGCCGCTGCCAATGCAGCCAACGTGAATTACGTTGCCCTGACCGGCAACATCGGCTGCATGGTCAACGGCGCAGGCCTGGCGATGGCGACGATGGACCTGATTCAACTGGAGGGCGGCACGCCGGCCAATTTCCTTGATGTCGGCGGCGGCGCCACACCGGAAACGGTGGCGCAGGGCTTCAAGATCATCCTTCTCGACCCCAACGTGCGGGCGGTGCTGATCAATATTTTTGGCGGCATCGTGCGCTGCGACGTGATTGCCGAGGGCATCATTCAGGCGGTGAAAGAAGTCGGCGTGAAAGTGCCGGTGATCGTGCGGCTGGAAGGCACCAATGCCATACAGGGCCGGGCACTGCTGGCGGAATCGGGGTTGGCCATTCTCGCTGCGGCGACCCTGACTCAGGCAGCCAAGCTTGCCGTGGAGAAAGCACAATGAGCATCCTCGTCAACAAAGACACCCTGGTCATCTGCCAGGGCTTTACCGGCAAGCAGGGCACGTTTCACTCCGAGCAGGCGATTGCCTACGGCACACGCATGGTCGGCGGCGTGACGCCGGGCAAGGGCGGTCAGACGCATCTCGACCTGCCGGTGTTCAATACCGTGCGCGATGCAGTACGACAAACTGGCGCACAGGCCACGATGATCTACGTGCCGGCTGCATTTGCTGCCGACTCGATCCTCGAAGCGGCCGATGCGGGCATTGAGGTCATCGTCTGCATCACCGAAGGCATCCCGGTGCTGGACATGATTAACGTGAAAGCCGCGTTGCGTGCCAACGGCGCCAAGCTGATCGGTCCCAACTGCCCCGGCATCATCACCTCGGGCGAATGCAAGATCGGCATCATGCCTGGCGTCATTCATCAGCAAGGCAAGATCGGCATCGTGTCGCGTTCCGGCACGCTGACCTATGAAGCGGTGCACCAGACCACACTGTTGGGGTTGGGGCAGTCAACCTGCGTCGGCATTGGCGGCGACCCGATCAAGGGGCTGGATTTCATCGACTGCCTGCGGATGTTCGAGGCCGACCCGCAGACTGAAGCCGTAATTCTGGTCGGTGAAATTGGCGGCAGCCGTGAGGAAGAAGCGGCCGAGTACATTCGCTCGAACATGAAAAAGCCGGTGGCGGCGTATATCGCCGGGCGGACCGCGCCCAAAGGCAAACGCATGGGCCATGCGGGCGCCATCATTGCCGGTGGCGCAGGTACGGCCGACGCCAAGATTCGCGCGCTGGAAGCGGCGGGTGTTGTCATTGCGCATAGCCCAGCTGGGCTGGGCGAAGCGGTTCAGGCTGCATTGGCCGCACGGTAGCGTTCACGCATGAAACTGGGTATAGCTCAACTGAATCTTGTAGTGGGCGACATCGCCGGCAATACTGCCAGCCTGTTGGCGGCGGCACGCGAAGCAGACCGTGCGGATGCTGATTTGCTGCTCACACCCGAGATGTCCATTTGCGGGTATCCAGCAGAAGACCTGGTGTTGCGGCGTGACTTTACCGCGGCGTGCGAAGCAGCGTTGCATCAACTGGCCATCGAGGCCCCACCCGAACTCGCCTTGATTGTGGGATACCCCGAACGCAGCGGCGACGCGTTGTTCAATTCAGCTGCGCTGATTCGCGGTGGCCGGGTTGAGGCGGTGTATCGCAAACATCATCTGCCCAACCATTCCGTATTCGATGAGCGCCGCGTGTTCAAGAGCGGAGACGCACCCTGCGTGTTTACCTGCTGCGGGCTGAATTTTGGCCTGGTGATCTGCGGTGACATATGGGAACCAGGCCCGGCCATACGTGCTAAGGAAGCCGGCGCCGACTGGCTGCTGGTACCCAATGCCTCTCCGTTTCACTTGAACAAGGAGCGTGCCCGCGCGAACGTTGCACGCGCGCGGATTATCGAGGCAGGGTTACCGATTGTGTATGCCAATATGGTCGGCGGACAAGATGAACTGGTGTTCGATGGCGCTTCGTTTGCCATGACGCTCGACAGCGAGATTGCGGTGCAGTGTCCGGCTTGGCAGGAAGGCTTGTTTTATCTGAAACTGGACGGCGATACTTGCAGCGGGCCCCTGCACGCATTGCCTGGCGAAGACGCCGCTGTGTATGACGCCCTGGTCATGGCCGTGCGCGATTACGTTGGCAAGAATGGCTTCAAAGGCGTGCACCTAGGGTTGTCGGGCGGGATCGATTCAGCGCTGACGATGGCAATCGCTGCCGATGCGTTGGGGGCAGATAAAGTACATGCGGTGATGATGCCGTCGGATTACACCGCCTCTATCAGCATTGAAGATTCGCGCGACATGGTGAAACGGCTGGGCGTGCGTTATTCCGAGATCGCGATCAAACCCATATTCGATGCGTTCGAGATGCAACTGGCAGGAGAGTTTTCTGGTCTTGCAGCCGACACCACTGAAGAAAACCTGCAGGCGCGCACCCGCGGCACACTGTTGATGGCGCTGTCGAACAAATTCGGTTCGCTGGTCTTGACCACTGGCAACAAAAGCGAGATGGCGACCGGCTACGCCACGCTGTACGGTGATATGGCGGGCGGTTTTGCGGTGCTGAAGGATGTGCCCAAAACCCTGGTGTACCGGCTGTCGAATTACCGCAACAGTCTGTCGCAAGTCATTCCGCAACGGATCATCGACCGTCCGCCGTCGGCAGAACTGCGACCTGACCAGACTGATCAGGACAGCCTGCCACCGTATGACATGCTTGATGCGATTCTGGCAGCCTACGTTGAACGTGATCTGTCGATGCGCGACATTGCCGCATTGGGCTACGATGCTGCTATCGTGCGCAAAGTGGTCCGCATGGTGGATCTGGCTGAATACAAGCGGCGTCAGGCCCCACCCGGCCCGCGTATTACCCCGCGCAATTTCGGCAAAGATCGCCGCTACCCCATTACCTCGAAGTACCGACCCGAAGGAGACTTGTCGTGAAAAAAATAGAAGCCATCATCAAGCCGTTCAAACTCGACGAAGTGCGAGAAGCGCTATCAGAAATTGGCGTGACTGGCCTGACCGTGACTGAGGTTAAGGGTTTCGGTCGGCAGAAGGGCCACACCGAACTGTATCGAGGTGCCGAATATGTGGTGGACTTTCTGCCCAAGGTGAAGCTGGAAGTGGTGGTGGCCGACAGCTTGCTGGATCGTGCCATGGAATCAATCATTACGGCTGCGCGCACAGGCAAGATCGGTGACGGCAAGATTTTTGTCAGTGCGATAGAACAGGTGGTGCGGATCCGCACCGGTGAATCGGGCGAAGAGGCGATCTGATCGCAATTGTTGCGTTGAATTAAAGGAGGGTGTTATTCCCGGTTCGACATCACCAGAACCGGTACCAGGCCTTCCCCACTGTACTGACACCCTTGGCGTATTTGCTGTTCGGGAAGTTGAGCTTCAATACGCGTTGCGCATCGTCGCGCAAGCCGGGTAGCTTCAGTTTGTCGTAAGACAGCACCATGATCGCCAGCGCCTCTTCTACTGCAGGGGCTTCAGGGTAGGTTGTCAGAACTTCCTTGGCGCGGTTGGCAGCTGCCACATAGGCTTCACGCTTCAGGTAATACTTGGCGACATGCACTTCGTTGCTGGCCAGCGCATTCACCAGATATTTCATCCGAGCGGTTGAGTCGGCGGCATATTTTCCCTCGGGGAAGCGGGTGACCACTTCCTTGAAAGCCAAAAATGCTTCGCGTGCAGCCCGGGGGTCGCGCTCGCTCAGGTCCTGTTCGACCAATTTGCCCAGATAGCCAAGATCATCATTGAAGTTCGCCAGGCCCTTCAAGTAATACGCGTAATCGACGTTAGGGTGATTGGGGTGTAACTTGATGAAGCGGTCACACGCAGCAATGGCGGATATGGGTTCGTTGTCCTTATAGTAGGCGTAGGCGACTTCCAGCTGCGCTTGTTGCGCATAGCGACCGAAAGGATAACGTGACTCAAGGGTCTCGAATAATTTGACTGAGCGTACATAATCTCCGCTGTTCAGATTATCCTTGGCCTCGGCGTACAGCTTTTGCGCCGACCAGCCTGCGGTTTCATCTTTGACTTCGGGCAGCAGTCCGCAGCCACTCAGGGCAAGTGTGGAGGCCAGCAGCAGCCCGCCTACGAGGCCATACGCCCGATTGAATGTTTTTGAACTGGATAAACGTAGCTTGAACATGGAAAAAGACACCGAAGATTCGTCACCCGATTATAAGGGAAATCCGTCCGCTGACATTCGTGAGCTGGTGATCCCGGACGCCGAGGGCGGGCAACGGCTGGATCAAGCCCTGTCGCGATTGCTGCCCGAGTTTTCACGTAACCGCATCCAGAACTGGATACGCGCACGCAAAATCGCCGTGGATGACGTATTCCCAAACACCAAGATGAAAGTCCTGGGTGGCGAGAATGTTCGGGTGGAAATCGAAGCCGATCCCAACGCGACTCCCGATGCGCCAGAGGCGATCCCGTTGGAGGTGGTGTTTGAAGATCTGATGTTGATGGTGATCAACAAACCCGTCGGGTTGGTGGTGCACCCTGGCAGTGGCAACCGCCAGGGCACCATGCTGAACGCCTTGCTGCATTGGGTGCCGCAAGTCGCCGAGTTGCCGCGTGCTGGCATTGTGCACCGTCTCGACAAGGATACCTCCGGGCTTCTGGTGGTCGCCAAAACGATCAAGTCGCACACCGATCTGGTTCGTCAGTTGCAGGCGCGTACCGTCAAACGGGAATACCTCGCGCTGGTTTATGGTGAAATCGATCGAAACGGAACCGTCAATGCCCCGCTGGCGCGCGATCCCCATAACCGCGTTAAACGCACCGTGCACAGCATGGGCAAGGAAGCCATTACCCATTACGAGGTGGTTGAGCGTTTCCCCGGCGTCACCCTGGTGCGCTGCAAGCTGGAAACCGGCCGAACGCATCAGATCCGGGTGCACATGCAACATCTTGGTCACCCGTTGGTGGGCGAAGACACGTATAGCGCTAGCCGCCGTAGCCATCACAAGATCCCGTTTCCGCGCCAGGCGCTGCACGCTGAACGTCTGGGCCTGATCCACCCGTTCACGCAGGAATTCATGCAGTGGGAATGTCCGTTGCCCGCCGATTTTGCTGGCATTCTCAACACGCTTCGCGAAGACAACAGTTAATTCTTGAACTCGATGCTGCTGCCCACCTGGCCTGCCCCCGCAGGGGTATTCAGCCTGATGACGACTCGCGAGGGCGGAGTCAGTTGCACGCCTTGGGACAGCCTCAATCTCGGGGATCATGTGGGCGATGATGCGACCCATGTGGCTGAAAATCGTGCCCGTCTACGGCTGAAATTACCTGCAGAGCCTGCCTGGCTCAAGCAAATTCATGGCACCACCGTGGTGGATGCCGGCTCGGACGCGCTGACGGCGGATGCGTCAGTGACCCGTCAGGCAGGGTGCGTTTGCGCCGTGCTCACCGCCGATTGTTTACCGGTATTGTTCTGCGATCGGTCGGGCCGCGTTGTGGCTGCCGCCCATGCCGGCTGGCGTGGATTGTCCCAAGGGGTGCTGGAAGCCACAGTTGCTGCCATGCAGGTGCCGCCGGGCGAGGTGCTGGCCTGGATGGGTGCCGCCATTGGCCCGGATGCGTTCGAAGTGGGTGAGGACGTGCGCCAAACGTTTATCCAGCAGCATCCGGAGGCGGCTGCCGCTTTTGTGCCGCACCCTTCAGGCGTACCGGGGAAATGGCTTGCCGATATTTATCAGCTGGCGCGCAACCGCCTCAACCGGGTGGGCGTGCAGGCCATCTATGGCGGTGGACGGTGCACCTTCAATGAAACAGCACAGTTCTATTCTTACCGGCGTGAGGGTGTGACCGGGCGCATGGCCTCACTGATCTGGCTGGGTTGACACCTGAGCGTCTTCTCGGATGCGCAGATAGCGCGCAAAGCGAGGAAGGCCATTTTTCGTCAGCTGTTGATAGCGGTACGTGATGCGTGTGCCTAAGGGAGGCGGCTGACGGCGCAGCGCATCGCTTAGCCCACTGCCCACCTGAAAACGTTTTCCATCCGGCATTTCCATGATTAATGCACCGGTCATGCCGTCGTATTTTCCTTTGCCGGGTGTATACCCCACGATGACGGCTTCGGCATCCTGCCAGGGTTTCAATTTGAGCAGCACGTTGCTGCGTCCGGTGACATACGGCGCATCGGCGCGATGCAGCATCAAGCCTTCTCCCCCCGCGCGCATAACCGTATCTTGTCGTTGCATTAATACGGCGCGGTTGACTGCACGCGTCTGTTCGACAAGCTGCAGCCAGGGCACGGCAGCCTGGGTGACTAATGCACGCATCTGCTGAATACGCGAACTGAAGTCGCCAGCGGCGTCGGGCAATTCAAAAATAAGGTAACGCACCTGCCGCCATTCGGCATCCACCGGTTCGATCCGGCGCACCGTGCCCGACAGCAAATCGAACTGCGCGCGGCCGATCCATAACTCGCCATCCAGCGGCACCGCCGGAAAGTTCTTGGTGAACCATATGGGTGCAGGCACCACACCACCGCCGCGAAAGCGCAGCGTGTGACCATCCCACTGCGCACGTACACCATCAAATTTTTCGCTGACCCAGTATTGGGTGACATCGATATTCGCCTCATACACCTCGGCCAGCAACATGGCCGGAGCGGTGGCTGGGGCGTCTGCCCACAGTGGATGAGACGCTAGCGCCAGCAGTACCAGCCACAAGCCGGACACGCTACGCTTCAATCCAGCCATTTGTGCAGGAACTGCGCGTGGCCCATGGCGGGGTCGAGTTGGTAATCGGTAAACCCCAGCCTTTCATACACGCTGCGAGCTGACGTGTTGCCCTGGAGCACTTCCAGGGTGAGTTTGCAGGCACCGCGCTCGCGCGCCAGGACTTCCACCTGATCAAACATTTGCGGGGCAATGCCGCGCCCGCGATAGCAGGGCGCCACCACGACGTCATGCACGTTGACCAGTGGGCGGCAGGCGAAGGTGGAAAATCCTTCGATTGCGTTAATAAGTCCCACCGGCATTGCGTCGTCGAATGCCAGCACGCTGAAAATTAACGGGCGAGCAGCGAGTGCGCTGACCAGATTCTCACGGGCGAAATCACTCAGCGCTTTGCCGCCGCCTGCCGGGTCGCGCGAGTAAGTGTCCATCAACTCAACCAGCGCCGCGGCATGAGTCGGGTCGTCGTAGCGGACGCGGACGACTTCAATCATTAGTACGCATCGACAGATCAACTGCGCGGATGTGCTTGGTCAGCCCCCCGATTGAAATGCGGTCGACGCCGGTTTCGGCCACCCCGCGCACAGTTTCCAGCGTGATGTTGCCGGAGGCTTCCAACTGCGCGCGGCCAGCGGTCAATGCCACCGCCTCGCGCATCGTGTTCAGATCAAAGTTGTCGAGCAGAATCAGTTTCGCGCCGGCAGCGAGCGCTTCACGCAGCTGTTCCAGCGTTTCCACTTCGATCTGCACACTCACCTTGCCAGCGGCCAGCTTGAACGCTGCGTCCAGCACTGGCGTAATGCCGCCTGCGGCCGCTATGTGGTTTTCCTTGATCAGAATGCCGTCGTAGAGCCCCACGCGCTGGTTTTTTCCGCCGCCGACGCGCACTGCGTATTTTCCGGCGATGCGCAGACCGGGCAGGGTCTTGCGGGTGTCGAGGATGGCCGCACGGGTGCCGGCGACGGCTTCGACATACGGCCGGGTGGCCGTTGCCACCGCCGACAGGGTTTGCAGAAAATTCAGCGCCGGGCGTTCGGCCGTCAGCAGGGCGCGGGTATTGCCGCTGATTTCGACCAACACGCTGCCGGCGGTAACCGGCTCGCCCTCGCGCACTTGCCAGTCGATGACACAAGCGGGATCAAGCGTCTTGAAACAGGCATCGAACCATGGCCGCCCCGCGATCACGGCGGCTTCGCGGGTGATGACACGGGCGCGTGTGGTTTGCGAGGCGGGAATCAGCTGGGCGGTGAGATCGCCGCTGCCGACATCCTCGGCCAAGGCACGCGCGACGTCAGATGAAACCTGTTCTATATTCAAATCGGACATGGAGGGTTGAAATCGCCCGGGAAGGCATCATTTAGGTGTCATTGAATATACATTAAGCCAGAGGACAGTCATGCGATTTGAAAAGCTCACCACCCAGTTTCAACAAGCGTTTTCCGACGCGCAAAGCCTTGCCGTGGGAGGCGATCAGGCCTACATCGAGCCGCATCATCTGTTGCTTGCCCTGCTGAACCAGGAAGGCGGCGGTGCATCCTCAATCCTGTCGCGATCAGGGGTGCAGGTGCCTGCGCTGAAAGCGTCGCTGACTCAGGCACTGGACCGGCTTCCCAAGGTCGAAGGGCAGGGCGGCGAAGTCACGATCTCGCGCGATCTCAACAACCTCTTGAACCTGACCGACAAGGAGGCAATGAAGCGCAACGATGCCTTCATCGCGTCCGAGCTGTTTCTGCTGGCGGTGCTGGACGACAAGGGCGAAACTGGTCGCTTGCTCAAGCAGCACGGCGCGTCGAAACTCGCGCTGGAGCAGGCCATTCAATCCGTGCGCGGCGGCGAAAACGTGCAATCACAGGAAGCCGAAGGCCAGCGCGAGGCACTCGCCAAATACACGCTGGACCTCACCGAGCGTGCACGTGATGGCAAGCTCGACCCGGTGATCGGGCGTGATGACGAAATCCGTCGTGCGATCCAGATCTTGCAGCGCCGCACCAAGAACAACCCGGTGTTGATCGGCGAGCCCGGCGTTGGCAAGACCGCCATCGTCGAAGGGCTGGCGCAGCGCATCGTGAATGACGAAGTGCCCGAGACGCTCAAAGGCAAGAAGGTGCTGGTGCTCGATCTGGCCGCCTTGCTGGCTGGTGCCAAATATCGCGGTGAATTCGAGGAACGGCTCAAGGCTGTGCTGAAAGAGCTGGCGATGGATCCGGGCCGCTACATCATGTTTCTGGACGAGATGCACACGCTGGTCGGCGCGGGCAAGGCCGAAGGCGCGATGGACGCCGGCAACATGCTGAAACCGGCACTGGCGCGCGGCGAACTGCATTTGATCGGCGCGACCACGCTCGACGAATACCGCAAATATGTGGAAAAAGATGCTGCGCTGGAGCGTCGTTTTCAGAAGGTGCTGGTCGACGAGCCGAGTGTCGAATCGACCATCGCCATCCTGCGTGGTCTGCAGGAGCGTTATGAACTGCACCACGGCGTCGAGATTACCGACCCGGCGATCATCGCCGCCGCCGAGTTAAGCCATCGCTACATCACCGATCGCTTCCTGCCCGACAAGGCCATCGACCTGATCGACGAAGCCGCGGCGCGCATCAAGATGGAAATCGACTCCAAGCCCGAGGTGATGGACAAGCTCGACCGTCGCATCATCCAGTTGAAAATCGAGCGCGAGGCGGTCAAGCGGGAGACCGACGAAGCCTCGAAAAAGCGGCTGGCCCTGCTGGAAGAGGAAATCAAGAAGCTTGGCCGCGAATCGGCCGATCTGGAAGAAGTGTGGAAGTCCGAAAAAGCCCACGTTCAGGGCAGTGCCCATATCAAGGAAGCCATCGACAAACTGCGTGGCGAGATGATCGACCTACAGCGTCAGGGCAAGCTGGACAAGGTCGCCGAGATTCAGTACGGCAAGCTGCCCGCGCTGGAAGCGCAGTTAAAGCATGCCGAGTCGACCGATACCAAGCCCGTGTTCAAACTGCTGCGGACTGAAGTCGGCGCTGAGGAAATCGCTGAAGTCGTTTCGCGTGCGACGGGTATCCCCGTCTCCAAGATGCTGCAGGGCGAGCGCGACAAACTGCTTCACATGGAGGACAAACTACACAGCCGTGTGGTGGGGCAGGACGAAGCGGTACGTGTCGTCTCGGATGCCATCCGTCGCTCGCGTGCCGGTCTGTCCGACCCCAATCGGCCGCTCGGTTCTTTCCTCTTTCTCGGTCCTACCGGGGTGGGTAAAACCGAGCTGTGCAAGACGCTGGCCGAATACCTGTTCGATTCCGCAGACCACATGATCCGCATCGACATGAGCGAATTCATGGAGAAGCATTCGGTGGCGCGCTTGATCGGCGCGCCGCCCGGCTATGTGGGCTATGAAGAAGGCGGTTACCTGACTGAAGCGGTACGTCGCAAGCCTTACTCCGTCATCCTGATGGACGAAGTGGAAAAGGCGCACCCGGATGTGTTCAACGTGCTGCTGCAGGTGCTGGATGACGGTCGTCTGACAGACGGCCAGGGTCGCACGGTGGACTTCCGTAATACCGTGATTGTTATGACATCCAACCTCGGTTCGCAAATGATCCAGCAGATGGAAGGGGATGATTACCAGGTGGTGAAACTTGCCGTGCTGGCCGAAGTGAAATCCTATTTCCGCCCCGAGTTCATCAACCGCATCGACGAGGTCGTCGTGTTCCATGCGTTGGATGAGAAACACATTGCCAGTATTGCGCGTATCCAGTTGCAGGGTCTTGAAAAACGCCTGGCGCAAATGGAAATGAAACTGGAAATTTCAGACGCCGCTCTGGATGAAATCGCCAAGGCTGGATTCGACCCCATGTACGGCGCACGTCCGCTTAAACGAGCCATTCAGAGCGAGCTTGAAAATGCATTGGCCCGCGAGATTCTGGGCGGAAATTTTGCCGCCAAGGACACCATACGAATCGACGCGCGTGATGGCGTGTTCAGTTTCGAGAAAGGGCCTGTTCAGCAGGATTGATTTGTTATGGGCGGATGAAGGAAGGGGCGGTAATACGGCTCCTTTTCTCCATTCTAAATTTTCAAGGGGGTGCAGTTTGTTGATGAATTGTGCACCCACAATGCACCACGGCTTGCATGGGATTCTCCCATGCAAGCCGTGGTTTGTTGCGCCCGCAATCAACACGGGCGGGGCGCTTTCAGGTCTTACTTGTGTGGAACGATGTTGCCGCTATCGTCAGAGAGTACGATTTCCACACGGCGATTGATTTGACGGCCTGCTGCAGTATCGTTGGTGGCAGCCGGTGACGACTCACCATAACCTCTCGTCGTGACACGGTCACTACTGATTCCCAAGTTAGCCAAGGCTTTTTGTACGGCTTCGGCACGTCGCTCGGAGAGCGCCTGATTGTAAGCGTCGCTGCCTCTGCTGTCGGTGTGCCCTTCAATCATGACCTTGCGTTGCGGGTACTTGTTGAGAAAGTCAGCCAGCTTTTTGACGTTGTTTATTCCACCCGACGACAGTTCTGCCTTGTTGACGTTGAATAGCACATCGCCCAGCGTGATCACCATGCCGCGTTCGGTTTTCTTGGCATTCAACTCCTTGAGCTGCATTTCCTGTTGCGCAATCAGTGCCTGGCTGCGTTCTGCTTCGGCCTGGGCTTCGGCCAATTCAGCAGCTTGCTTGTCAGCGGCTGCCTGGGCTTGGGCCAATGCAGCAGCTTGTTTGTCAGCGGCTTCCTGCGCGAGCGCAGCCTGCTTCCTGGCAGCATCGGCTTCAGCCATTCTTGCCGCAATCAGCGTTTGATCCTTTTCAGATTTGGCCTGGGCTTCAGCCAATGCTGCAGCCTGTTTGTCAGCGTTTTCCTGTGCGAGCGCAGCCTGTTTCCTGGCCGCTTCGATTTCAACCATTCTGGCTGCGATCTGCGCCCGGTCTTGCTCGGCTTTAAGGTTGGCTGCTGCCAATGCCGTTGCGCGCTGATCAGCAGTTTGCTGAGCCAGCATCGCCCGTTTTTGGGCAGCGTCGGCCTCAGCTGTTCTCAACTCAAGGCGGACCTGGTCGCGTTTGGTACTGGAGTTGGCGATATCCAACTCGGCAGCTTTGCGTTTGGCAGTTTCCTGTGCGATCGCCACTTTCTGTTTCGTCAGATAAGCGAGCTGGTTGACTGTGGAAACATCTTCACGGTTGGTTGATGCGGTATCTGCCTTTTGCAGCGTATTACCGGCTTCCTGCAGTTCAATCGCTGCCAGCTTTGTTACCTGGGGGTTGCTTCGCGCGCTGTTGTAGCTGCTACGTGCTTCGTTCAGCGAGGTGTTTTCCGGTACAGAGGCGCAGCCTGAGACAATTGCGACTGCGATCAGGCTCAGGGGGAAATATAGGTTCTTTAGCATGGTTAACTCCATTGAAGATTATTGTGTCTTGCGTTCGATTTCATGGCGCAGCACGCGGATGTCTTCCTGCAATGCGTCAGCTGCCTTCTGGGCTTTGGCTGAACGTGCCATTGACGCGGCCACTTTGGCGTCGACCTCTGCCTGTTCTGCCAACTGCTTGGCCAAATCATAATTTTTGTTTGTCATGGCTTTTTCTGCTGCGTCCAACTTGTCATTGGCTGACTTGAACTGTATCGGGGCATATTCATTTCCACCCGCGCTCATTGCATTGCTAACCGCGGATCTGGTAACAGCCATCTGCTCGACCGGAGCCTGAGTACTTGCACAACCGGCCATCAGGATTGAGGCAGCCATGGCAAAACCCATACTTTTCATCATTCGATTCGATTTGAGTTGAGGGAGGTTTTTCATCGTTTTTCATCCTTTTGGTTAAACAAAGCAGATTGTCACTTTAACGACTTAGTATACCCATACTAGTAAAAACCAGCAGATTGGAAACAGAAATTTTCATTTAACAGGTAGTCTGATCTTTTCATACAGAGCAGAATGGGTTGGCTCCGTTTCGTTAGGCGCTGGCGCACATCATGGGGAGAATGACGCCGAGGCAGCGGCTGCGTTTTTCCCTGGATTTTTCCTGATATCTGCCCGCACCCTTAAAATGGGCTGCTGCTGACTTATCTTAGGATTGCCTTGCCTACCTCCCGTTTTAACATTTTGGTGTTTTTTGCTGTGCTAAGTGCAGGGTCTGCCCACGCGCTGACGGTGCAGGTGGTGGCGCCGAAAGAAATTAAAACGCTGATGATGCAGCACCTTGAAACAGCGCGTGCCGCGCGGCTGGGTGAACGGATGGATGCAGAAGAAATGGCGCGCTTGCAACGGCAGAGTGAGCTGACGGCACGCGATCTGCTCGCCACCGAAGGCTACTTTTCGCCGCAGGTTGAAAGCGCAGTGGAATGGCTGGATGGTGACTGGCGGGTGGATTATCTGATTGTCCCTGGTGTGCGAACCCATGTGAGAAGTGTCAAGCTGGGTTTCGACGGCGGATTAAAGAAGGATGAAGATGAGGCCCGGTTGCGCGCGCGCATCGAGCGCAGTTTTCCACTCAAGCAAGGCATGCCGTTTCGTCAGGCCGACTGGGACACCGCCAAGCTGGTGGTGTTGCGGCCCTTGCTGGTGGATACCTACCCAACTGCGCGGATTGCGGCGAGCGAGGCACGCATTGATCCTGCAGCACATGCTGCGGACCTGTCGCTGACGGTCGACAGTGGCCCTGCTTTTGTCTACGGTGCTACGGTAATTCAAGGCGTCAAGCGTTACCCGGAGGCGATCGTTCGCAATCTCAGTCCGATGAAACCCGGCCAGCCTTATCGCCAGCAGGATCTACTGGACTATCAGGCGATTCTGGAAGGGAGCAGTTATTTTGCGCAGGCCACGGTAAGTGTCGATCCCGACCCCGAACTTGCGTCAGCTTTGCCCATTCAGGTCGAGGTGGTTGAGCGACCCGAAAAACGCTTTAGCGTAGGGGCGGGTTTTAGCACCGATACCGGCGCGCGCGTGCAGGCCTCGTGGTTGCATCGGAACATTCTGGATCGCGGGATGCGACTCAAGTTTGATACGCGGATTGAAACCAGCCGTCAGACCGGTACGGCTGAGTTGGCCTGGCCGCGGGATGAAGAGGGTTACGAAAATAGTTTGGGCTTGCAACGCAAACAGGAAGATATCGAAGGCCAGGAAACCCGCTCAACGGTGCTGGCAGCCAAGCGCAATCGCACACGTGGACAGATCGAGACAACCCTGTCGCTGCAATTTCAAACAGAGGATCAACGCATTGCCGAGGTGGTCAATGCAAGCAACCAGGCCTTGACCCTCAACTACGGCTGGATCCAGCGCAATGTGGGGCGTGGTTTCTATCCTCGGCGCGGTTATGTGCTGAGTCTGCAGGGTGGCGGTGCGCTTGAGGCCTTGCTGTCCGACACCAGCTTTCTGCGCCTCTATGGGCGTCATACGCAGTATTTTCCGGTAGGCAAGAATGGACGCCTGATCTTGCGTGGCGAACTGGCTAGCGTGCTGGCCCGACGCCGTGAAGGCATTCCGACAGACTTTCTGTTTCGCGCCGGCGGAGACAATTCAGTGCGAGGTTATGCGTATCAAAGTCTGGGACGCACGCTGAACGGCGCAGTGGAATCGGTGCGTTATCTCGCCACCGGCACTGTCGAATACAACTATTTCGTTGATCGCAACTGGGGGGTGGCGCTGTTTGTCGACGCCGGGGATGCAGCCGACAGCCCGGCCAGTCTATCCCCTGTTTTTGGCTATGGCGTGGGTGTACGCTACAGCTCACCGGTAGGGCCGATCAACCTTGATCTGGCGTATGGCGAAGCCACCCAGAAATTCCGTCTGCATTTTTCACTTGGGCTTTCATTTTGAAGCGCGTCTTGTTGAAGCGTGTTGCCTGGGGAGGCGCGTGGCTAACCCTCGCCGTGGTCATTCTGGTTGCGGCGTTTTTG
This sequence comes from Hydrogenophilales bacterium, assembly GCA_024636775.1. Lineage (GTDB taxonomy): Bacteria > Pseudomonadota > Gammaproteobacteria > Burkholderiales > Thiobacillaceae > Thiobacillus. The sequence goes on from JAGXGP010000141.1 coordinate 15,655, forward strand.
TGGCTAACAACCACGGCGACCGGATTTCTGTGGCTGGCCAAGCAGGCCACCCCGTTAAGCAATGGCCGCCTGGTGCTCGAAGGGGTGGATGGCCATTTGGGCGCATCGGTTCACATCAAGACGCTGATTTACAAATCGGACCTGCAGCGCATCACCCTGCAACAGGTCCGGCTGGACTGGAAGCCCCGTTCGTTATGGCGGCGGTTGGTCGATATCGAACTGTTGGCAGCGCAGCATGTCCGGGTGGAGATTCTCAAGAAGGACCTGACGCCGCTGACGTATCCAGCCAGCTTGCGACTGCCGCTGGAAATCCGGGTTGTCGCATGGGATGTGGGGCAACTTGAACTGGTTGACGAAGGTCAGACACAAAGTTTTAGCGCCTTGCATGGCAAGTTGGATGGCCTGGGTGATCGTTTCGATCTGACTGCTGCAGCGAACACGCCGTGGGCGGAAGTAGCAGGTCAGTTCGGCATCAACAAAGATGCACCGTTCAAGGTACAGGGTTCGTTCACTGCACACCGCAAGACACCCGTGCCGGTTGAGGCGCAACTGGAACTGTCGGGTGAACTGGCCGCGCTGGATTTCAAGCTGGATGCCCTGGCTGAAGACATGCGCATGATGGCTGCGGGCAAGCTGGCTTTTTTTGCGCCGGTTCGTTTGCCGCGTCTGGTGTTATCGGGTCAGGGAATCGACCCCAGAAAGTTTTCGGCGGATGCGCCACACGCTGATCTGGCATTTTCCGGCGTGTTTGAAGGTCAACCGGGCGAACGTTTGCTCGGCACATTCAGCCTTCACAATCAACAAGCCGGGCGGCTCGATCAGGATCGCCTGCCGTTGGCCAACCTGACTGGCGCGGTGGAGGGTGATAGCGTAAACGCCGATTTCAGCGCGCTGGAAATCGACCTGGGTAACGCCGGACGCTTTAGCGGTGACGGCCAATGGCGTGACGGCCAGTTTGCAGTCAACCTGAATAGCCCGCGCTTGAATCTGGCGGGGATCCATAGCGACCTGAATCCCACTCGTATTCAATCTGCGTTGCACCTGGCTGGAGATGCCAAGCGCCAGACCCTGACTGCCGATGTGGCAGAAACCTGGGGGCAGGGCAGCTTTACCCTGAGTCTGGCAGATGCGGTTCTGCGTTTGCAGGATGCGGCCTTCAGCGGGCAGGCCGGGCGGCTGACGGCAAAGGGCAGCGTGAAGCTTGACGCCACTCGCGCATTCGAAGCCACGTTCGACGCTACCCAGATCAACCCCGCCCGTTTTGGAAAATATCCGCGCGCAAAACTCAATGCGCGTGGTGAAGTGAGCGGTGCGTTGCTGCCCGCGTTGCGCCTGCAAACACAGTTCACGTTACCACCGGGCGAACTCGAAGGCCGTCCGGTCAAAGGTCAGGGCAAGCTGCGTTATGCAAACAATCGTCTGACCGACACCGACATCAATCTCGATCTGGCTGGCAACCGGGCTGTATTAAAAGGCGCTTTCGGCGGCAAGGGCGACCGGATGGTGTGGGACATCAATGCACCTGCGCTGGCCCGCCTGAATCTGGGCCTGGCGGGGCGGTTGACGAGCACCGGCAGCATCAGGGGTGACCCCGGGCAGCCGCAAGTCGACGCCCAACTCAATGCCAGCGGCTTGCGCTTGCCAGGTGGCATTGCGGCCGATTCCGTCGACCTGAAACTCCAACTGCAAGCCGCATTGACGGGGGTGTTCAATGGGCAACTGGACGCACGCGGGATTCGCGTTGCGGAGCAGCGCATCACATCGGCACGCGCCAGTATTCAGGGCCGCCGTGATGCGCATACCCTGTCGATCGATGTGCGCCTGGCGGACTGGCAGGGGGTTGTGTCGCTGACTGGCGGGCTGGATATGAATCAGGTCTGGCGCGGCCAAATGAACCAGGCTACCGTGCAAGGTGCATGGCCGATGCAATTGAGTACACCCGCCGGTTTGGTGTTGAGTCGCGACCAGCAGCAAGTGAGCAATCTGTCGTTCACGCTGGCGGGCGGAAAAGTGAGCAACGTGCAGTTCAACCGGCAGGGCACGCAGATAAGTACGCGCGGTGCAGTCAGCAACCTGCCGCTTGCGCCCTTGCTCGGTTTGCTGGAAACCCCGCCGCCCCTGACGACCGACCTGCGCATGAATGGCGACTGGAATCTTCGCCTGGGCGACACCCTGGAAGGCGAGGCCCGTCTGGTTCGGCAAGCGGGTGATGTGCGATTCAAAGACCCGGCCGTTAACCTGGGTCTGACCACCCTCGGCCTCAACCTCAAGGCTGTTGCCAGCCGGGTAACGGCACGTCTCGATGTCGTCACCCGCGAGGCAGGAAAACTACGCGCCGAAGGCAGCGCGAAACTGGTACGCGATGGCGCGGGCTTGACGCTGCCGCGCAGTGCTCCGCTGGCATGGACTGCCGCGCTCGAAGTGCCGGACTTGCGACTGCTCAAGCCGTTTATTCCGATCGGTATCCGCCTGGATGCACGGCTGGCCGCGCAACTTGCCGGCAGCGGCAGCCTGGCTGCGCCGCGCATCGAAGGCCAGATCGATGCCAGCCGGATTCGTTTTACCCTGCCTGATGAAGGGGTGTCGATTACCGATGGCACGCTTAAACTGGTATTGGCCGACGATCGGGTGAAGGTACAGCAGGGCGAATTGAAAGGCCTGGGCGGACGCATTGTGGTGAGCGGCGAGGCGCAGCTGAAAAACCCTCAGGCTGGGCTTACGCTGACATTTGAAAAATTCACCGCGACCAGCCGCAGTGATCGTCAGGTAACGGTATCCGGTGTCACCCGTCTCAATCTCGATTTGAAACGGCTGGAACTCACAGGGGAGCTCATCGCTGATCGCGCCCGGCTGGAAATGCCCGCAGCCAGCAAGCCGGTTCTTTCATCCGATGTGGTAGTGGTGGGCCAGCCGCCACGTGAGAAACCGGCGAGCCAGCGCTTCCCCGTGGCACTCGATCTCACCCTCAAACTGGGCAATGACTTCCTGTTCAAGGGTGCAGGCCTCGACGCGAGGCTGGGCGGTCAGTTGCGCGTGTTTACCTTGAACCAGAACTTGCGCGGCGAGGGGACGATCAGAGTGGTTGAAGGACGCTACGCTGCGTATGCACAGACGCTCAATATCGAGCGCGGTGTGTTGCGCTTTGTTGGCCCGATCGACAACCCGGGGCTGGATGTGCTGGCGGTGCGTAAAACCTCGAACGTCAAGGCTGGGGTGCAGGTGGGCGGCACCGTGCAGCGCCCGGTGGTCAAGCTGTATTCCGACCCCGCCATGCCCGATACGGAAAAGCTCGCTTGGCTGGTATTGGGGCACGGCCTGGAGAACAGCGGGCAACAGGAGTTTGTGTTGATGCAGGTCGCTGCAGCGGCCTTGTTGAGTCAGGCTGAGTCTGTCAACTTCCAGTCGAAACTGGCAGACACCCTGGGCATCGACAGTTTCGATGTGCGCGCCGGCGATGGGGCAACGCTGAGTAGTTCGGTGGTCAGCGTGGGAAAAAGGCTGTCGGAACGTGCGACCCTGAGTTACGAGCAAAGTCTTGATGGCTTGAGTCAGGTCGTCAAAGTCCTCTACCAATTGAGTCCCAGTGTGCGCCTGGAAGTGCAGGCCGGGCAGCAAAGCAGTTTCGATGCGTTCTACACGCGGGAATACGACTGAGACTATCGATTCCAGATGGTAGAATCGGGCATATGTTTCACGCACGTTTCATCGCCATGAATTCCCTTTATCACCTGACCGTCCTGACCGAGCGCAGTTTCTGATGCGCATTCTGCTTTCCAACGACGATGGTTACTTTGCCCCCGGCCTTGCCGCACTGGCCAAGGCGCTCGCACCGTTGGCCGACATCACTGTCGTGGCGCCCGAACGTGACCGTAGCGGCGCGTCCAATTCGCTCACGCTCGACCGGCCGCTGATGCTGCGCCAGGCACCCAGCGGTTTTTATTACGTCAACGGCACGCCGACCGATTGCGTCCATCTGGCTGTCACTGGCATGCTCGATCACATGCCCGACATGGTGATTTCCGGCATCAATCACGGTGCCAACATGGGCGATGACACCATTTATTCCGGCACCGTGGCCGCGGCCACCGAAGGTTATTTGCTGGGTATTCCGTCGATTGCGGTTTCGCTCGCCAACCACGATGCGCTGAATTTTGATACTGCAGCGCGCGTGGTGCTCGAGCTGGCGCAGCGTATTCAGGCACAGCCCCCCACCGAACCCATGCTGCTCAACGTCAACGTGCCGGATTGCGCTTGGGAAGATTTGCAAGGCCAGCGCGTGACCCGTCTCGGCAAACGCCACAAGGCCGAATCGGTGGTCAAAACCACCAATCCGCGTGGCCAGACCGTCTATTGGGTGGGCGCTGCTGGCCTGGCGCAGGACGCTGGGGAAGGAACCGACTTTCATGCCATTGCCAACGGTTTCGTTTCAATCACCCCGCTGCAAATGGACTTGACCCTTTTCAGCCAGATGGAAAGTGTGAACACATGGCTGAAACCCTGAATTCGCGCGCAGGAATCGGCATGACCTCGGCGCGCACCCGTGGTCGCATGATCGAACGATTGCGTGAACAAGGCATCAAGGATTCCATCGTGCTGGCCGCCATGGACAGCGTCCCGCGTCATCTGTTCGTCGATCAGGCGTTGGAATCGCGTGCCTATGAAGACACGGCACTCCCCATCGGCTTTGGGCAGACCATTTCCAGTCCCTACATCGTGGCGCGCATGGCCGAGCTGGCCCGTCATGGCGAAAAGGGTCTCGGGCATGATCTCGGACGCGTGCTGGAAATAGGCCTTGGCTGTGGCTATCAGGCTGCAGTGTTGGGCAAACTGGCGCGCGAGGTAATTTCCATCGAACGTATCGCTGCGCTGGTGGGGAAAACCCGTCCGCGCTTGCGTCAGCTCAGAATCAACAACGTCAAACCCAAACATGGCGACGGCATGTCCGGTGCCAAGGATTTTGCGCCGTTTGATGCCATCGTGATTGCCGCAGCATTTGGCGAAGTGCCGCAGGCGCTGCTTCCGCAGCTGGCCGATGGAGGCCGGCTGGTGATGCCGCTGGGCAACACCAACCAGACCTTGTGCGTGGTGGAACGACAGGGAGACACCTTCACCGAGCAGTTACTTGAAGGGGTGAAGTTCGTGCCTTTACTCCCTGGAGTGGCGTAATGAAAAATGCCGCCGGCGTCAGTATGAAAACCTTGGTGCTGAGCCTGTTGGTGCTGAGCCTGGTGGGGTGCGTTTCATCCGGCCCCGCACCGGTGAGTGATCGGGCGAGCGCACGGGGCGGCTCTTCGTCAGTGACCGCCAAGGCCGATTCGGCTCGCACAACTACGCCGCAGATTGCACCGTCAACCAATGGGCTGCACACGGTGCAGCGCGGTGACACTTTATATGCCATCGCGTTTGCCAACAGCCTGGATTACCGCGAGCTTTCCCGGTGGAACCAGCTCGATTCGCCTGATCGAATTTTGGTCGGACAGGTTTTGCGGCTGACGGCTCCCGCGAATGGGACGGTACAAACCACCGGGATTGAAATTACGCCACTTGGCAGTGTCGCACCGCCGAGCGCGCAACCGCTGACCGAATCCTCCGTTGTGCGCACGCCCCAGGCTGTACTACTGGACTATAGCGAAGCCAATTGGGCGCAGGTTACTTCTCCACGCCCGGTGGTTGCTGTCGCTGCGTTGCCGGTTCCAGCGCTGGCAACGGTTCCGCCCCCATCGCCGGCACCGGTCGTATCAGCGCCTGTCGTATCGGCCCCGGTCATTTCTGCGGATGGCACGGTGGATAATTGGTTATGGCCTGCCGAAGGCATCTTGGCTGGCCGTTTCGGCGCGGCAGGTGGCAAGGGAATCGATATCGTAGGAACTCGAAATTCACCGGTAAAAGCGGTGGCATCGGGCAAGGTAGTGTACAGTGGCAGCGGTTTGCGGGGATACGGACAACTACTAATCGTTAAGCATTCAGGCGAGTATTTATCGGCCTATGCACATAATGAGACGATATTAGTTAAAGAAGGTGACACGGTGACTGCCGGGCAGAAAATTGCCAGGATGGGTGACACCGACAGCGATCGAGTGAAATTGCATTTTGAAATCCGTCGTTACGGAAAACCACTCGACCCCTTGAACTATTTGCCGGAGCGCTCATGAGCCGCAAACCCAGCGATGAATCAGATGAATTGGCGCCAGACGAAACCGAACCAGAGCAGTTAGCGCCTGCCGACACCAGCGATGAACTGGCCTCGGCCATTTTGCATGAGCCGCAGGTCGATGTGACCCAGCTCTACCTGAACGAAATCGGCAAAGCCCCGTTGTTAACAGCCGAAGAGGAAGTGGCCCTGGCGCGCCTTACCGTGCAAGGCAACTTCGAAGCCCGTCAGACCATGATCGAGCGCAACCTGCGCCTGGTGGTCAACATCGCCAAGCATTACGCCAATCGCGGCCTTACCTTGCTCGACCTGGTGGAGGAGGGCAACCTCGGCCTCATCCACGCGCTTGAAAAATTCGACCCCGAGCGCGGCTTCCGTTTTTCGACGTACGCCACCTGGTGGATCCGGCAAAACATCGAACGCGCGATCATGAATCAGTCGCGCACCATTCGCCTGCCGGTGCACATCATCAAGGAACTTAACATTTACCTGCGCGCGAAGCGTCATCTGGAAACGCACGGTGTGACCGATGCCAGCGCCGACGACATCGCTGCGCTGACTGATCATCCGGTTGAAGACGTGCGCCGCATCATGCAATTGAACGAACGCGTTGCCTCGCTCGATGCACCGCTGGATGTTGACCCTTCATTGTCGCTGGGTGAAGCGATCGCCGATGACAATGCCCACCTGCCGGACGACATACTCCAGCTCGAAGAGATCGAGCACCATGTTCATGAATGGCTCACCCAACTTAATGACAAGCAGCGCTGGGTCATCGAGCGTCGCTTTGGTCTGAACAACTGCGAATCCTGCACTCTGGAAGACCTGGCGCTGGAACTGCAGGTCACACGGGAGCGCGTGCGGCAAATCCAGATGGAATCCCTGCGCGTACTGCGGCAGCTGCTGCGCCGACGGGGTGTATCGAAAGACGAATTGTTCTGAAACCATGCAAGGCCACACCGTGATCGACTGGTCACAGATTGACACCGTCTTCCTCGACATGGACGGCACCCTGCTCGACCTCCACTTCGACAACCACTTCTGGCTCGAACACATGCCGCGCCGCTATGCCGAACATCACGGTCTCGCGCCGGACATCGCGCGCGCCCACCTTACCGCCCACTACGAACGCCACGCCGGCACCCTCAATTGGTATTGCCTGGATTTCTGGAGCAGCGAACTTGCGCTCGACATCGTGCAGTTGAAGGAAGAAGTGGTGCACCTGATCGCCGTTCGCCCGGACGTTCCGGCGTTTCTGGAAGCCGTGCGTCGCTCGGGTCGCCGCGTGGTCATGGTCACCAACGCACACCCCAAAAGCCTTGGCCTGAAAATGCGCGAAACCAAGATCGATGCCTATTTTGATGCACTGATTTCGTCGCATCAGATTGGCATACCCAAGGAACATCCAGATTTCTGGATGGGCTTGCAGGGCATCGAGCCGTTTGACAGGCAGCGGACGTTATTTGTCGATGACAGCTTGCCGGTGTTGAAGAGTGCACAGGCGTATGGGATTGAGCAGTTGCTGGCGGTGTGTAATCCGGATTCGAAGCAGCCGCATAAGGATTGTGGGGGGTTTATGGGGATTACTAGTTTTGGGGAGGTGATGCCGGGGGTGTGAGTCATACGCCATCGACTATTTGCACTTTAATATACAGTTAGTTGGACGAATGATCGAAGTCCTCACCTTTTTTAGCCCGTTCGCCCTGAGCCTGTCGAAGGGCTTGTTCGCTGATGTGAAGCGGTTGTTTGGCAGATGACCGTTGGCCGGGGTTGCCGGCAGCAAGTTACTTTCTTTTGCTTCGCCAAAAGAAAGTAACCAGCCGTCGGGCTACCCCCGGCCAGCAGTCAGCAATTCTGCTCATATCTCACAACAGCGAACAGACCCTTCGACAGGCTCAGGGCGAACGGGTTTAAGACTCAGCCGCTGGCTCAATCAATACCGCCGCCGCCACACTCCTGCCCTCGGTAACCAAAATGTTATAAGTCCGGCACAACGCCCCCACATCCATCACCTCCAACCCAATCCGCGCCTCCACCAGCGCCCGTGTCAGCGAAGGATGCGGAAACCGCAGGCGATTGCCGGTGCCGAACAGCAGGATATCCAGATCACGTTGTGCAACCCATTCGAAGTGCTCCGCGGTGAGCGCCTCAAAACCCAGTCCGGCCCAGGGGGCAACTTCGATGCCCTGCGATGACAACAACAGGCTTGATTCATGGCGATGGCCGTTGATGAGGACGTGATCATCTCCGTAGCCGGTGAATAGCCGCTGGTTGGCGTCGGTGTTGAGGTGCAGTTTCATGACCAAACCTTAGCAGATTCCGCCTGATTCGTGAGGAGGTTGCCCAACCTGCACTTCCGTGCCCTGCGAGGGCCAGTTAAGTTTGCCCGTGCACCGTCCCTCCGGTAAAATCGCTCGTTTTCCAAGGCTTTGTTTTGCTTTGGTTTTTGCAGGTTGACCAGGAAGAAAGCCGTGACGGAAGATAAAAATCCACGTTTACGCACGATCAATAAA
>JAGXGP010000023.1 GCA_024636775.1 Hydrogenophilales bacterium
GAAATCTGGCGGAAGCGGTGAGATTCGAACTCACGGAGGACTCACATCCTCGCCGGTTTTCAAGACCGGTGCCTTAAACCGCTCGGCCACGCTTCCAAGGCGCGCATTGTAACGGTTTCAGTTTGGTTTGTGCGGGTGAACAGGTAGTTTCAGAAGCATCGGGCCGCTTGTCGCGGTTTCATCAAAAAGTGTCAGGTTTTCATGGTTTGGCCCAAGGGTGGTGCGCGGGCCAAACTTGGCTTCCCTACAAATCCGAGTAAAACCAACACCTTGAAAAATGGCTTAAGCCGACAACAAATTGGCATAAATGCTGCAAGTCAGTGGGGACTTGAATACAAACGAAACCTTCTTATGTCCGAATTGTTTGAAATGTTGAGTACGATCACCCGCCGCAGAAAGAGTGCAGGGGGATCACCATTTGCATCGGTGAAGGCGACCGAAAAATGGTTGAAAACACTGCCTTCCGACTCGGACTACGATGCGCATCATGCCTTGGTCGAAGGGCTGGAACGATTTAACGCGGGCAACGAAGCCGTTACGCTCAGCAGGATGAAGTCGCTGCTGAAGATCGAATCAGCAGGCCTCCCCTTGCAAGCAGGCATTGTTGAGCAGTATGTACGCAACCAGGCAGCGTTTCGGCTGGCACGTCAGGCCTTGTGGCGTGAGTCGTGGGTATTCTGGTCGCTGCTGGCCGAGGCTTGGCTGGTGATGCTCAAGCAGGCCTATCGGGGCGAGGCAAGTGCCGAACTCAAACCCTTTGCCGCCGAGATGGCCGCTCGCGCCATTCACTATGCGGGGCTGGTGATACGCTGGGACTACCATCAGGCGCGGATTCCGGCGGGTTCAGCCTGGCGACGTGTGCACAAGATTTATCGTCTGGTTGAACGTGATGGTTTTGCGAACCAGGAAGTGTTGATCAATGGCAAATCAACGCATTGTGCCCGCGAGTATTCGTTGGTGGTGCTGATGGGTCTGGTGCATCCGATAGGCTATCGTGCCCAGGAAATAGAATCCATCGCGCAAATCATTCACGATTTCAAGCCTTTGTCGTTACCCACGCAGATTCCGGAGCGTGACATTCATACCCATGTGGTCGATTTGTCGCTGAGCGAAGGGGCTTGCGTATTGGATGATGAGTGGGTGCAGGGCCGGCGCTTGCGCTATTTTGATCTGAGGGCGCTGGTTGCCTACCTGAAAGATTTTGATCAGGGGAATGCGGATGAGTCGGAAAACATTTTGACCTGCCAGGCAGCGAGTCTGATTGAACGGGGTGGGATACGCCGCAATCGCCAGCGCACCCACCGCTTTGGTCGGGTGTGGGTGGCTGCCGGCATGAATAACATTCTGACTGCGCTGGCGAGCTCCGATCCGGAGAAAACGCGTCCGGCATTGGAGCCCTGGATGCTGCGGGATGAAAGTACCGAAGGGATGGGCTTTGCGCTTCCTGATGAACCCGAAGTGCCGCACGGTCGCTTGGTGGCGGTGAGTTGGGATCCCGCAGAAGGTGTTTGGCAGTTGATGGCAATCCGTTGGAATCGTCAGGAAGATGGCCAGCATCTGATTGGCACACAACGTTTGTCACGCCATCCCAAGCGGGTAGAAATTTCTTTTGAAACCGAGGTGCCAACCGGCGCATCCGACAAGACCTGGGCGGTGTTCTTGCCGTTGACGAATACCGAACAAGGGGTCAGCAATTTACTGTTACCGCCAACCCATTACCGCCTGGGTGCCGCAATGATGTTGCGCGACGGCGACATGATTTATCGTTTACGGCTGGGCGAGGTGCAGGAAAGCCATGAGGGCTGGCTGCGCGTGGGGATGGATGTGATTGGGCGGGAGCAGTTCGCCGTTGCCGCTTAAAGGGCCACCAGCCCTCAGGCCTAGCGGGTGCGAATGTCGCCGAAGTGAAAGTCGAAAGAACCGGTGCGACGGTCGCGGAAATATTGCTCCAGCGTCGCCTGAACCGTGCGAAATGCGATGTCGTTCCAGGGGATTTCGGCTTCGGTAAAGAGCCGGGTTTCCAGTGATTCAATCCCAGGCTGAAAGTCCAGATCAAGCAGTCGGGCACGGAACAGTAAATACACCTGGTTAATATGCGGAAGGTTGTAGAGCGTATAGAGCCCGCCCATTTCAATGCGAGCGCCGGCTTCTTCCCAGGTCTCACGTGCCGCCCCTTCAAGTGTGGTTTCGCCGTTTTCCATAAAGCCGGCAGGCAACGTCCAGAGCCCGTACTTGGGTTCGATGGCGCGTCGGCATAGCAATACCTTGTCTTCCCACTCGGGGATGCAGCCCACGACCATTTTTGGATTTTGATAATGGATGACGCCACAGTCCGGGCACACATGGCGTGGCAGTTGGTCACCTTCCGGCACGCGTAGCACGACGGCGCTGCCACATTCGCTGCAAAATTTCATGCTGCATCCAATCGGTTAATTCAGGGAAGGTAGCAAAATCTCCCCACCTTGATCAAGGACGAAACTTGGACCCGGCTTCGCGAGCGTTTATCATTTGGCCTCATTTATCGTTGTTTTGACTGTCCATGCGCCCCTCCCATATTGAAACCATCCTCGACCGCGAGTTTGAAAGCGCTGCCGAAGGCCACCATACGCCCGTCATGCTGTGGGGACCGCCTGGTGTGGGAAAGTCACAGATCGTGGCGAAGATAGCCCTCCAGCACGGCGTGCCGCTGATCGACATTCGCCTGTCGCAGATGGAACCCACCGATCTGCGTGGCATTCCGTTCCGTAACGGTCAACTGGTTGAGTGGTCCATCCCCTCGGTGCTGCCGGATGCCGAACGCCATGGCCCCGCCGGCATTCTGTTTCTGGATGAGATCACTTCAGCGCCCCCGACGGTTTCGGCCGCAGCCTATCAGTTGATTCTCGATCGTCGGCTGGGTGAGTATCAGGTGCCCGAAGGCTGGGTGATTTTTGCCGCCGGCAACCGACAGGGCGACCGTGGCGTCACCTATGCCATGCCCGCACCGCTGGCTAACCGCTTCACCCATTATGAAGTCGAGGTCAATCTCGACGACTGGATAGTCTGGGCGAATAGCGTAGCTATCGATACCCGTGTGATCGCCTTCCTGCGCTTTCGTCCCGATCTGTTGTTCAGCTTTGATCCGGCGCACACGCCGATCGCTTTTCCCAGCCCGCGGTCGTGGGAATACGCCCATCGCGCGCTGCAAAAGTTCGACAAGACTGAACTGCTGGCCGATTCGTTGATGGCGTGCGTCGGTCAATCGGCCGGGCTGGAACTGAAAACCTTTGTCGACAACATGGCGCAGATGCCGGATCTCGATGCCATCATCAACGGCGAAGATGCAGAGGTGCCCGAAGGCATTGATCTGCAATATGGCGTTGCCGCTGCGCTGGTGCGCAAGGCAATGCAAGCCGCCGACAGCGGCAATGCCGTTGTGGTGTACGGCAACATCCTCAAATACGCGCAGCGATTTCAGCAGCGCGAAATGGGGGTGATGCTGGTATCTGACCTGCATCGCGCTGTGGGGCGTCCGCTGTTTGCGGTGCCGGCATTTGCCGAGTGGGCCAACAGCATTACCGACCTGGTTCTGTACGAGCACTAAGCCATGTTTGAAAAGGCTGACCAGCCCGACGCCGCGCTTCAACCCATACTCACCAAGCTTGCCGCTGCACGCACCCGGCTCATCATGGAGCGGCCGTTTCTGGGCGCGCTGGTGATGCACTTGCCGCTGAAGGTCGGCGGTGAGTGGTGCACGACCACGGGCACCGATGCGAAGGCGTTTTATTTCAATCCCGGGTTTGTCGACAATCTCTCGCTGGCGCAGACGCAGTTCATTCTTGCGCACGAGGCAATGCACTGCGCGATGGGCCATCCGCACCGCCGCAATCATCGGGTCAAACGCCGCTGGGACGTGGCCTGCGATCATGCGGTCAATCTGATCCTGATCGAGGAAGGCCTGAAACCGCCGCTGCACGGCATTCTCGCCGACCAGAATTACGAAACTTTGTCAGCGGAAGAAATCTATCCGTTGATTCCGGAAGACACGCCTGAAGAATCGTTCGACCAGCACCTGTTCGATAGCGATAACGAGCAAGGCGGCAGCCCCGACGAAAACGAGCGGCAGGATGATTCCGAAGGTAGTGAAGCGGGCGGCCAGGGCAAGGAAGGCCAAAGCGAAGCCGAGCAGCAGCAGGGCAGTGGCAGCCAGGCGTCACAAAAGCCCAACGAGATGTCGCCCAGCGAGCGCGAAGAACTGTCCGAACAATGGAAAAACCGTCTCGCCGCCGCCGCCCAGGCCGCGCGTCAGGCCGGCAAATTATCGCAGTCGATGATGCGCTGGGTCGATGGGTTGCTGGCGCCGAGTCTGCCGTGGCGTGCGCTGCTGGCGCGCTTTTTTGCGGTCAACCAGCGCGACGACTATTCGTGGCGCCGGCCCTCGCGGCGCGAAGGCGATGCCTTGTTGCCACGGCTGTCGAGCGAAGGGCTGGAAGTCATCGCCGTCATCGACACCAGCGGCTCGATCGGCGACGACGAACTGCGCCAATTTGTGTCTGAACTCGATGCCTTGAAAGGCCAGGTGCGCGCCAAAGTTACATTGCTGGCCTGCGACAATCACGTGGCTGACAACGCGCCGTGGGAATACGAGCCGTGGGACACCATGGAGTTGCCCACCGATATCGAAGGCGGCGGCGGCACTGATTTTCGCCCGGTGTTCGATTGGGTCGAGTACGAAAATCGCAGCCCTAACATGCTGGTTTATTTCACCGACGCCGCCGGCGAGTTCCCCAAGCTTCCCCCCAACTATCCGGTGATCTGGCTGGTCAAAGGCAAAGGCGTGGTGCCCTGGGGCGAGCGGGTGCAACTCAATTGAACAAGCCTGACCCATTGAAATCGGAACCCATGAATCCAGCCGATCCGCACCCCAACCGGGTACGCAGTTTTTTGTTCGAGCAGCTCGATATTCGCGGGGCCTGGGTTCAGTTGGGGCCTGCCTGGCGGGAAATGACAGCAGGACGCGATTATGCCGAGCCAGTTCTCGGTCTGTTGGGGCAACTGGCTGCAGTCACCACACTGGTCTCGGGCAATCTCAAGCAAACCGGGCGGCTCACCTTTCAGTTGCGCGGCAATGGTGAGGTGTCGCTGCTGATCATGGATTGTGATGAGCAGTTGCGGTTGCGCGGGATGGCGCGCGCAGCGACTGAGGTGGCGGCGGGCAATTTGCCGACTTTGCTGGGGGAAGGCTCGTTAACCCTGACACTGGACCAGGCCGGAATGAGCCAGCCTTATCAGAGCCATGTGCCGCTGCAGGGAGAGACCGTTGCGGCCGTATTCGAGCATTACCTTGCGCAGTCCGAACAGGCACCCACCCGGCTGTGGCTGGCGGCCAATCACGAAACAGCGGCGGGCCTGTTCCTGCAAGCGCTGCCGGGTGCCACCCTGCGCGATGCCGATGGCTGGAACCGGGTGCAGGTGCTGGCCGACACCGTGCGGGCTGACGAATTGCTCGAGCTGGGTTCGATCAAACTGATCGAGCGTCTGTTCGCCGAAGAAGACGTGCGGGTATACGATCCGCGCCCTGTCAATTACCACTGCCCCTATGATCCGGACAAGATCTATGCCATGTTGCAAAGTGTCGGGCAGGCCGAATGTGAAACCATCATTGCCGAACAGGGCGAGATCCGGGTGCACGATGACATCTGTAATCATGAATATGTACTGGACGCGGCAGCTGTCGTCGCGCTTTTCAAATCAACTTGAAAGGAAGCCGGATGCGCATAGGATGGATGGTGTTGGGGCTGCTGGCGATGTCGGGCAGCGCGCTGGCGGATGGCGACCGGTATCAGGCATTGCCGCTGGCCGGTGCCGAAGGGAGCAAGGGGGGCGGACGCGCCTTCATTCTTGATACCCGCGACGGTCATGTCTGGATCTGGAGCGAAAACGAACTCATCACCGCGCCGGATGGCCGTCGCCGTTATGGCGCCGGTTTTATCTATCAGGGCAAGCTGCGACCGGGTAGCCAGCCCGGCGAGATGATCGAGCAGCAGGTCAAATAGGAACCCCGCCAAGCAAGACTGAACCTGCTTTCGGAAAACCCTGGGCGAATGGCAAGTGCTTGATTTCGCTTGTGGTTGGAACCTTGGAACCGTTCAGGCCGAGCTGATCAATTCACACCATCATCCTGCTTGATTGGCGCTTAAATCAATAAAACGCCCAGCCCCGAATGCGTCTGGCTAGCTATTTAAAGTCAGCCAAAACTAAACTCAGCCCGGAAGTCATCCGATAAGCCTCTAATGAGCCAAACTCAATATCGTGCGCTTCCCACCGAGTTGACCTGAGAACCCCATGCAGCCAGACAATACTTTGCCACCCGCTTCACCCCGTCCGGTTCCTCAGAAAATCCGCCTGGGCGATTTGCTGGTCGAACAAAAAGTGATTTCCAGTGCGGACCTGGAAATTGCGCTGGCAATGCAGAAAAAAAGTGGCCGTCGGCTGGGCCGTGTGGTGGTCGAAAGTGGCATGGCCGGTGAAAACGACATCGCCCAGGCGCTGGCCCGACAGCTGACCTTGCCTTTCGTCGATTTGCGCAAGTTCAGTACCGAATCCGCCGTGCTGCAACTGCTGCCGGAAACCCAGGCTCGACGATTCCGGGCGATTCCGCTTGCGCGTCGGGATGGCAACATTTTTGTGGGCATGGCTGATCCGACGGATCTGTCTGCCTACGATGAAATCGCCCGGCTGCTGAATGAGGAAATTCAGCTGGCCGTGGTGTCGGAAGGCGATCTGCTCGAAGCCATCGACCGACTTTATCGCCGCACCGAGGACATTTCCGGGCTGACTGAAGAGCTCGCGCGCGACATGGGCGAGAGTGAGGCCAGCATTATTGGCCTGGAGGCGCTGGGTGAAGGGCAGGCCGATGCCCCGGTGGTGCGCTTACTGCAAACCCTGTTTGAGGATGCGTTACAGGTGAATGCGTCCGACATGCACATCGAGCCGCAGGAAAAGAAACTGGCCATCCGTTTCCGGATTGATGGTGTGCTGCATCCCCAGACTCAGGCTGATCTCAAGATTGCGCCCGCGCTGGCCCTGCGCCTGAAAATCGTGTCCGGACTGGATATTTCCGAAAAGCGCCTGCCGCAGGATGGCCGCTTTGCGATCAAGATTCGTGGCCGCACGCTCGACGTGCGCCTGTCCACCATGCCCACGCAATACGGTGAATCGGTGGTGATGCGCCTGCTGAGCCAGGGCGATAGTCCCCATACCCTGGATAGCCTGGGCATGGCGTCCGAAACGCTCGAACAGTTTCGGAATATTCTGCATCGGCCCAATGGTCTGGTGCTGGTGACAGGACCGACCGGCAGCGGTAAAACCACCACACTGTATGCGGCGCTCCACGAACTCAATGACCCCGGCACCAAGATCATCACAGTCGAAGACCCGGTGGAATACCGATTGCCCGGTGTGAATCAGGTGCAGGCCAACGAAAAAATCGATCTGACGTTCTCGCGGGTATTGCGCGCCATGTTGCGACAGGACCCGGATGTGATCCTGGTTGGCGAAATGCGCGATCCGGATACCGCGCAGATCGCGCTTCGTGCCGCCATGACCGGTCACCTGGTGTTATCGACTCTGCACACCAACGACGCGGCATCGACCCCGGTTCGGCTGCTCGACATGGGGGTGCCGGCCTTCATGGTGGCGACTTCGGTTCAGGGTGTGCTGGCGCAGCGGCTCATGCGCAAGGTGTGTACGCAGTGCAAGGTGCCGCACACGCTCACCCCGCAGGAAAACGTATGGCTCAGTCGTGCCAATGCGGCTGCTCGACAGGATGCTAGTTACGTTGAGGGCAAGGGCTGTGATCGTTGTCTGGGGACCGGTTACTCGGGGCGACGGGCCATCCATGAACTGCTCGAAATCGATTCCACTCTGGCGGAAAGCCTCGCGAGCAATGCGCCCGCCAAATTTGTTCAGGCCGCCCGTGAGTCATTGCTGGGCCGGACCTTGCGCGATCAAGCGATCGCCCTGGCGCGGTCGGGCGTGACCTCGCTGGCTGAAACCATGCGGGTCAGCGCACAGGATGAGAACAGCTGATGCCACGTTTTGCCTATAGCGGCCGCACCGCAGCCGGCGAAAAGACAGAAGGCATACTTGAGGCCGACAGCGCCAGCGACTGCGCCAGCAGTTTGCTGAAGAACAGCATTTCGCCCCTCGATATTCGAGAAACCGGCCTGGCTGAGCGGCGAGATGCCAAAGACCCCAAAAACATTGAACTCAGCCTGTTTGCGCCCAGCGTCAAGGCCATAGACGTGCAGTTGTTCTCGCGTCAGCTCTATACCCTGATGCGCTCCGGTGTACCGATATTGCGCTCGTTTAACGGCCTGATCGAGTCGACGAGCAATGCCGCGTTTGCGCATGTCATCCGGTCCCTGAAGGAATCGCTCGAAGCCGGCCGCGACCTGTCGACAGCCATGCGCCAGCACCCCACAGCCTTCTCGCCGTTCTATATCGCCATGGTGCGGGTGGGCGAGGCGACCGGACGGTTGGACGAAATCTTCCTGCAGATGTTCAACCATCTGGAGTTCGAACGCGAAACCCGTTCCCGAATCAAGGAAGCCCTGCGCTACCCGAGTTTTGTGCTGATCGCCATGGTGGTCGCGGTGGCCATCATCAACGTCTTCGTCATCCCGGCCTTTGCCAAGGTGTATGCAGGCATGGGCGCCGAGTTGCCGCTGATGACGAAAATCCTCATGGAAACGTCGCGCCTCACCATTACCTATGGCTGGTATATCGTCGCCATCGTGTTTTTGTCGATCATGAGCTTTCGTTTGTGGAAGTCATCCGAGAGCGGCAGGCTCATCTGGGATCGCTTCAAGATGCGTATTCCCATCACTGGCTCCATCGTGCTGAAAAGCACGCTGGCGCGTTTTGCGCGCACCTTGTCGCTCTCGCTCAAGAGCGGCATTCCCGCCGCACAGGCGCTTTCGGTGGTGGCCGAAGTCACCGACAACGCCTGGGTGGCCTCGCGCGTTGAGCAGATGCGCAACGGCATCGAACGCGGCGAATCGGTGTTGCGCACCGCACAAACCGCCGCCGTGTTCAACCCGATTGTGCTGCAAATGATCGCCGTGGGCGAAGAAACCGGCAGCATCGACGAACTCATGCAGGAGGTCGCCGACATGTACGAGCGCGAGGTGGATTACGAAATCAAGACGCTTGCCGCGCGCATCGAGCCGCTCATTATTGTCGCCATGGGCGGCATCGTGCTGGTGCTGGCGCTTGGCGTGTTCTTGCCGATGTGGGATATGGGCAAGCACGCCATTCACTAAATGGGGTCGTCTTGCCTTGGTTTTTTGTCATAAATCCGGTTCTCCGCTTAAGTTGGAATGATTTTTGCCGAAATACATATCATGGGTCGCCGAGCAGGGCGGCATATGCAGACAAATTCATTCCAATTAGCGAGAGAACGCAATGAAAACCAAACAACACGGCTTTACCATGATCGAGCTGATCGTCGTCATCGTCATCCTCGGCATCCTGTCGGCAGTGGCCCTGCCGCGCTTTACCAACATCCAGCGTGATGCACGTATTGCCAAGCTGAATGCTGCGCGCGGTGCAGTGCAGGCGGCGGCGGCAATGGTGCATGGTTCGTCACTGGCGCGTGGTGGCGTGGCCGATACTGTCAACTGTCCAGCAAACTTGGGCCCTGCCCCTAACCCTGCTAATAACACAACCAACATGTGTACCGAGTCAGGGCGTGTTGCGATCGTGAACACATATCCTGCTGCCACATGGGATGGAATTGTGAATGCAGCTGGCCTGACCTCTACTTTCGCTAACACTGAGGTAGCATTGAATACCGCACTGACGGCGGATGGTTATTCACAAGTAGCGAATGGGGCAACTAGACGAATTCGTGTAAGCGGCGGTAGCAACGAAGCTAACTGTCGTTTTCAGTATAACGCTGCAGCCGTTAACGCTGCACCGGTAGTCAGCGCAGTCCTTACTACCGGTTGTTGATTCAACTACATCATGAAGAAACCTAACCGCGGCACAAGCCGCGGTTTTACCATGGTGGAACTGATCCTGGTGATGGTCATCGCGGGCGTCTTGGCTGCGGTGGCCATTCCGCGTTTGGTGGGGCGCAGCAACTTTGATGCACGCGGGTTCACCGATGAACTGGCAGCTTCGGTGCGCTTTGCGCAGAAGCTGTCGATTGCCCAGCGACGCGAGGTGTTTGTTCAGTTCACCACGACCGATGCCACCCTGTGCTATGTGGTGGCGGCGCCGTGTGTCGCGTTGGTCGACCAGGCGCCAGGGCCGGGTGGTGAAAAACCTTACACGGTCACCGCGCCGGATGGCCTTACGATTGCCAGCCCGGCTGCCTCGCTCCGCTTTGATGCGAGCGGGCGTACGCCCGATCTGGTCGCACAGCTTGTGATTCCGGTGAATGGCGTGGGCGCGTACCAGGTTCTGGTGGAGCGGGAAACCGGCTATGTCCATGAATAGGCAACACGGCCTCAGTATTATCGAATTGCTGGTGTTCATCGTGGTGGTGGGCATTGCCGTGACGGGCGTGCTGCAGGTGTTCAGCTCAACCTCGCGCACTAGCGTCGACCCGATGGTGCGCAAGCAGGCGATGACGGTGGCGGAATCGCTGCTCGAAGAAGTGCTGTCCAAACCTTATACCTATTGCGACCCCGATGACGCGCATGCGGATACGGCAACCAGTACAGGCATTGATCCGACAGATGTGGATATGTGCGCCACGACAACGGAAGCTGGGATTGGGCGAGAAATCGCGCAGGGAGAGGACCGCTATTCCAACACCACGCCGTTCGACAATGTCAACGACTACGACGGTTTCACCATGCCCTCCGGCCCCGGACTTGGCATCATGGATCTAACCGGCACAGCGATAACCGGGTTGGAGGCCTATAGCGCCACAGTCGTTGTTACGGATGCGGGGGCTTTTAACGGCATTCCTGCAGGCGAAACCCTGTTGGTGACTGTGACCGTTGTAGGCCCGGGTAACCACAGCATTACGTTTTCCGGCTATCGGACCCGCTATGCGCCCACACTTTAACCAAGCCGGATTCACGCTGGTCGAGATGATCCTGGTCATCTCGATCACGGCCATCATCGGGTCGATGGTGGCGACTTTTCTGAGCGTGCCGATAGCGGGCTACGTGGCCCAAGACCGTCGCGCACGCCTGACCGATGCGGCGGATACCGCACTGCGCCGGGTTGTGCGGGATATTCGCCTGGGCTTGCCGAACAGCGTTCGCGTGACAACGGTGGGCACCACGACTTATCTGGAATTTCTGATTACCCGAACGGGCGGGCGTTACCGCGCTGAAGGTGGCGGCGATATCCTGGATTTCGGCGTGGCCGATAACAGTTTTGATGTGCTGGGGCCTGCACCCACGCCCCCGATACAGATCGGCGACCTGATCGCGGTGTACAACCTGGGGATCACCGGAGCCGATGCCTGGGAGAGCGGAGCAGGCAGCACGCTCGCGACGTTTACCGGCATGGTCGGTTCGACGATTTCGATCACGCCCAGACAATTTCCGCAGGCTTCGCCGGGCAACCGTTTTCAGGTGGTGGAGGGACCGGTGACCTATGTCTGTTCGCCGAATCCCGCCAATCCCAATCTGGGTACGCTGACACGTGTTTGGGATTATCCCCTAGCACTCTCACTACCAAACCAACCCACGGCGTTCCCCGCTGGCACGCCGCAGGCGCTGCTGGCGCGGCAGGTGAGGGCCTGCACAATCACCTATCAGGCGGGTATTACCGAGCGCAGCGGATTGGTCGGCATGACAATTGATCTGACGATAGCGGGAGAAAGCGTGCGCTTGCACAGCAACGCTCAAGTGAGCAATCAGCCATGAGTGCCGGAATGCGTTCACTGCGATGGATAGTGCGGGGCGGGCGACGCCCTGCCGCTGAGGCGGGCTTTGTGTTGCCGACTGCGATTTTTCTGGTGGTGATCCTGGCCGCGTTGGGCGGCTATATGGTCACGCTGTCGCGCACCACGAACATGAGCGGCGCGCTGGATATCCAGGGGTCCCGGGCGTATCAGGCGGCGCGGGCGGGGATGGAGTGGGCGGCGTGGCAGATGGTCAACCTTCCTGCTGTCCCTGTGCCTAATCCAGTTCCTACACTATGCCCCAGTCCTTTTCCAGGCGCGGTTACGTTCACGAACAACACACTTGCCGCATTTACTGTGACAGTCACATGCATTCGTACCTCTCATGATGATGGGGCTACGTTGGTTGAGGTCTACCAAGTTACGTCCACCGCGACATCGGGTGCGGTGGGTAGTGTGGATTATGTCGAGCGGCAGATTCAGGGGAGTTTCTCAAAATGAATACGCAGCATGGAATTTACAAACGTGTCTTGGACGCGATGCGGGCGCTATGGCTGTTGTGTTTGTTGCTGCCTGCAACCGCGTTGGCCGCCACGCTACTCGGTGACTACCGTTTTGAAGATCCCCAGTGGTCCGGTGCGGCCAATGAAGTGATCGATTCCAGTGGCAATAATCGTCATGGCCAGGGGTTCGGCACACCGGTGCCGTCAACCACCTCGGGATCGCCCGCTCGGGCGGGTAATCCCGGCACCTGCGGTTATGGCGGTTTCACTGGTGGCACGCTCAGTCTGCCGGTTATGGCTAGCACTGCTGCGGGTGCTAAAACGACGGTGTCGTTCTGGATGTATTGGAATGGCACAACTAACGTGATGCCGATTGGCTGGCTGCGCCATGACATCTGGCTAACGGGTGGGAACATCGGCTTCAATACCGGTGCGGGCGATCTGTATGGCACCAGCTCGGCCGGGCTGGCTAACCGCTGGGTGCACGTGGTGGCGGAATTCACCAATGGCGGGGTCACCACCAACAAACTGTATATCGATGGTGTTGCCCAGGCCTTGTCCCAGAAGCAGGGTTCACCGAACAACGGTAATGCGGTCGTCAACGCCAACTTGCGCGTGAGTGGTTGGCAAAACGATACCGGTTATCGCCTGCAAAACCGACTCGATGACGTCAAGGTGTATTCCGGTGCGCTTACCGTGCCAGAAGTGACAGCCTTGTTTAACGCAACCCATGCCTGCGCGCCGAAATTGGTACAGGAATGGCGACTCGATGCCTGTGCACTGGACCCGACTGCGGGCGAAGTCCTGGACGAGAGTGGCAATGGCAATCATGGCACACCGGAAGGTTCGACGACCTCGGGCGCAGGCCGGATATGCAAGGGTGCGTTCTTTGATGGGGCGGGCACGGCCCGTATCAAGGCAGCCACAAACTTTGCTGACAGTATCACCAACGATTTCACCATGGGTTTCTGGGTGAGTCCCAATACGACTCACCAGCTGGATACCCAGTCGACCAGCGGCACTGCGGGTACGTCCGGGCAGCATTATGTTGTTTATCCAGCGCAAGGCACGGCCGCTTGGGGAGCGGGTCATGCGGGTGCGGGTGTCTCGGTCGGCACCAATGGGGTGTCTGTATACGAGCATGCGGGGAGCTACATGCCACCGCTGCTGGTGTGGTCGGGCGCGGTGAGCGGCTGGACGCACATAGCTGTGGTGTATCAGGCCAAACAACCTCGTTTATATGTGAATGGCGCATTGGTCGCGACTGGCCTGACCAGTACCTATGCCAATGTCCACCCAGGGTTGCGTACCTCAGGCGGGACACCAACCAACGACGGCGCTCTCGGGGGTGGGAATTGGGGTTGGTTCAGCGGCGGGGTCGATGAATTCCGGGTTTACGATGGGGCGCTGAGCGCGCCCTTTGTGGCCTCAATTGCGGGTGTACCTGCCCGCGCGTGTTCCACTTGCGCCACCTTGGCGCAATATCGTTTTGAAGAAGCCAGCTGGACCGGCGCGGCGGGTGAGGTCAAGGATTCGAGTGGTAATGCGCGCCACGGTACTGCGCTGGGTACGCCGATCCCCGTATCGAATTCGTCAGCATCCCCCGCGCGCATTGGTAACCCGGGCACCTGCGGCTATGCCAACCTGACGGGTGGCGCGCTCAATCTGCCGGTTACGCCGAATACAACGTCGGGCGCCAAGACCACCGTTTCATTCTGGATGTACTGGGATGGCACCAACAGCGTGATGCCGGTGGGCTGGTTTCGCCACGATCTTTGGTTGGTGAGCGGATTTTTCGGGTTCAACACAGCCAGCAGCGATGTGTATGGCATGAATTCGGCAGGCCTCGCCAATAAATGGGTCCATGTGGTTGCGGTGTTTACCAACGGCAGCGTGACGGGCAACAAAATCTACATCGATGGCGTGTCGCAGACACTGAGCCAGAAGCAGGGTTCTCCCAACCTGCCCAACGCAGTCGTCAATGCCAATCTGCGCGTAAGTGGGTGGCTGAGTGACACCAACTACCGCTTCCGCACCCGCGTCGATGAAGTCGAGGTCTTCGACGGGGAAATGACGCAGAGCCAGGTGCTCGCACGCTACAACGAGACGCATCCATGCGGCGCGGGCCCCACGGTTGCGCCTTCAGGATTTAATGCGTTTGAAACCAGTACCACAGGCGGCAGCGTCAATGGCTTCATCAAAACCAAGGTCTCTGCCAGTTCGTTCAATCTCGCCGTCGTCGCACTCAAAGCCAGCGGCACCGCCATCGAAACGACTTTTGTCGGCGATGTGAAACTGGAAATCGTGAATGCCTCAACAGGTGGAAGTTGTGGTGCCTATGCACTGATCCAGGGTCTGGGCACGCTCACCTTCGCGACCGCAGATGCAGGTCGAAAAAACAAGACTGGCATCAATGAGCCAAACGCCTGGCCCAATGCCCGGATTCGCATGACCTATCCGGCAACCGGCGCGCCCACGATTGTGGGGTGTTCAACCGATCCGTTTGCAATTCGTCCGGACAACTTCCTCGCCACCGCCACCGACGCCAATAGCGCCACGGCGGGCGCGACGCGTACGCTCGCCAATATTGGGGTCAACAACGGCAATGTGCACAAGGCGGGTCAGCCGTTCCAGGTATCGGCAACGTCACGTAATTCAGCCGGCGCGACCACGAGCAACTACGTGGGAACGCCTGTTGCCAGCATGACCGGATGCGTCTTGCCGGCTACGGGTTGTGTGTCCGGGGTGTTGACGACCGGCGCCTGGTCAACCGCAGCCGGTACCGGTATTGCAAAGACTACTGACGCCCGCTATTCCGAGGTGGGGGCCATCACCATGAAACTGGTGGACAGCAGCTTTGCTGCAGTGGATGCGGCAGACGGTTCCACGCCTGCTGAGATGAATATCGAGTCGGCGGTATTCAATGTGGGCCGCTTCGTACCGGACCACTTCGATCTGTTACCCGCCAGCGCGCCAGTGTTCAGGACCTTCAATGACACGACTTGCCCGACGCGTTCGTTCACCTATCTTGGGCAACCCTTTGGTTATGTCACGCTGCCCCAGGCTTCGATCACGGCTAAAAACATGATGGGTGGCACAACGCTCAACTACAAGGGGAACCTGTGGAAACTTGTGGGAACGGCCGGGTTTTTCCCGGTGTACTCTGCTACCGTCGGCACGCCGGATGGCGTTTTGGGAACGCCTACGGTAACGGATATGGGGAGTGGAACGGGACAGCTGGTTGTTGATTCAGCAGAAACCTTTTTCTTCACGCGTAACCCACCAATCATGCCAGCCATACCCGTCATGCCATTCCTGGCGGATATCACGCTTACGCTCAGTATTGGCGATATGGCAGAGAATGCCGTTACAGGCAACGGTACGATCGATACGCTTACGCCTGCAGTATTTCCAAGCATTGCCTTTGATTCGGGCAACCAGATCCGGTTCGGCCGGCTGGCCTTATCCAATGCGCATGGTTCGGAAGTGTTGAATTTGCCGGTGCCTGCCGAAACGCAATTCTGGAATGGCGCGGGATTCACGCGCAATACGGCGGATTTCTGTACCCAACTCGCTGCCGCCAATGTGGGGCTATCCAATTGGCAGCGAAACCTCAATGCCTGCGAGACCTCAGTTTCACTGTCGGGTAGGGTCGATAAAGGCCGGGGCAATTTGAGACTCTCCGCGCCCGGTATAAACAATACAGGCAGCGTCGATTTGACATTGAATCTGGCAGCGGCGGGTGCCGGCAACACGTGTCCGGTGGTTACTGTGACTGGCGCTGATCAACCCTGGCTGAGAAGTGGCCCGGCTTTTAACCAGAATCCGGTGGCGCGAGCGAGTTTTGGTTTGTATCGCGGTAACAAACCGCTGATTTATATGCGTGAGATGTATTGAAACGCTTTGACAACAACAACTTGTTTGTTTAGTTTGATGAAAAATTTAAGGTTAATCGATGCGGTTCTTTCGTCGCACCACTGAACACGGTCTCACCGCGTATCTGCGTCTTCCGGGCCGTATCGCCTACGCACGTGTGGACCGCCGGGTGCCGCTGCCCAAATTGCTGGCCGTGGGGGTGTTGACGGTCAAGAACGAAAACTGGAGCGATGCGCTGAGTGAATTGCAGGACAGGGGTCCAGCCAGCTTGGTGTTGAGCCCGGCGGCATACAAAATGCGCATGCTTGAAGCGCCTAACGTGCCCACCGATGAACTGCGGGCTGCGGTACGCTGGCAGATTCAGGACATGCTGGATTACCATCCGGATGATGGCACGGTGGATGTGCTGGAAGTTCCGCAACCGGAGCATCTGAATCATGCGCGACAA
This sequence comes from Hydrogenophilales bacterium, assembly GCA_024636775.1. Lineage (GTDB taxonomy): Bacteria > Pseudomonadota > Gammaproteobacteria > Burkholderiales > Thiobacillaceae > Thiobacillus. The sequence goes on from JAGXGP010000023.1 coordinate 16,679, forward strand.
TTGTTTGCCGTCGCTGCCAAGAATAGTCTGCTGGCGGAAGAAACGGAATTCGCTGTTGAAGCGGGCCTCAATCTGGTCATTATCGATATCGTAGAAACCGCTCAGCGCAATCTGGCCGCGAGGCTGGAAAAGCCGGGCCGCGCACTGGCTGTGTTCTCATTTGTTGAAACAGGCGGCTTGCTGACCCTGTCGCTGGATGGCGAACTGTGCATGGCGCGCTCACTGAGCGTAAATCAGGCGCAACTGGATGGCGACCTGGAGATCATGATTGAGCGTCTGACATTGGAATTCCAGCGCACGCTGGACCATTTTGACCGTCAGTTTGGTGGTGTTCCGGTTGACCGACTGTTGCTGATTCCGATGGAGAACGTTGAGCGGTTTCGTGAAAGCCTTGCGAGGAACCTCGCGTTGCCCGTTGAGGTGATGGACCTCAACAATGCACTGGACATGTCCTCGTTTCCCGATGTCAGTGCATTGCCTACCGCGTGTTTCCACGCGATAGGCGCTGCGCTGCGCAAGGAAGACACCAAACCATGAGTCAGCAGATCAACCTGGCTAACCCCCTGCTTCTCAAAAAGCGCTATGTATTTGGCCTGCGCGAAATGCTGGTGGTACTAGGGGTCGTGTTGTTTGGGGCGCTGGCCTGGGCGGGAATTTTGCACTATCAAGCGGTTGGCCTGGAAGTCCAGGCCATTCAGGAAGAAGCGGCGCAGGCCAGTGCGCAGGCAGTGCTGGATGACTTGAATGCCAAAGCGCAACGTGTAGTCAACCCGCAATTGAGCGCAAGGATCAAAAACACGCAGCTTCAGGTCACGCAACGGGAAACTTTGCTGGAAGCGATTGGCGGCACGATAGAAAAAACATCGGTGGGCTTTTCTCCCCGCTTGCGGGCCCTGGCTTTCAGTTCCACCGAAGGGGTTTGGCTGAACAGTTTTAATCTTTCTGCAGACTACGTTCAGCTCAAAGGGGCGACATTCAATGCAGGCATGTTGGCAAATTACATGACTCAACTCGGCAAGCAGCCGCCTTTTGCCGGCATGAAGTTTTCTGGCATGACCGCTGTGGTGGCAAATGTCGCCCCGGCCAGCCCGTCAGCAGATGGCCAGCCAGCTGCGCCTGCACTCCCACAATATCTCGATTTTGAGTTGACTGCAGGTCGTTCAGCTGACTCGCCAGATCGGGAGAATTCGGATGCTCGGTGAAAAATTCCGGAAACTGAGCCAGCGCGTGAGCGCGTTAAGCCTGCGGGAACGTGTGTTCGTTTTCGTGGCAGCGCTCATCGTGGTTTTTTCGCTGGCACAGACGCTGGCAATTGATTCGGGGCAAATGCGTAAACGCAATGCGACCGACCGTGTGCAAGTCGCACAGGCAGCGATTCAGGAAATCGAACAGCAGCGAGTGGCATTGGCCGGTTCTGCATTGAACGATCCCGATAAGGCCGCTCTCAATACGCTTGCCGTGCAGCAGGGCCGATTGGCGGAGTTGAATGCCGAACTGGACACGCGGGGGCGTTCGCTGATTCCACCCGAACGCATGCGTCAGGTGTTGAAGGATGTGGTGCAAGGCTCGGGCGGCGTGACGATCGTTGGGTTTAAAACGCTCAGCCCGCAACCGGTGTTGCTGCCTGGCGCGGCAGAAGGCACGCCGCCGGGGTTCTACCGGCATGGCTTTGATGTCACGCTGAGCGGACAATACGCTGACCTGGTTGCGTATCTTGAGCGTCTGGAAGCGTTGCCTTGGCGATTGAGCTGGGTTGAAGCCTCGCTTGATACGGCAGCACGCCCGGTTTTGACGCTGACCTTGACCATCCACACGTTGAGCCTGGAGGAAGCATGGCTGCGCGTATGATGCTGCTTGTCCTGATGGCTTTGCTGCTGCCGGCGGCAGTAGCAGCGTCCTTGCCTGATCCGACGGCACTACCGAGAGCGCTGACCAGTCCTGATCCGGAAACGCTTCAAGTCGCGCCAACGCTGGCCTGGGTGAAGTTTAATGGAAAGCATTCGATTGCCTGGTATGGCGGCAGCACTGTCAAGCTGGGTGATTCGGTAGAAGGTGGCCGGGTCACGGCCATACGCGAAGATCACATTGTCATTTCGGGTAAAGGTGGGCGTCGTATCGTTTACCTGATCGATAAGTCGGCCCGAACCCAGCTACTGGCGCCTCCGCGCCCGGTGCGAAAAACCAGGAATTGAACATGCATAAACACATTGTTTTGGTGGTATTGGTTTTGACTGGCTGCGTCACCCCTCTGGGCAAGGAGGGTAAGGACGCTATCAATGCCGCACTCAATCCGCCGGCAACGAACCAGCCGGCACCGGTTGCAGCACCGCCCGCCGCCGTGCAGCAGGCCGTCATGGACGCAGTGCGTGATGCATCGCCCGTAGTAGCAAAAACGATCCCTGTCGAGCCTCGGTTCAACCTGACGGTGAACAATGCCAAGGCCTCTGAGGTATTCATGGGCATGGTAACGGGCACGCCCTATAGCATGTTGGTGCACCCGGATGTCACGGGCACGTTGACTCTGAACCTCAAGAGCGTGACTGTGCCGGAGGCGATGGAGGCTGTGCGCGCACTCTATGGCTATGAATATGAAGTTCAGGGCAAGCGCATCATCGTGCCATCACCTGGGCAGCAAACTCGTATGTATCATCTGAATGCGCTGGCAATGCAGCGCAAGGGTACGTCGGACATGCGGGTAATTTCCGGTTCGATTCAAAGTGGAAGTTCTAGCGGCGGATCGGGTAGCTCAGGGTCTTCATCGGGGGGCGGTTCGACGTCGCAGGAAACCAGCAGTGTGCAAACCTCGACCGATTCCAAATATTGGGAGGAGGTCAGCGCGTCGCTTAAATCCTTGGTCGGCACTGAAGGCGAAGTGGTGGTGAGCCCGCAATCCGGTATCGTTATTGTGAAGGCGCCGCCTGCCACGCAGGTGATGGTGGAAAAATACTTGCGCGCCTCAGAGTTGATCAGCGTGCGCCAGGTGATGCTGGAAGCAAAAATCCTTGAAGTGCAGTTGAACGATGGTTTTCAGGCGGGTATTAACTGGGCCACGCTGCAGAATAGTGGCAAGTTTGCCGCAGGCGTGAACAGTCTCAATCCGAATTGGGACAATCCGGTCAGCTTGGGTGGCTCGGTTTCCCAAATGCTGAGTGCGGCTATTCCCGGTCCCGTGGGAAGCGTGTTTGGTTTGGCATTCAACGATGGGGATTTTGGCGCAGTCATCAGCCTGATTAAGAATCAGGGTGTAGTGCATGTCCTGTCCAGTCCGCGCATTGCAACGATCAATAATCAGAAAGCCGTGCTTAAAGTCGGAGTAGACGATTATTTCGTCACCGAAGTCACGGGGGGTACAGCTGCTGCAGTGGGTGTACCCGCCACGCCACCCACCGTTGTAGTGAAGCCTTTCTTTTCAGGTATTGCACTGGATGTGACGCCACAAATCGATGAGCGCGACAACATTACTCTGCACGTCCGGCCGTCGGTCAGCAATGTCACGGAAAAAATCAAGGAAATCCGCTTGGGTGATTTGGGAACCTACTCTTTGCCCCTGGCTTCCAGCAGTATTTCAGAAACCGACAGTGTGGTGCGTTTGAAAGATGGCCAGATTGTGGCTATCGGCGGCTTGATGGGGCAGACCAATACGGACGGCAAGAACAATGTTCCGTTCTTGGGCGATATTCCTGTTTTGGGCCATTTATTCGGCAGTACGAGTCAGGTGAGCCAGAAGCGTGAACTGGTGGTGCTGATCAAGACGACGCTGATCCGGGACGGAAAAGATTGGAATCAGGATATGGAAGCTACCCAGCGTCGATTCCAGGCCTATGAGTTGCCCAATTCTCGGCCATGAACACGTGGTGGGGGCATTTCGGGCTGCGTGAGCAGCCTTTTGGCCTGACCCCCGACACCAGCTTTTATTTCCCCGCACTGCCGCACCAGGAGGCGCATGACACACTGTTTTATGCGCTGAGTGCGGGGGAGGGCTTTCTGGTGGTTGAAGGTGAAGTCGGAACCGGAAAAACCCTGCTGTTGCGGTATCTGCTAAGGGAATTGTTGAATGCGGAGCCGTCTCGCTGGCAGGTGGCCTTTGTTCCTAATCCGGGGCTCGATCAACAGGGGCTGTATGCGGCGATCGCATGCGAGTTCAACTTGCCTGCTGACGGTGCCTGCGAAGTTCTGTTACATCGTCTTGAACGACACTTTATTGCGCTGGCCCAGCAGGGGCGGCAGCCTGTGTTGTTGATCGATGAAGCGCAGGCCATGCCTGCGGACACGCTCGAAGCCGTGCGCCTGCTGACCAATCTCGAAACCGAGAAGCGCAAGCTGCTACAGGTTGTATTGTTCGGCCAACCCGAGTTAATGGCCCGGCTCCGCGAGAAGGGCACTCGGCAAATCCTCACACGGATCAGCTTCCACGCGACGTTGCGTCCGCTTGAGTGCCATGAATCGATTGCTTATGTTCAACATCGATTGAGGGTGGCGGGTGGCACAGGATCACCATTCAGTTGGAGAGCGGAGCGCGCTTTGTGGCGCGCGTCTCGTGGATTACCGCGGCTGGTGAACATCATCGCCGCCAAAGCCATGATGCTTGCGTATGGGCGTGGGTCCCACCGGGTCACCAGCCGATACGTGACGGCCGCCGCAAGGGATACGCTGGCCGTTTATTCGCAATTTTCAGGCGGGATGCTGGTTTGGGGCTTGGCCTTTTTGGCGCTGGCCGCAGTCGCCGTTGCCGGCATGCGTTTGTTGGGATAAGGCAGGAAGGACCGGAATGAGTGTCATCAATCAAATGTTGCGTGACCTTGATGCCAGGGGCGACGCTCCGAGTGATTTGCCGGTACGAGAGCGTTCAATGCCAGGAACGCCACGTCAATTCGGAATGAAGCGAGCAGCGCTTTCTGTTGCACTGCTATTGGCGGGCGGGGTTGCGGGCTATTTTGCCCTGTCTGCAGGCTCCAGTGAGCCCAAGCCGCCTGCAGCAACCCATATTGCGCAGCCTTCCCCAGTTTCCGCTCCCGTCGAGGTTGCGCCGGCCCTGCCCGACGAACCGCCAATAGCGTCTGCAGCGCCATCTGTAGCGCTACCTGCAGCACCTTCCGCACCGTTTGTAAGCTCAGTTGTTGTCCCTGAGCCTGGTTACCAGCCGACGGATTCACCGGGCATGTTGGCAGGCAAAATGGCACGGTCGTTGGCCATACCTGAAACCGTCGTTCAGGTTGCATCAAATGTTTCGGCCTCAACATTGAAGGAACCTGCAGTTGTTAAGCAGGAGCCTGCTGTAGTTAAAAAGATGGCGGAATTGTCGCCGGAGATGGAAGCGCAACAACTCTATGACGAGGCTTTAGCCTTACGCCGTTTGGGGAAAATCGACGCGGCAATGGGTAAGTATCGGCTCGCACTGGAACGTCAACCGGGGATGCGGATTGCACGGCTCCAACTCGCCAGACTGCTACAAGAAAGCGGCCAGGCTGAATCAGCATTATCGTTGTTGAAAGCGGGCTATGAACATCAGTCGGATGGCGGGTTGGCTATTGCAGCTGGGCGCCTGTTGGGCGATCTGGGGCGACGGGACGAAGCGTTGATCTGGCTGGAGCGTGGACGAGATAGCTTGCGGCCAGCAGATCATGCGCTGATGGGCGCACTTTTATCCCAAGCCTTGCGTTACGAAGAATCTGTCAAAGCGTATCAACGTGCACTGGCCGCAGAACCGAATCAGGGCGGGTGGTTGCTTGGGCTGGGGCTGGCGCTGGAATCGTTGGGGCGGGGGAATGAGGCGCAGGTTGCCTATCGAAATGCATTGGAACGAGGTGATTTCAAGCCTGACGTCGTTAAGTTTTTAAGGCAAAAGACTGGATCAATTGGCCAATAGCGTGATTTTATGTATTAGACTGATGGTTGTTGTAACTGCACAACGCTATTCTTCCACGACAGAAGAAGTTCCATAGATAGTGGTTTTCTTTTGCCGATTTGTTAGAATTCCGCGCGTCGGCTGGATTACAAGTCCTGGACCGATTTCTGGTGTGGGTTTTTTTATACGTACGTAAAGGGAAATCAAATGAAATATTCTATTCTGCTGGCCGCTCTGTTGGCTGTATCCATGTCTGCTTGTGGTAAAAAAGATGAAGCTGCTGCTCCTGTAGACGCGCCTGTTGCTGAAGCTCCGGCTCCAATGGAAGCTGCTCCGATGGACTCAGCTGCTGACGCTGCTGCTTCCTCGGCTGATGCTGCTGCCTCTGCTGCTGACGCTGCTGCTTCTTCGGCTGATGCTGCTGCTGAAGCTGCACCTGCTGCCCAGTAATTCGGGTTGCGGAACTAAAAACCGGTCTCAGGGCCGGTTTTTTTTCGTCCGTTCGGCGCGTAAACCGACAAAAGTGTTGGAAACTCAACGCACTCTTGCAGTTAATAGCCATTCGGCGAGTTCGATCGGTTTGTAAATCCGTAAGCCTGTAAGCCTGAAGCGGCGCTGGCTACATCCATCCTGTGCATTGAACATTGATGGGCATGCATTTTGCTGAAGATAACGCATTCATCAGCGTTGATCATAAGGGAATGTCATGCGATTACTTCCAATTGTGGCCGGACTGCTTGCATGCAGTTTGTCCTTGCAGGCCTCGGCTTACACCATTGATGCGAATCTGGTCGACTGGGGCGTGGCCCGTACCGGGAGTGTTACGGATTGGACGCCAAACACATCAGTCAAGGCCTGGGCCGTTGAAGATCAGACTGGAGGCCTCGGCACCAGGCTTTCACCGGGTTACGGCGGGCAGGCTTACGATGTCGAAGCCCTGTACGTGGATTACGATGCGCAGTTTCTGTATCTGGCCATGGTGACCGGGCACAACCCGCTGACGCCCAATGTTGGTAACAGCTTTGCACCGGGCGATTTCGCGATCGACTTCGGTCGCAACGGAACTTTTGAATTTGGTCTCGAAACCACCGGTAGTAATGGAAAAACGCGGGGCGGGCTGTACGCCGTTACTCAGTGGGGTGCAGGATTGTGGGGCGCATCGAACGAAGGCCCGACCTCGATTTTGGCGGGCAATCTGCTGGGCTTGGGTGAGGTGGCCTACACTACAACCGGCGTCACCAACATGGGCGTCTATGCTGCTGACCAGCATTTTTTCTATGAAGCGCGCATTCCGGTCGCCCTGTTCGGCTCCTATTGGGGGGCAGGTGACTTCGACGTGTTCTGGACCATGAACTGCGCGAATGATTCCTTGAAAGTCGACCCCGTCCCGGGCGCCAGCATCCCTGAGCCAGGGACGCTGGCATTGCTGCCACTGGGCTTGTTGGGCATGACCTGGTTCTCGCGCCGCCGTCGTGCTTGATCAGCGGCTCAGGATGCCGTTGATGCGTGCGATGGCCTCCGCTAGGCGCGGCAGCGGCTGGGTATAGGCGATCCGCAGAAAGTGTTGCGGTTGATGCTGGCCAAAATCTAGGCCAGGGGCCACCGCCACACCCCTCTGTTCCAGCAGGACCTGAGCAAACTGGAAGCTGTCGTTGGTATGTGCGCGGCAGTTCGCATAAAGATAAAACGCACCGTGCGGTTGCATGGGTATTACAAACCCCTGCTCATGCATTGCAGGCAGCAGGAAATCGCGGCGGGCGCAACTCGTTTTTTCTGGTTTCAAGCTCACCCAGCGTGGCGGTCGTGAAGGCTGCCAGCGCCGCACGTTGCGCCGGTTTGGATGCCGCCAAAAACAGATTCTGCGCCAACTGTTCCAGCGCGGGCATGGCCCAGGTGGGCGCGGCCAGCCAGCCCAGGCGCCAGCCGGTCATTAAAAAATACTTCGAAAAGCTATTGATGATAAATACGTCGTCCCAGCGTGCTGTGCTGTGCTCGGGGCCGTCATAGGTGAGTGCCAGGTAGATCTCGTCGACAATCATTGCGACGTCTTGCTCGTGGCACCAGTCGTGTATACGTGCGAGTTCGCTGGCGGGTATGGCAGTTCCTGTGGGATTGGATGGGCTGGCAATCAGCACAACACGGGTAGCCGGTATGGCATGGTGCTTGATGTGTTCGAGGGTGAGTTGAAAGCCGCTATCTGCCTCAACCGGAATTGTGACTGCGTGGGCATTGCAAAACTGCACAAAATGGATAACCGGGGTCAGCCATCAGTACTTCGTCGCCGGGCCCGGCCAATAGGCCGAGTGCGAGCAGCAGAGCGCCTGACGCGCCAAGGGGCACCACGATTTGTGCTGGGTCGACCGTCGCCTGCCAGCGCGTGGCATAAAATCCGGCAATGGCCTCGCGCAGGGCGGGTAAGCCGAGTGCGCTGGTGTAGTGGGTGTGTCCGGCGCGTAGTGCTGCGATCCCGGCTTCGATGATGGGTTCGGGTGTGGCGAAATCGGGCTCGCCGATTTCGAGATGGATGATGTCGTGACCAGCAGCTTCGAGCACTTACGCTCGCGCCAGAATGGCCATGACGTGGAAGGGCGCAATGCCTTCCATTCGTGCTGCAATTCGGTGTTCAAACGGGCTCATGGTCCTTAACCCTTACCCAGTGGGTTCTGACGATAGAACAGTTGCAACTGCCGGTAAATCGCCGGATATTCCTGATTGATTACCTGCGGTGTCTCGAAAAACACTTCGGTGAGCACCGCAAAAAATTCGGCGGGATCCGTGGTGGCGTAGGGATCGATCGCCGTGTCCTCTCCCGCATCGACACGCGCAGACAGGTCAGCATAGGCCGTACTGAAATCGCGTGCCCAGGCGGTGGTATCCATGCCGCGATGCAAGGGGGGATACCCATTGGCGTCGCCGTTCAGCATGTCGAGCTTGTGGGCGAATTCATGCAGCACAACGTTGACACCGTCGGCCTCTCCGCTTGCTTCCACACTTGCGACTGACAACACAAGCGGCCCGCCGTGCCACGCTTCGCCCGCCAGAATGTCGCGCGAACGGTGCACCACGCCGGCCTCATCCATTTCCTCGCGCTGATGCAGAAATGCGTCGGGGTAAAGAATGATCTCGCTCCAACCGCGATAACTGTCTTCGTCAAGGTTGAGTGTCAACAAGCAGGCCTGCAATGCGATCAAAAGCGGGATGGCATCGTCGACGTCTGCATCACCTGCAGCAGAAAAAGCCTTGTCATGGATGAACAGACTGGCAGATTCACGTAGACGCATCCGTTCGGTTTTATCTAGGCCATGCAGGATCGGCAGCCTGGCGATTGCTGCGTCGAACGCACGAACCGGGATGAGGTGCCGCCTGAGAATGCGAGCGCGCCACCAACGGCTAAACCAGTTCACCTCGGCCAGCCCATGCTTACTCGTCAGCGTCGAGCAGACGCGCCGGGTCGGCGTCCGGGTGGTCGAGTTCGACCCGCTCGATCTGCTGGAAGCGGCGGTTGATCTTGTCGCTTGAAATGCGTACTTCGCTCACATCCTTGTTGGCCTGCTCGATGTGGGTGGCGAGTTTCTTCATACGCTCGTCGAAGCGGGAAAAATCCTTTGCCAGTTTGCTGAGTTCGTCCTTGATGACATGCGCCATGCGCCGCGTTTCCGAATCGCGGATGACCGCCCGCGCAGTATTCAGAACTGCCATCAGCGTGGTTGGCGAGGTCAGCCATACGCGTTTTTTCTGCGCGTGTTCGACCAGATCGGGATGGTAGGCGTGGATCTCCGCAAATACGGCTTCGGCCGGCAGGAACATCACTGCGCCGTCCGAAGTTTCGCCGGAAACGATATATTTCGCGGCGATATCGTCGACGTGTTTTTTAACATCGGCTTTGAACTGCCGCCGTGCTGCGTCACGTTCAGCCTGCTGGAGACTATCGTCGAACATGCGGCGGTAGTTTTCCAGCGGAAACTTGGAGTCGACGCACACCGAACCGGTGGGCTCGGGCAGGATCAGCACACAGTCGACGCGTGCGCCGCTTTTCAGCGTGTGCTGAAAGGCATAGGCGTCGGGCGGCAGGCTGTTCCGCACCAGCGCTTCCAGCTGAACCTCGCCGAATGCGCCGCGTGAACGCTTGTCGCCCAATATCTCCTGCAGCGACACGACATTGGTGGCCAGGCTTTCGATTTTTTTCTGCGCTTCGTCGATGACTGCCAAGCGCGTCATCACCGAAGTGAAGGTCTCGTTGGTTTTCTTGAAGCCTTCGTCGAGCCGTTCGGCTACTTTCCCGGAAATTTCGTTGAGCCGGCCGTCGACCGTTTGTGACAACTGCTGCACGCGCTCGCTAAATTGCGTGGTCATGCCCTTGAGGGTGTCCTGCATCAGACTTTGCTCGGCGCGTCCCTGTTCGATCAGTTTTTCCAGCATCACGGTCTGGAACTGGCCAAACTGACCGGTGACCGTTTCGCGTGTTTCCGCCAGCCGCTCGGTCTGTGCAACCTGGAGGGCCGAAAGCTGGGTTTGCATGCGATCCGATTGCTGTGACAGCCCTGTGTGAAGGTCGGTCAACACGGCACGATGGTGGGCTTCCATGTCCTGCGTCAGCAGCGCGGGCAGCCCACTTTGTTCTCGTCGCAACGCATTGATGCGCAACACCAGGATAACTGTCACGAGGATAAGGAGGGCCAGACCAACGAGGAGGCCGATTTCGAGAGGACGCATGGGGGTGATTTTACCTGTGTCACGCATAAAAAAACCCGGCACAAGGCCGGGTTTTCCAGTAAGCCTGAACCGGCTTGAGGCCGGGGTTCAGCTTAAGCTGACGTACGTCCCGCACGCTTGCGCTCGTGTTCCTGCAAGAAGCGCTTGCGGATGCGGATCGATTTCGGCGTGAGTTCAACCAGTTCGTCGTCGTCGATGAACTCCACTGCGGATTCCAGCGTCAACTTGATGGGCGTAGTCAGGCGCACGGCTTCGTCAGTGCCGGAGGAGCGCACGTTGGTGAGCTGTTTGCCCTTGATCGGGTTGACCACCAGGTCGTTGTCGCGGCTGTGGATGCCGATGATCATGCCTTCGTACAGTTTGTCGCCGGGGGAGACGAACATGCGGCCGCGGTCTTCCAGTTTCCACAGTGCATAGGCGACGGCTTCGCCGTTGTCCTGGCTGACCAGCACGCCGTTGTGGCGGCCGGGCAGGTCGGCCTTCACCGGGCCGTAGTCGTCGAACACGTGGCTCATCAGGCCGGTGCCGCGCGTCATGGTCATGAAGTCGGACTGGAAGCCGATCAGTCCGCGTGCCGGAATGTGGTACTCCAGGCGGGTGCGGCCCTGGCCGTCGGATTCCATGTTGGTGAGTTCGCCACGGCGGCGGCCGATCTCTTCCATAATCGTACCCTGGGTGTCGTCTTCGAGGTCGATGGTGAGGTTTTCATACGGCTCGCACTTTTCGCCGTTGATTTCCTTGTACACGACGCGCGGTTTGCCCACGGCCATTTCGAAGCCTTCGCGACGCATGTTTTCCAGCAGGATGGTGAGGTGCAGTTCGCCACGACCGGAGACGCGGAACACATCGGCGTCGCCGGTCTCGTCGACGCGCAGGGCGACGTTGACCAGCAGTTCTTTCTTCAGGCGCTCGCGGATTTGGCGGCTGGTGACGAACTTGCCTTCGGTGCCGGCCAGCGGGGAAGCGTTAACCATGAAGTCCATGTTCAGGGTGGGTTCGTCCACCGGCATCACGGGCAGGCCCACCGGGTTTTCGCGGTCGCAGATGGTGACGCCGATGCCGATGTCGTCCAGACCCGAAATGATGATGATGTCGCCGGCTTCGGCTTCCTCCACCGGTACGCGGTCCAGGCCTTTGAAGCCAAGCACCTGGTTGATGCGGCCGCTGGCGACCTGTTCTTCGTGGTTCATTACCACCACCGACATGCCGGGCTTGATGCGGCCGTTCAGTACGCGACCGACGCCGAGACGACCGGTGTAGGTCGAATAGTCGAGCGCTGCGATTTGCAATTGCAGCGGCGCATCGGGCGAGCCGGGTGGGGTGGGGACGTGTGCAATCACGGTGTCGAACAGGGTCGTCATGTTGTCGGCCGAACCGCCTTCCGAGGGTGCGTCCTTCAGATCAAGACAGGCCCAGCCATTGAGGCCCGACGCGTAGATGATGGGAAAGTCGAGCTGCTCATCGGTGGCGTGGAGTTTGTCGAACAGATCGAAGGTTTGATCAACGACCCAGTTCGGACGCGCACCCGGACGGTCCACTTTGTTAATCACAACAATCGGCTTCAAGCCCAGTGCCAGCGCTTTTTTGGTCACGAAGCGCGTCTGCGGCATCGGGCCTTCGACCGCGTCAACCAGTAGCACTACGCCATCGACCATGCCGAGCACGCGCTCGACTTCACCGCCGAAGTCGGCGTGGCCGGGAGTGTCGACGATGTTGATGTGGTATTCGCCATACATGATGGCGGTGTTTTTCGCCAGAATGGTGATCCCGCGTTCTCGCTCCAGATCGTTGGAGTCCATGACCCGCTCGTCAACTGCCTGGTTGTCGCGGAACGTGCCGGATTGTTTGAGCAGCTGGTCGACCAACGTGGTTTTGCCGTGGTCGACGTGCGCGATGATGGCGATATTACGGAGCTTGCGGGACATGATGGGATGCCGATTGCGGGAAACCCAGCATTATATCATGGTTGTATATCCCTTATTGGGTCAGCGGATGTATGGCAAGGCGCGAGTCGATGCGGGCGATGATTTTTTGATAGCGGGGGCTGCCAACCGGACCAAAGCGGCGCTCAAATTCGGCTTGGGGCATGAATTCCGGCAGATTTCGAAAGTCCGGCAACAAGTCTGCATCGCTGCGTGCTGTGGCTAGTTTCTGCTGGATACGTACGGCGGAATCTCCGGTAGCCAACTCTCCAAGCCTGACGCCGGCATGATTGGCGGCCAGGTCAGTAAAGCTGAAGCCGGAGCCTTTGGTGGCATCTTCTTCTTCCTTGATCAGGCCAATCGCGTTGGCCATCCGGCTGCTGCCATTGACAGTGAGCGCGGCTGAAATCATGAAGTGTTCAGCAAAGTCACGCCGCGCATGCAGGGACAGCAGCACGCGCGGTGCACGGCGGATTGATTTGCTGTCGCTTTCCAGCAGGCGGGTCAAGCTGATGCCTGACAGATAAGCGGCGACAGCAGTGAGCGCGGCACGGTTTTCTTCGGCGGCATTTTTGCCAAGTGCGCTGGCATGGGCAAACAGCGGCGCAATCACCTGCACCAGCGGCACTGTGCTGCCTTGCGGGTAGCGTTTCACCAGCGCATCAAGTTGTCCCGCATACGCAATCATGCGTGCCTGGTCCTCTGGCGCGATCAGGAGGTCGGCGCTTTTGCGTTCGATCCGGGTCAGAAGTTCGGGTTGCCAGCGATAATCCAGCGTGGCCTGGTTTTCTCTGAAACTCACCTTGGAAAAGGCGTCAACCAGGGCCGCATAGGTTGGATCACGCCGTAGCCAGGTATGGATCAAGCGGGCTGTCCAGTCAGCGAGGAAGCCTGGCAGGGGCAAGTTGCCTAGTTGCAGGCTCTGAATTCGAATTCCACCTGGCACATCTGCGACTTCGGCAGTGATGTTGAGGAAGCGTCCAAAGGGGTTTGTCGGCATCGTGAGCGTGGCGGTGAGCGTGGCCAGGCCGGGCGTCATCTCAGCGGCAATGCCGCTGACACGGCGTAGTTCGACCGCGTAATTCAGCAATCGATTGAGTTCGGTTTCGTCCAGCTGGATGCTGTACACCACATCCGGTGTCTTGCTGCGCGGGTCGTGTTTCTGAAATAGCGACTTGATCCACGCGAGGTCGGTGCGATGAAATTCGGCGGGGGGTTCGATCGCTGGTTTGTTTTCCAGCATTAACCAGGGCAGCACGGTAAACGCACCCAGCACAGCAAGCAGCACACTCCAGCCTATGAGTCGTTTCATCTTGTTATTGTTGCTGATTCCGCATGAAATCGGCGGTTTTGAAAAAAGCGGCAGTCAGTTCCTGTTGCATAGTTGCGTCCACTCCGACGTCCTGCATGGCACGCACCATGCAGCCCATCCATTGATCGCGTTCGGATTCGCCGATGGTGAAGGGCATATGGCGACGTCGCAGGAAAGGATGGCCGAAACGGTCGGTGTATTCAGGCGGACCGCCGGACCAGCCGCTTAGAAACCAGGCGAGCTTGTTACGCGACTCGGTCAGGTCTTCAGGATGCAATTTGCGGATGCCGTAGTAGTCAGGGTCTTCGTCCATCAGGTCATAGAAGCGGTCGACTATTTTGCGGAGGACTTCACCACCACCCAGACGTTCGTAATGGGTTTGCATGATTTGATTATGAAATGCCTAAATTTTCACGGGTTTGACGGTTACTGCCGCGGCTTTGGCTCGCGTGCGAGCTTCGGCTATGGTATCAGCGGTGGCCAGTGCCACACCCATGCGCCGCCGAACAAAAGCTTCCGGCTTGCCGAATAGCCGTAGATCGATCCCTGGCATGCGCATCGCTTCATCAATGCCTTCATAAGCAATACCGCTTGCGTCCATGCCACCGTAGATCACTGCCGATGCGCCGGGTTCGCGCAGCGACACGTCGACCGGCAAGCCGAGAATCGCGCGCGCGTGCAGTTCGAATTCATTCTGGCGCTGCGTGGCCATGGTGACCATACCGGTGTCATGCGGTCGTGGGCTGACTTCGGAAAACCATACGGTGTCGCCCTTGACGAACAATTCCACGCCAAACAGACCACGTCCGCCAAGGTTGCCGGTGACTGCAGCAGCAATCTCCTGTGCGCGCTTCAGCGCGGCGTCGGACATCGGTTGCGGTTGCCATGACTCGACGTAATCGCCTTTTACCTGCATATGCCCGATGGGCTCGCAAAAGTGCGTTTCCACCCGGCCTGAACTGTCGAGTGCGCGTACGGTCAGCAGGGTGATTTCGTAATCGAAGTCGATCACCCCCTCTACAATGACGCGCCCTTTGTCCACCCGGCCGCCACTGGCTGCAAAGTCCCATGCGGCTTGCAATTGGTTCGCTTCGTCTACCCTTGACTGGCCCTTGCCAGACGACGACATCACCGGTTTGATGATGACCGGGAACCCCAGCTTGTCGGCTGCGGCCGTCATCTCGACCAGACTATTGGCGAACACATACGGCGAGGTCGGCAGCCCCAGGGTCTCGGCGGCCAGCCGGCGGATACCTTCGCGGTTCATGGTGAGATTGGTGGCACGTGCGGTGGGGATAACTTCGGCCAGTCCGTCGGCTTCTATTTCCAGCAGGGTTTCAGTGGCGATGGCTTCAATTTCCGGCACCACCCAATGCGGCTTCTCCGCTTCGATCAGTGCGCGCAAGGCTGCAGCGTCGCTCATGTCGATCACGTGTGCGCGATGCGCAACCTGATGACCTGGCGCGTTAGCGTAGCGGTCCACCGCGATGACTTCCACGCCCAGGCGTTGCAGCGCAATGATGACTTCTTTGCCGAGTTCACCTGCACCCAGGAGCATGACGCGGGTGGCAGAGGGGGAGAGTGGCGTGCCGATGCGCATAGTGGCGATCTGGAATGGAAAGATGAAATCTTACCGTGCCTTAGAGATGTTCTTCTATCGGCAACGCCTGTAACACCCTCAATAGCCCGCGCTGAGTCGGCGTGGTATCGGGTTCGAGATCGGACAGGCGCTCGATGCCTTGATGGACGTCTCGCCATTGCAATCGTGTCGGCTCGTTTTTTTCGATCACGAGCCGGGGTTGATAGCTGCGCTCGGGCCGCATGGCATCTTCCACAATCGCAGTAACCTGGCGCGCGAGTTCGTGCGAGTGGATGACCAATCCCATTTCGGTGTTCAGCAGGGCTGAACGCGGATCGAAGTTGAAGCTGCCGATAAACACGTGTTCGTCGTCGAAGACAAAAGTCTTGGCATGCAGGCTGGCGCGCGACGAGCCGCTGCCGAGGTTGCGCAGGCGGCCACCGGTGGGTTCGGCCACGGGTTTCAGTTCGTAGAGATTGATGCCATTCTCCAGCAGCGGAATGCGGTAATTGGCATAGCCGGCGTGGACCACGGGCACATCGCTCGCGGCATAGGCATTGGTCAGGACGTCGATTTGCACACCCTGGTGGCGCCAATAACGGAAATAGGCCAAGCCGAAAGGCCCGGGTACAAAATAGGGCGAAACGATGAGCGCACGCCGGGTGGGGTCGACCCACAGGCCGGCGAGTTGGCCGATCATCAGGGTTGACGTCAATTGGTCTGGGTTCAGCACTTTGTCAGGCGGGTCGACGATGAGGTCGGCCGGTGCAATATTCCAAGGGGTAACTCCCGATAGCAGTTTTGGCAGCGGGTCTGCCACGGTCAGCGCAGTACCCCGTTCGCCACCCAGGAGTTTGGCGCGGAGCTGATGCAGAAGCCGGGTGGCACGCTGCAGCCGGATTTCTCCTTTTTCAACAGGCAAAGCCGAGGCGGGGACTGCGGAATTGTTGTTCCAGTATTGGTCGAATGACTGTGACATTTTGTCGACGATGGCGCCGGCAGCCAGCACATCGAGGTCGACAAAAGTGAATTCATCGTGGGCATCGAAATACTCGTCGCCGATATTGCGGCCGCCCGTGATGCCCAGCTGATTGTCGGCAATGAAGACCTTGTTATGCATGCGCCGGTTGAGTCGGACACTATCGCTTAGCGCCTGCCAGCCTCGAACGAAAATGTTGGCGCTACGGGTGTGGAAGGGGTTAAACAACCGAATCTGGATATTGGGGTGGGCGTTGAGCGTGGCAAGCCCTACCTCCTTGTCGGCGGTGTCGATGTCGTCGATCAGCAGGCGGACGCGCACGCCGCGTTCCGCCGCGGCCAGCAACGCTGAGGCGACCAGCTTGCCGGTGGTGTCGTTATGGAACAGGTAATACTGCACGTCGATCGTGCGGGTGGCATGTTGGGCCAGTGCCAGCCTTGCAGCCAGCGCAGCTTTGCCATCCGCCAGCAGATGGAAACCCGATTGGCCTGCGGGCAGGTGCAGCGCCAGTTGCGATTTTAATGGGGTAGGGGTCTGGATTGAGGTGGCGTAGGAAGGGGTGCGCGCTGCTTTGAGATTGAGGGTGGGCGCACAGCCCGTGAGTGCCAGCAACGCGGCCAGTCCGAACCAGGCTAAGCTGATCGGGCTAGGCCGTTTGCTCATGCAGTCGCTGCCAGTCGAAGTGGGGGCCAGGATCGGTTTTACGACCGGCGGCAATGTCACTGTGCCCCACCACGGCCTGAATGGGATAAGCCTGCTTCAATTGACGGACCAATGGCGCCAGGCTTGCGTACTGGGCATCGGTAAACGGCAGGTCGTCAGTGCCTTCCAGCTCGATCCCGATGGAAAAATCGTTACATCGCTCACAGCCCTGCCAGCTTGAAACGCCTGCGTGCCAGGCGCGCAGGCTACACGGCACGAACTGGATCAGGGAGCCATCGCGGCGGATGAAAAAATGCGCGGATACCTTGATGTCACGTATCGACTGGTAATACGGGTTTGCGTCCCAGTCGAGCTGGTTGGTGAAAAGCGCAATCACCGCATCGCCTTCGAACACGCCCGGCGGTAGCGAAATGTTGTGGACGACGATGAGTTCGATGGCCCTGCCTTCTGGTCGCATGTCGCAATTGGGCGAGGGCAGTTGGCGTGCAGTGGATAGCCAGCCAGCCATATCGAGTGAGAGGGGAGCGGGAAGCGACATGGCTCAAGCTTACTCGAGCTGGAACACGTCTGGAAAGCCTCTTTGCTGTCACGGCCTGCCCGTGATTGCAGGTAAACTGCGGACTTTCCCGGATTCACAGGTGGGCCATGACACGGCTTGAAGCGCAACAACTGCTGGATAATGCCGAGCCCATTGCGTCAGCAGACGAAGTGCAGGCGGTGCTTGATCGCCTTGCAGGTGAAATTTCGCATGTCCTCGCTGAGGCGTTTCCGCTGGTACTCCCGGTTATGGGCGGGGCGGTGGTATTCGCCGGCCAGCTGCTGCCGAAATTACGCTTTCCGCTGGAGTTTGATTATTTGCACGTCACCCGTTATCGCGGCAACATCAGCGGCGCCGAGGTGGAATGGCGCGTGCTGCCCGGGCAAAACGTGGTGGGCCGCAATGTGCTGGTGCTGGAC
>JAGXGP010000001.1 GCA_024636775.1 Hydrogenophilales bacterium
ACCAACGACATCATGATCCAATCCAACGAGTGGGCTGGCCACCTGGCTGGCATGGCGTCGGAAGAAATGGACGATTGCTACCCGATCCCCAACCAGTATCCGCTCGGCAAATACCTGCTGGTGTTCGACCCGCTCGATGGCTCGTCCAACGTTGACGTGAATATCTCCGTCGGCACCATCTTCTCGATCCTGAAAGCACCGGTCGCCGGTCGCGCCGCCACCACCGAAGACTTCCTGCAAACCGGCACCCAGCAAGTGTGCGCCGGCTACGCCATCTATGGTTCGTCGACCATGCTGGTGCTGACTTTCGGCCACGGCACCAACGGTTTCACACTCGATCGTGACGTCGGTGAGTTTGTGCTGACCCACCCCGGCATGAAAATTCCGACCGAAACCCGCGAATTCGCAATCAACGCCTCCAACATGCGTTTCTGGGAAAAGCCTGTTCAGCGCTACGTCGACGAGTGTCTGGCTGGAAAAACCGGCCCACGCGGCACCGATTTCAATATGCGCTGGGTCGCATCGATGGTCGCCGAAGTCCACCGCATTCTCACCCGCGGCGGCATCTTCATGTACCCCAAGGACACCAAGGACCCCGCCAAGGCAGGCAAACTGCGCCTGCTGTACGAAGCCAACCCGATGGCCTTCATCGTCGAACAGGCTGGCGGCGCCGCCACCACCGGCCGCGAGCGCATCCTTGACCTCAGCCCCGATGGCCTGCACCAGCGCGTGCCGGTGATCCTGGGCTCCAAGTCCGAAGTGGATATCGTGACTGGTTACCACCACGAAAAAGCCGCGTAAATAACGTGGTCGCCGATGAATCGGCACTACACGCGAACACATCAAGTCGGGCTTCATGCCCGGCTTTTTTGTGGGCAACACTCAAGATCGGCGCTGAAAAACCGTTATATAGTCCCTCACCCTGCACCCTACATAATCTGCGCACAATACCGATTCATCTTCGACCATGCGCAAAAAAATCAATGCACAAGACCTGCAAGTAGGCATGCATCTTCATGAACTGTGCGGTTCCTGGATGGACCACCCATTCTGGCGCAGTAAGTTCACCCTGACCCAACCCGAAGAAATCCGCAGCATTATCCAAAGCGGCATCACCGAGGTCTGGATCGATGTCTCCAAGGGCCTGGATGTTCCGGCGCGCCCCACGGCACCCGAGCAATCCGTCACCGAGATACTGATGGAAGCCGAGATCGCTCAGTACACCATGGCCCCCAAACCGACGTCGATGAGCGAAGAACTCACGCGTGCCGCCATGATCTGCAACAAGGGCAAGAAGGCTGTCGCCTCCATGTTCCGTGAAGTCCGTATGGGGAATGCGGTCAGCACCGAAGCCGTGGGCGAACTGGTCGAAGAAATCACGCTGTCCGTGCTCCGCAATCCTGGCGCATTGATCAGCTTGGCACGCCTCAAGACCGCCGACGACTATACCTACATGCATTCCGTCGCAGTATGTGCACTGATGGCATCGCTGGCGCGTCAGCTGGGCCTAAGCGAGCAAGAAGTCCGGGAGGCGGGCATGGCCGGCCTGCTACACGATCTGGGCAAAGCCATGATGCCAATTGACGTGCTGAACAAACCCGGAAAGCTGACCGACGATGAGTTCCGCATCATCAAGAATCATCCGGTCGAAGGACACCGCCTGCTGGTTGAAGGCAAAAGCGCCAGTGACATCGTGCTCGACGTATGCCGTCACCACCACGAAAAAGTCGATGGCAGTGGCTACCCCGACAAACTTGCAGGCGACCAGATCAGCCTCTATTCCAAGATGGGCGCGATATGTGACGTCTACGACGCCATTTCATCCAACCGCCCCTATAGGAAAGGCTGGGACCCTGCCGAGTCCATCCAGAAAATGATGCAGTGGAGCACAGGGCATTTCGACGAACACGTGCTCCAGGCCTTCATTAAAAGCATCGGCATTTACCCGGTTGGCTCGCTGGTAAAGCTCAGCTCCGGTCGCCTGGCGGTGGTAGTCGAACAGTCGAAGCAGTCGCTGTTGGCACCGTGTATCAAGGTGTTTTTTTCGACCAAGTCGCAGACCCGTATCGTGCCCGAATTGATCGATCTCTCGCGCCCTGGGGCAACGGAAAGGATCGTTGGCCGCGAGGATGCTGCCACGTGGGGTATTCAGAACTTGGACGAACTCTGGGTGAATTAAGAAAACACTCATTTTCGTACATGGTTTCACCCGGTAGAAGCGGTTTCCACCGCGATAAAGCGGGCTTAAATTCGCGTCCAAACCAACAAAAATCCAGGCACACAGCCCGGATTTTTGTTGGCCACCATTGCTGCGTCAGGGCGGCGGCTCAGTCGTCGGCGGTAGCGGATGATGCGACGGGACATGCACGCTGACCGGGTGCGTGTTCATGTGCGGGTGCGCGTCGATCTCTGCCTGATCGACTTTCAAGCGCTTGTCCGACACCCAATGGAAGAACAAGGGTATGAACAGCACCGCCAGGAAGGTCGCGGCAAGCATGCCGCCTACCACGCCGGTGCCCACGGCATGACGCGCACCCGCACCCGCACCCGACGAAATTGCCAGCGGCAGCACACCGAGAATGAAGGCGAGCGAGGTCATCAGAATCGGGCGGAACCGCAAGCGGGCAGCTTCGAGCGCCGCAGCCACGCTGGAATAGCCTTCCTTCTTTTTCATCATGGCGTATTCAACAATCAGGATCGCGTTCTTGGCCGCCAGCCCCAGCAAAGTCACCAGCCCGATCTGGAAATACACGTCGTTGGACAGCCCACGCAGCCACACCGCGGCCAACGCGCCGAAAGTGCCAAAAGGCAAGGCCATCAGCACGGCAAACGGCAGCGACCATTTTTCATACAACGCCGACAGGATCAGGAACACCATCACCACCGCGAGCACCAGGGCAATGCCCGACGTCCCGCTCGAACGTTTCTCCTGGAACGAGGCGCTGGTCCACTCGTAACCAAAATCGGGCGGCAAGGTTTTCTTCGCAATTTCGTCGATGATTTCCAGCGCCTGACCCGAGCTGATGCCGGGCACCGCGCTGCCCATGATCTTGACCGCCTGATAATTGTTGTAGCGGTCGAGCGTTTCAGGCCCGGACGAAAAACTGATCCGCGCCAGCGCCGACATCGGCACCATGTCGCCGGTTTTGTTCGGCACAAACAAGGCTGACACATCTTGTGGTGTCTTGCGCGCACCCGGCTCCGCCGACATCAATACCTGCCAGGTACGGCCGTATTTGTTGAAGTCATTGACGTAATACGAACCCAGCGTGGCCGACAAGGTGTTGAACACGTCGTCGATTTGGACGCCCAGCATCTTGGCTTTCTCACGATCGACATCGACATACAGTTGCGGTACGTGCGGCCGCCACAGCGTCAATATTTGTGCCATGCGTTTGTCCTGACGCGCGGCAGCGAGGAACGCATCACTCACCTCAGCAAGCTTCTTCGGCCCGCCCTCGCCCTTGTTCTGAATATAAAACTCGAATCCGCCCGCGTTGCCGAGACCGAAAATCGGCGGCGGCGCAAACGCCAGTACCAAGGCCTCTCGGATGCCCGCAGTTGAACCCATCAGCTCACCGACCATCTGCTGAACGGTTTTCTTGCGCTCGTCCCAGTGGCGCGCAACGACGAATATCGTCGCTGCACTGTTGCGGAAACCGCCGCCGAGAAAATCAAGCCCTGCGAACGCAACCACGTGTTCGACCGCTGGATCCTTGCGCGCGATCGCGTCGACCTGACGCACCACCGCCTCGGTACGAGAAAGCGAAGAACCATCCGGCAGGTAGACCGCGCTGATGTAATAGCCCTGATCCTCGTCCGGCACCAGACTGCCGGGCGTGAACTGCCACATCGTGATGGCAGCGGCAATCATTACCAGATAGATCGCCAGTGCGATGAACGAGCGTCGCATCAAAAACGTCACGCCGCCCAGATAATGCTTGGTGGCGCTTGCGAACCCGGCATTGAACGCACGAAAAAAACGTCCGGGCTCGTGCGCCTTGCCCTTGAGCAAGGCCACGCACAATGCCGGCGTGAGTGTCAGCGCGACTATGCCGGAAATCACCACCGAAATCGAAATGGTGACGGCAAACTGGCGGTAGAGTTCGCCGGTGAGGCCACCCAGGAAGGCGATCGGGATGAATACCGCGCACAGCACCAGCACGATGGCGATGACCGGGCCGCTGACTTCACGCATGGCCTGCAACGCTGCTTCGCGTGGCGTCTTGTTCTGCTCGTGAATAATGCGCTCGACGTTTTCCAGCACCACGATCGCATCGTCGACCACAATGCCTATCGACAACACCATGCCAAACAGCGTCAGCGTGTTTATCGAATAGCCGAGCATCAACAAGCCGATGAACGTGCCCAACAGCGACACCGGCACAGCGAGGATCGGGATCAGGGTGGCGCGCCAGTTTTGCAGGAATACAAACACCACCAGCACCACCAGCACAATCGCTTCGCCCAGCGTTTTCACCACTTCGCGGATCGAGACTTCGACGAAGCGCGTGGTGTCGTAGGGCACCGCGTAGTCGAGCCCCTGAGGAAAATCTTTCTTCAGTTCCTTGACTGTACGATCGACCTCGTCGCCCACGTCCAGCGCATTCGCACCTGGCTGTAAAAAGATACCCACCAGCGTGGCCGGCTTGCCGTTATACAGACCGGTGAAGTCGTAATCCTTGGCGCCGAGCTCGACCCGCGCAACATCCCGCAAATACAGCAAAGAACCGTCAATATTGGCGCGTATGACGATGTTCTCGAATTCCTTGGGGTCAACGAGGCGCCCCTTGGTGGTCAGCGAATACACCAGCGCCTGACCGTTATCGACCGGCGGTTGGCCGATCTTGCCAGGGGCAAACTGTGTGTTTTGTTCGTTGATCGCTCGGGTGAGGTCGGCCACCGTAACACCCAGCTGCGCCATGCGGTCGGGCTTCAGCCAGATGCGCATAGCGTAATCCTTGGCGCCAAATATCTGCACATTGGTCGTGCCAGGAATGCGCTTCAACCGGTCCAGCACGTTAAGCGTGACGTAATTGCTGGTGTACAGATCGTTGAATCGGCCATCAGGCGACAAAAACGCCAGCACTTTCAGGAACGCTGACGACCCCTTCTCGACCGTTACTCCCTGACGACGCACTTCTTCCGGCAGCCGCGCCTCGGCCTGCTTGACCCGGTTGTTGACGTTGAGCGCCGCACGATCAACATCGGCGCCAATCTCGAACGTGACCTGGATCTCGAGCACGCCGTTCGACGCCGAGGTCGAGCTCATGTACATCATGTCCTCGATGCCGTTGATCGCGTTTTCCAGTGGCGCCGCCACGGTCTGCTCTAGCACGGTTGCCGAAGCGCCCGGGTAGATCGCGCGCACCGTTACAACCGGCGGTGCAATCTCAGGATACTGCGCGATCGGCAAGGTGCGCATTGCCAGCAAACCCGCCAACACAATCAGGATGGACATCACAGCCGAGAAAATCGGCCGGTCGATAAAGAATCGCGAGAACATGGCGTCCCTTTTTACTTGTTAGGTGTGACGGCGGCAGCGGTCTTGGCGGGTGGCGTAGCGGCTGGCGCCCCCGCGACCGAAGGCGTGATTGGCATGCCAGGGAAGAAAATGCGCGCCATGCCATCGACCACCACCTTGTCCCCCGGCTTCAATCCGCTGGAAATGACCCAGCGCCCCTGACCTTTGCCCGGCTCACCGCTACCGATCCACGGACCCACTTCTACCGGACGCGGCAACGCCACCGTCATGCCTTTCTCGCCTGGGGTGGCGACATAGACAAACTTGCCGGTGGGGCCATCCTGCACTGCAGGTTGAGGCACGCTGATGGCATCGGGCAGCTTGCCGCCTTCAACAATCGCCCGGACGAACTGACCGGGTTTGAGGTTGCCATCGGCATTGGTGAATTCAGCACGCATATCGAACGCGCCGGTCTGCGGGTTCGCTTTGTAGTCGCTGAAATTCAGCTTGCCCTTCGCATCGATGCGGGTGCCATCGGCGAGGACCAGGCCCACTTGCTGGTGCCCCTGCTCCAGGGTGCCGTCTTCACGTTGTTTTTCCAGCGCCAGCCGGGCATCTTCACCAATTGAGAAACGTGCGTAGATGGGCGAAATTTGCGCCAGGGTCGTCAACGCTGGTCCGGTAGGGCTAACCAGCGCACCTTCCACCTGGAGCGCCCTCCCCATCACGCCGCTGAGCGGCGCGTGAATATCCGTATACCCCAGATTGACCCGCGCATCGGTGAGATTGGCCTGAGCGGCGCGCACGCCCGCCTCAGTCACCGCCAGCGCGGTTTGCGTCACGTCCAACGCGCGGGCGCTGACAAACCCCTGCGCGGCCAGCATCTGATTCCGCTCAAGTTCGAGTCGCGCTTGGGCATGCAAAGCTTTGCGGTTGGCGAGTTCTGCGCCTGCAGCACGAGCCTGCGCGGCGATGCTGGCTGCATCCAGTTTGTACAAACGTGCGCCCGCCTTCACCGGTGCGCCTTCTTCAAAATAACGACGCTCAATGACCGCTGCGACACGAGGCCGGATTTCCACCTCGCGCGAGGCCTCCAGGCGGCCAACGTATTCGAAACTGATCGGCACGGTGTGCGGCTCAACGATCTCGATCGTGACCTGGGCGGGTGGCGGCATCCCTCCACCGGGTTGTGCAGCCTCCTTCTGCCCACATGCCGCCAGCAACACACTCATTCCCAAAACGAATCCCGCTGAAAGTCGGTGCATAGCAGCCCCCTGCCCTTTTAAAGTCCTATCATCATATAAGCATACATGCACGAATGTAAATTGCACCCGACAACGCTTTACGGGACAATGGCGCCCATGGTCAAAAAAACACGCGAAGCCGCACTCGCTACCCGCGAATCTCTGCTTGCTGCTGCCCTCCAGGTTTTTCGGGAGCGTGGCGTCACCCATACCCGCCTGGTTGATGTAGCCGAGCGGGCTGGCGTGACACGCGGAGCAATCTATTGGTATTTCAAGGATAAGGCCGAGCTGTTTCAGGCGGTCTGCGAGCGCGGCACCCTCCCGGTGGAAGCCTTACTGGCCGAGGCCAGCAAGGCTGCGCAGCACGATCCCCTCGCCACGGTCAGGCAGCTTGCATTGATGGCACTGACCCAGCTTGCCCAGCATGCCGATACGCAAGCCATGTTTGACGTGATTTTTCACAAATGTGAATTCACCGAGGAACTGGCCGGCGTAGCGGCGAAAAACGAAGCCGACCGCGCCTCCTGCCTGACCCAGGTTCAACAGCTTTTTGACCAGGCTGTCACCGCTGGTCAGTTGCCGCCAACCACCGACACCTTCCTCGCCAC
>JAGXGP010000142.1 GCA_024636775.1 Hydrogenophilales bacterium
TACGCGCGGGAGCCATGGAGTACAACGCTGTGCAACGCCTCATCAAACTGACAGGACGGGTTCAAGCCCGTTATATTTCCGGAAAAAGTTAGCGCCATGAAAACATGTAAATTAGGATTTTGCGTCGGGTTGTGCGCGGTACTGTTGGCCCTGCCAGCCCATGCTGAAAAGGCCGACCGCAGCAAACCAGTCAACCTCGAGGCTGACACCGTCACCCTCGACGACATCAAAAAAGTCAGCGTATATCAAGGCAATGTGATCTTGAGCCAGGGTACGTTGACATTGCGCGCGGACCGCATTCAGGTGACCCAGAACGCAAACGGGATCGACAAAATCAGCGCCTCCGGTCGGCCCGCAGCGTTTCGCCAGAAAGTCGATGGCCGTGAAGAATTTATCGAAGGGTTTTCCGATCGCATCGAATTCGATAACGCCAGCAGCCAGCTCGAATTGATTGGCCAGGCCCAATTAAAGCGCGGCGGCGATGAACTGCGCGGCGCCCAGATTTCGTATAACAGCAACACCGAATTTTACAAAGTCGTGGGGCAGCCTGCTGATGCCAAAACGCCGAGTGGCCGCGTTCGCGCTGTCATCCGCCCCAAAGCAAACACCGAACAACCTGCTGCCAAACCATGAGTCAAATTTCCGCCCAGCACCTGCGCAAGACCTACGGCAAGCGCACCGTGGTGCACGATGTTTCATTTGTGGTTAACAGTGGTGAGGTGGTCGGCCTGCTGGGACCGAATGGTGCTGGCAAAACCACCTGCTTTTATATGGTGGTGGGGCTGGTGGCGGCCGATGGCGGCACGGTGACAATGGACTCGCACGACCTGACTCACATGGCGATCCACCAGCGTGCACGGTTGGGGTTGTCCTACCTGCCACAAGAGCCTTCCATCTTCCGGAAAATGACGGTGGAAGAAAACATACGCGCCATCCTGGAGCTCAAGGCCTACGACAAGGATGAACGCGAGGAGCATCTCAACAACCTGCTCGAGGACCTGCACATTGCCCACCTGCGCGATGCCTCTGCAGTCAGCCTATCCGGGGGCGAACGTCGGCGAGTGGAAATTGCCCGTGCACTGGCAATCAATCCCGGCTTCATCCTGCTAGACGAACCGTTTGCAGGCGTCGACCCCATTGCGGTGCTCGACATCCAGAAACTGGTGCATTTCCTGATTGAACGTGACATCGGGGTCCTGATCACCGATCACAACGTCCGCGAAACACTCGGCATCTGCGATCGCGCCTATATCATCAACGAAGGCCGCCTGCTTGTTGACGGTACGCCCGATCTCATCATTCAGGACGACAATGCGCGCAAGGTTTACCTGGGTGAAAATTTCCGTTTATAACGCCGATTCCAACGAATACCGTTAAACTTGGCTCAAGCCGGCACGATTATTGCCGTAGTCAAGACAGATGAAGCACAGCCTCCAACTCAAGCTCGGTCAGCACCTTACCCTGACACCTCAACTGCAGCAGTCGATCCGGCTGTTGCAGCTGTCTACGCTCGAATTAAACCAGGAACTGGAGCAGATCCTCCAGGACAACCCCCTGCTCGAGCGTGAAGAAGAGGACGAAGCACGACAGGAAGCTTCCGACCCCCCGACACACACCGCTGAAGCGGAATCCCAGAACACCGAAGTGGCCCCGCGAGACACTGCCGACACTGAACCGGTAACCGCACAAGATGATTCAGACTGGAACGATTACAGTCCATCAGGGAGCGGCGACGACGATGAGGGCGACTATGCTGAGGGGTCCATAGCGGGCGCTACGCTTCGCGAACACTTGCTGAATCAGTTGATTGTCAGCCCGCTAACCTTACGCGACAGAACCCTGGTCGCCGCGCTCATTGATGATCTGGATGACGCTGGCCTGCTTACCCAGCCGCTTGCGGACATTACGGCAAGCTTGCAGACCGAGCTGGAAGAGCTTGAGCCCGAAGAGTTGGAAACGGCGCACAAACATCTGCAAAACATGGACCCTACGGGCGTAGGTGCTCGCAACCTGGCGGAATGCCTGACCTTGCAGTTGCGCGCCCTGCCACCCGACACACCGGTACGCGATGAGGCCATGCGGCTCACGACGCATTACCTGGATCTCCTGGCCGCGCGCGACGTGGGGAAGCTCAAAAAAGTGCTCGGCATCGACGACCCCACGCTACGGGCTGCGCGTGCCCTGATTCTCTCGCTCAATCCGCGTCCGGGCGCCGCATTCGGTGCCGATGACACGCACTATGTGATTCCGGACGTTCATGTGCGCAAGGTCAAGGGCATGTGGATCGCCAGCCTGAACGCGGATGCCATGCCCAAGCTGCGAGTCAATCGCGTCTACGCCGACATCCTGTCGCGTCACCGCGAAGGTGGCGGCGGACAACTTGCCAGCCAGTTGCAGGAGGCCCGCTGGCTGATTAAAAACGTACAACAACGGTTTGACACCATCCTGCGTGTCTCACAAGCGATTGTGGATCGCCAGAAACACTTCTTCGAGCACGGTGAAGTGGCGATGCGGCCCCTGGTGCTGCGCGAAATTGCCGACACGGTGGAACTGCACGAATCGACCATTTCGCGCGTCACCACCCAAAAATTCATGATGACGCCACGCGGCTTGTACGAACTGAAATATTTTTTCGGCAGTCATGTGTCGACCGACAATGGCGGGGCCTGTTCATCAACCGCCATTCGCGCATTGATCAAGCAACTGATCGCAGCCGAAGGCGGGAAAAAGCCGCTTTCCGATGGTCAACTGGCCGAAGTGCTGAGTCAGCAGGGCATCGTAGTGGCGCGTCGCACAGTAGCCAAGTACCGCGAATCAATGCAAATCCCGCCCGCGAACATGCGTCGTGCACTGTAATAGCAAGAACTTCCCAGGCTCAATCTGTCAGAAGTTCTGCACTGTGCTTGAATGTCCCCCTCTTTCGTCCCACAATGACAGTGAGCGCTCAATATCGCTCCTGACAATAGGGCACTGCCCAATTTTCAGTTCTTATCAGCAAATTAAGGAGGCTCTATGAATTTGACGATTTCCGGTCATCATCTGGAAGTGACCCCAGCCATCCGCGACTATGTTTCAGAAAAGCTCGACCGCGTTAAACGACACTTCGATCACGTCATCAACGTGACCGTCATCATGCAAGTGGAAAAACTGGTGCACAAAGTTGAGGCGACCCTGCACGTCAAGGGCCACGACTTTCACGCCCGCAGTGAAGATGGCAATATGTATGCTGCCATTGACCTTCTGGCCGACAAACTGGATCGCCAGATCGTCAAGCACAAGGAAAAAACCTCGGACGTCCATCAGGGCGACGGCGGCCTGAAACATCAGCCGATCGAAAGCGTAGTTGAAGGTTAGGACCTCTGTAAAAACGTCATGTTACCGGGGGCAGCTCAACGCCTCCGGTCGAATAATCCGCAAGCGCCGGATTCCATATTCAGTTTCACAACCGGTATGAACCTAATCGCCCCCCTGATCACCCCCGACACTACCTTGCTGGATCTGAGTTTTTCCAGCAAGAAGAAGCTGTTCGAACACGCTGCTGGTCTGTTTGCGCAGACCTACGATCTCAAGTCCTCCGATATTTTCACCAGTCTGTTCGAACGCGAACGCCTGGGCTCGACCGCACTCGGCTGTGGCATCGCCATTCCACATGGCCGCATCAAAGGCCTCAACGATGCCTGCGGCGCGTTTTATCGCCTGAAAACACCGCTGGAATTCGAAGCACCTGACGATCAGCCGGTCAACCTGTGTTTTGTATTGCTGGTCCCCAAGGACGCCAACGAACGGCATCTGCAAATTCTGGGTGAACTGGCTCAATTATTCGGCGACGATGTCATGCGTGAAAAAATGCTGAGCATTGCCGATGCCTCCGAGTTGATCGCGCTGCTTGGCGCCTGGTCAAGCTAGGCGCGATGCACCGCGCATGGACGATCTAACCCACGTTACAGTCGACACCCTGTTCCGCGACATGGCGGAACAACTTGGGCTGCAATGGGTGGCCGGGCAAACGGGTGGCAAGCGCACCCTGTCTTCCGAAACCATCCAAAAACCCACGCTGGCACTCATCGGCCACCTGAACTTTGTGCATCCCAATCGGGTTCAGGTGCTGGGCTGCGCCGAAATGGACTATCTGCGCGGATTGACTGATACTGCGCTGCAGGGCGCAATCGATCACCTGTTTTCAACCGAGTTGGCGGCCATCGTTATTTCCAACGGCGAAGTGGTGCCGGCCATGTTGACCGACAGCGCCAACCGAACCGAGACACCCTTGTTTGCCTCGAATCTGGCCAGCCCAATCTTGATGTCCTATCTGGGACATTACCTGACACAGCGTTTGGCCGAGGCCACCTCGATCCACGGCGTGTTTCTGGAAGTACTCGGCACAGGTATTCTCATCAAAGGCGACGCCGGTGTAGGGAAAAGTGAATTGGCACTGGAACTCATCACTCGCGGCCACCGTTTGATTGCTGATGATGTCGTCGAGCTGAAGCATGTTGCGCCAGACACCCTGGAAGGTAACTGCCCGCCCATGATTCGTGACTTTCTGGAAGTGCGCGGCCTGGGAATACTGAATATCCGTTTCCTGTTTGGAGAAACGGCCGTGAAGACGCAAAAGAATCTCAAGCTCATTGTCGAGCTGGTGCAATCGGAAGAAGTCGGCGAAGTCGGCCTCAATCGATTGGACATGGTGGCATCTACCGAAACCATCCTCAGTGTCGCCATTCCCAAAGTACGCATTCCCGTTGCTGCAGGCCGCAACCTGGCTGTGCTGGTCGAGGTCGCTGTGCGCAATCACATCCTCAAAAGCCGTGGAATCAATCCGGTCGAACAATTCATCAAGCGCCAACAGGCGGCCATCGACAGGAACACTTGAATGCAAATCGTTCTAGTCTCTGGATTATCGGGTTCAGGCAAGAGCATCGCCATCGCGGTGCTGGAAGACATCGGCTATTACTGCGTCGACAATTTACCGCTGCCCATGCTGCAACCGCTGGTGGATTTTCTACGCAAGGAAGGCCACATTCGAATCGCTATTGCAATCGATGCCCGCAGCAGCGCGAGCTTTACCCAGCTGCCCCAGATTGCCGAGGCACTGCGCGGCCAGGGTGCTGATCTGAGGGTGGTTTTTCTTGAGGCAAAAACGCTCACGCTGGTTCAGCGCTTTTCCGAAACGCGCCGACGCCACCCACTTTCAAGCGACACCGTTTCACTGCAGGAGGCCATCCAGCTCGAACGCGAAAAGCTCGAGGATATTGCACCGCTCGCGCACCGCATTGATACCAGCGACCTGTCTGCCTCGGCATTGCGGCTATGGATCAAGGACCTGATCGGCCAGGATCGTTCCCGCATCACGCTGTTGTTTGAATCCTTCGGTTTCAAGCACGGCATCCCACTCGATGCCGACCTGGTATTCGACGTACGCTGCCTGCCCAACCCACATTACGTCGCCGAACTGCGCCCGCTCACCGGGCGCGACCAGCCAGTCAAGGCCTACCTCGAATCCAGCCCCAATGCCATGGCGCTTCTGGCCGACATCCGCGCTTTTGTCGAAAACTGGCTGCCGTGCTTCATCCGCGATCATCGCGCCTATCTGACCGTGGCCATCGGCTGCACCGGCGGCCAGCACCGCAGCGTATATTTTGCAGAAACGCTCGCCACTGCCTTCCGCGAACGCGAACAGGTCTTGGTGCGCCACCGCGAGCTGTCCTGATGCTGTTGCGCGCGGGCGATGCAGGTGTCCTGTTCGCTGGCACCGGCCTGGTCATCACACTGGCCATCTATGGCTGGAGCGGCGACCAGGGCGATACAGCCGTCATCCGTGCCGCAGGTCAGATCGTGGAAACCGCATCACTCACCCACGTGCAACGCTTTGCGATCAACGGGCCACTCGGCACCACCCAAATCGAAATTGAACCCGGCCGCGCGCGCGTTGCACGCGACCCCTCGCCGCGCCAATTGTGCGTTAAACAGGGTTGGCTCACACGATCCGGCCAGGCAGCGCTGTGCCTGCCCAATCAGGTCAGCGTTGAAATCCGCGGCCGCACCACCGTCTATGACACACTCGGTTATTGAATTGCCGGTCCACGCAGACGACCGCCGCATTGCGCGGCTGGCGGCATTGGCAATCGGCCTCACGCTCGCAGAAGCGGCAC
This sequence comes from Hydrogenophilales bacterium, assembly GCA_024636775.1. Taxonomy (GTDB): domain Bacteria; phylum Pseudomonadota; class Gammaproteobacteria; order Burkholderiales; family Thiobacillaceae; genus Thiobacillus. The sequence continues at coordinate 6,153 of JAGXGP010000142.1, forward strand.
TGCCGAGCCCCGTGCCCGGAATCAAGCCGGGGCTCGCCAACATCGTCGTGTTGCTGGTGCTAATGCAATATGGTTGGCGCGCTGCGGCATGGGTGTCAGGCTTACGGGTACTTGCGAGTGGACTTTTACTGGGCAGCCTGTTTGCACCAGGCTTCTGGTTATCCGCAGCTGGCGCGGTCACCAGCCTGGGCGTGTTGGCGCTGGCGCGACATCTACCCAGTCAATTTTTTGGTCCGATCAGCCTGTCGGTTCTCGCGGCGTTTGGCCATATCGGCGGGCAACTGGCGCTGGCGGGTGCCTGGCTGTTACCCGGCATCGCACTCATCAAGTTGATGCCGGTTTTTGCCGCGGCCGCGCTTGTTTTCGGTGCGGTCAATGGTGTGATCGTCGCGCGTTTTCTTGTGTCTTCCGGGCTCGATAAAACCATACAACAAAAAACGTAATCCAATATTGAACACGGGCATTGGGCAGCGCCGGGTAGATTATTGAGGGCATCCGCGCGACAATTCGGTCTATGACCTCATCCCCAAATACAATCACGCTTGCACTGTCGGGTGCCTCCGGCATGGCTTATGGCCTGCGTCTGCTCGAATGCTTGCTGACGGCGGACCGCCAGGTCTACCTGCTGGTTTCCCAGGCTGCGCACATCGTTGCCAAACAGGAATTGGGTATAGCACTGCCCGCCCGCCCGCTCGACCTTGAGAAGCAACTCTCCGAAAGTCTCCATGCACGTGAGGGCCAGCTCCGCGTATTTGGTCGCGAAGACTGGAATGCCCCCGTTGCCTCCGGATCCAATCCGGCCGATGCAATGGTGGTGTGTCCCTGCTCGATGGGAACGCTTGCCGCCATCGCCCATGGCATATCGGACAACCTGATCGAACGCGCCGCCGACGTGATGCTGAAAGAACAGCGCAAACTCATCCTGGTTCCGCGCGAAGCGCCCTTCTCCACACTCCATCTGGAAAACATGCTGAAACTGTCAAAGATGAATGCGGTCATCCTGCCCGCCAATCCTGGCTTTTATCATCGACCGCAAAGCGTCGAGGACATTATCGACTTCGTCGTCGCACGCATACTCGATCAACTGGGTATCCAACATGCCTTGATGGCACGCTGGGGAGACGAACGATGATCGGTTTGCCCAAGCAAAAGACCCTACCGCTCTTCCCTCTCAATACCGTTGTTTTCCCCGGCGGACGGCTACCGCTGCGCATCTTCGAACAGCGTTATCTGGAGATGATCAAGCAGGCCATTGCCAACGACACGCCCTTCGGTATCTGCGCCATCCGTGAAGGTGCCGAAACAGGCAGCCCTGCCGAGCCTTATGACGTTGGCACCTGCATGCGCATCACTGACTGGGATATGCCGCAAACCGGCATCCTTCACATCGAGACGATTGCGCTGGAGCGCTTCGTCATCCGCAGCACCCATACCGAACCCAGTGGTCTGCTGATCGGTACGGTGGAGGATGTCAGCGTCGAACCCGCTGCTCCCATTCCAGACGATCTTGAACTGCCCGTCGAAATTCTGCGCCACATTATTGGAGAGTACGGCGAGGCTCATTTTCCTGAACCGCACGAACTGGACAATGCCGTATGGGTTGGATACCGATTGTCTGAAGTCCTCCCCCTCACACTTACCATCCAGCAAAATCTGCTGGAAATGAACGACAGCGTGATGCGCCTTCGCCTCCTCACCGAGTTCCTGAAAAAGCAGATCAACTGATGGCGCGCTTTTATCCTGCTCTCGAAACAAAGCATCGCGAATTCATTGCTGCGCAAAAACTGTTTTTTACTGCCTCGGGAACAGACCGCAGCCGCTTGAACTTGTCCCCCAAAGGCATGGACAGCCTTCGAATACTGTCGGACAACCGCGTCGCCTATATTGACCTTACCGGCAGCGGAAATGAAACGGCGGCGCACGTGAAGCATGACGGCCGAATGACCATGATGTGGTGCAGCTTTGACGTCAGCCCGCTGATTCTTCGGCTCTATGGCCGCGGGCTTGTTGTGCGGAGACAGGATGCGATGTGGGCCGATCTGCATCATCACTTCGCAGCCCTTCCCGGAGAGCGCCAAATTATCGTGCTGGATATCGAATCGGTGCAAACTTCATGCGGTTATGCGGTACCGATGTATACCTATCAAGGCGAGCGCGACACGCTGGCCCGCTGGGCTGAAAAGAAAGGGCCGGTTGGCCTGCTGGACTATTGGCGCGATAAAAATCAGGTCAGCATCGATGGCCTGGCCACGAACTTACTGGAGGATGCATCATGAAATGGACCTTGATTCCGCTTGCACTGATTCTAACGGCCTGCGACCCGACCCCACCGCCCCAACCCGAAACCGTACGCACCCCTGAGCCGATTTTTGAAACGCAAATCAAGGCAATGGAAAAAGCCCATGCGGTGGAGGGTCAAATGAACGATGCAACCGAGGCGCAGCGCAAGCAGATGGAAGCAGCGACGCAATAACCAAGAACCTATTCGGCGATCAATCGCTGCACCACCGCACCCGCCAGCATCAAACCGAATAACGGGGGCATATAGCTGATCGTGCCGTTGACCGCACGATCGCGGCCGCGCCCCTCAACCGGTTGCGGCGGTAGCGGCGCCCGCCCCGGCTCGTCCGAAAACACGGTGAGGATGCCCTTGGGAATACCGCGTTTTCTGAGCCGTTTGCGCATGACGGAAGCAAGCGGACACATACTGGTTTTTGAAATATCCGCAAGCTTGATGCGACCGGGATCGAGCTTGTTGCCTGCCCCCATGCTCGATGCGACGCGCAAGCCACGCTCAAAACTAGTGGCCACCAGCGCAACCTTGCAGTTAAGCGAATCGATGCAATCGATGACGAAATCGACATCGCCTGGCACGATGTCAGCCACCGTCTCGGGAATCAGAAATTCACGGATCACGGTGAGTTCACATGCCGGATTAATGTCGCGGATCCGCTCAGCCATCAGTTCGGCTTTGGATTGGCCCACCGTGGACAGTAATGCGGGCAACTGGCGATTGATGTTCGACGCGCCGACCACGTCGTGATCGACGATCGTCAAACGCCCCACCCCTGCGCGCGCCAATGCTTCAGCGCAATACGATCCCACCCCCCCCAATCCCGCCACCAGCACGTGCGCGCGCGTGAGCCGGGATTGCTCCTGGTCATCGAGCAAAATTCGGGTGCGTTCAAATTGCGGCGGCAGGTCTGCGTCCATCGGCTAAAATCCCTTCATGATGAAATGGCTGGTGACACTCGTTCTGGCATTATTGATATTGGGCTTGTTCACGCCCTGGTTTAACCGGATGGGCCTGGGGCGTTTGCCTGGAGACATGCGTATCAAACATAAACGGGGGCTATTTTACTTCCCTTTCACCAGCGTCATTTTAATGTCGCTGGTGCTCTCACTACTTGCTTACCTGCTGGGTCGATGAATAAAGCCTTTGTTAAAGAAACCGATGCGCCGGATGACGACGATGAGGCGATCGTCGCACCGACGTTGCCTGCCGGGACCAAAAATTACATGACCCCCGCCGGCTATGCGCAACTCGACGCCGAGTTCAATCAATTGTGGAAGGTCGAGCGCCCCACGCTGGTCGAAACCATTTCGTGGGCGGCCAGCAATGGTGATCGCTCGGAAAATGGCGATTACATCTACGGCAAGAAACGGCTGCGCGAAGTCGATCGGCGCATTCGATTTTTATCCAAGCGTCTGGAGCATGCCGAAGTCGTCGATCCGGCCACACGCGAAAAAACCGATCAGGTATTTTTTGGTGCCACCGTAACGGTGTCGGATAACGATGGCCAGGAATTGACCTATGCCATCGTCGGCCTCGACGAAGCCGATGCAGGGCGCGGACGTATTGCCTGGATTTCACCGATGGCGCGTGCGCTCCTGAAAGCCCGTGAAGGCGACACCGTCAACGTACAAACCCCAGATGGCCGACGCGAGGTGGAAATCGTCGACGTGCGTTATCAGGCCATCGATTGAGCCCATCGATTTAATTAGTGTGACAAAATAAAGCCATCGTGACCCGTCTTCCGAACTGTCCCATGGGTTCACGAACCTGTTTTCGACCTGATCTCCATGAGGGAATCCCATGCAATTCATCCGCCTCAGCTTGAGTCTTCTCGCTTTTACCGTGGTTTCCGCCTGCGGCGACGCCACCTCACCCAGCAGCGAAGCACAGACTGGATCAGCAACATCCTCTGAGCCCGGCCCCTGGGACACCCTCGCCGCACTGCCGCCCGAAGATCAGCCTTACGGGCTGGATGTCTACACAGTTAAATGCGTCAGCTGCCATGGCAACTTGGGACAAGGCGTAGGCAACAACCCTGCACTAAAAGGTTTGTCTCCCACGGCCATGCAACAGAAACTGCTCGAATACCGAGCCGGAAAGGCCGCTGGAAAAGCTGACCTGAGTGATGCTGAAATTGCTTCGGTCTCAGTGTACGCAGGGGAATAAAAACCCGGTTCGGTCACGGGCATTCGATGCGTTACCTACAGCGAGAATGACCTGGCTAGTGCAGCGCGCTGGCCAGCTTGCGCCGGTATTGGCTTACCAATTCGCTGCCCCCCAGCAGGTCGAAAACAGTAAGCAGTGTTTTGCGGCCAATGTCGTCTTCAAAGGCACGGTCGCGACGAATGATTTCCAATAACTGATCCATCCCCGCTTCGTATTGCCCGGCTGCCACATGCAAGTTGGCGAGCTTCAGTCGTGCTTCAAGATCATTTTCGTTTACTGCCACGCGCGCATCTAACGCGGCCTGATCTTCGCCTGCCTCGCCCATGAACTGCAAACGCGCCCGCACCTTTGGCACGCGCGGATCAGCATCGTCCGGCAGGTTGCCGATTAAACGGCGGGCTTCGTCAGCCTCCCCCAAGTCCAGCATGATCTCTGTTGCGTCGAGCCGGATGCCGACATGATCCGGGTCCAGCCTGGAAGCTTCAGCCAGTTTCTGCAGTGCCCCTGAAACGTCGCCGGCATCGCGCAGTTCGGCTGCCTGCGCACGCATTTCATCGGCCGGTCCAGGCAGCAGACGATCAAGAAAAGCGCGTACCTCAGCCTCCGGCAAAGCGCCAGAAAACTCATCGACGGGCTCGCCGTTAATGAACGCCTTGACGCTGGGAATACCGCGTACGCCGTAGCGTGTGGCGAGTTCCTGATTGTCGTCAGAATTGATTTTGGCCAGCCGGAACTTGCCGCCATATTCAGCAGCAAGTTTTTCCAGTATGGGCTTCAGCGATTTGCAGGGCCCGCACCATGGCGCCCAGAAATCGACCACCACTGGACGGGTGTTCGATTCTTCAAGAACAGCGTGTTCAAAGTCGGCGACGCCGACATCAAGGTCATTTTCGGTCATGGCAACTCCGCCCATGTCTTCGGGCCTAAATCTGACGCGCCAGTTCGGCTGCGATGCCGGTATAGGAGCCAGGGGTCATCGTTTTCAAGCGCATTTTTTCGGCCGCAGGAATCGCCAGACCGTCGATAAACACATGCAGCGTGTCGCGCGTCATGCCGGCTTTACCACGCGTCAGTTCTTTCAATTGTTCATAGGGGTTGGCAATGCCATAGCGGCGCATCACGGTCTGAATGGGTTCGGCCAGCACTTCCCAGTTGCCGTCGAGGTCCGCCGCCAGTGCGGCCGGGTTGGCTTCGAGTTTGGAGAGGCCGCGCAGGCAGGATTCGTACGCAAGCAGGCTGTAGCCGAAGCCGACGCCCATGTTGCGTAGCACGGTGGAATCGGTGAGGTCGCGCTGCCAGCGCGAGACGGGCAGTTTCTCGGCCAGATGACGCAACATGGCGTTGGCCAGGCCCAGATTGCCTTCGCTGTTTTCAAAGTCGATCGGATTGACCTTGTGCGGCATGGTGGATGAGCCCACCTCCCCCGCTTTAACTTTCTGCTTGAAGTAACCCACCGAGACATAGCCCCAGACATCGCGGTTGAAATCGATGAGGATGGTATTGGTGCGTGCGATGGCGTCATACAGCTCAGCCATGGCATCGTGCGGCTCGATCTGGATAGTGTAGGGATTGAAAGTCAGACCCAGTTCCATCACGAAATTGCGGGCAAACTTTTCCCAGTCGATTTCGGGATAGGCCGACAGGTGGGCATTGTAGTTGCCGACAGCACCGTTGATCTTGCCCATCAACTCGATGTCGCCAATGGCGATATAGCAGCGACGCAAACGATAGACGACGTTGGCCAGTTCCTTGCCGACCGTCGTCGGCGAGGCGGGCTGACCATGCGTGCGCGACAGCATCGGCAGATCGGCCAGTGCATGCGCCAGTTCGGTCATGCGCTCGATCAGTTTTTCCAGTGTCGGCAGCAGCACACCGTCGCGTGCACCCTTCAGCATCAGGCCATGCGACAGGTTGTTGATGTCTTCCGAGGTGCAGGCGAAATGAATGAATTCGGACACCGCTGCAATTTCGGCGTGGGTGCTGGTTTTTTCCTTGAGAAAATACTCGACCGCTTTCACGTCGTGATTGGTAGTCGCCTCGATGGCCTTGACGCGTTCGGCATCCACCACCGAAAAATGATCTGCAATGCTGTCGAGCAGCGCGATGGCATCGGCCGAAAATGCCGGAACTTCGGCGATGGCGGGTTCGTCTGCCAGCGCCTTCAGCCATTCGATTTCAACGATGACCCGGTATTTGATCAGGGCATACTCACTGAAATAATCGCGTAATACAGCAGTCTTGCTGCCATAGCGGCCATCAAGTGGAGAAAGCGCAGTCAGTGCATTGAGTTCCATCGTGTCTCCGTTGTATCGGTTATTCAGTTTTTTGATTCGTATAGTGCGGGTATTGCGCCACATCAAGCGACGCACCTGCGCACTACATTAAACGGTACGCCTGTCACGCACGGCTTGCGCCAGCGTGCCGCTGTCCACGTACTCCAGCTCGCCCCCTACCGGCACGCCGCGTGCCAGGCGGCTGACCTTGAGGCCGCGCGCCTTCAGCAGTTCGCCAATGGTATGTGCGGTCGCCTCGCCTTCCGGCGTAAAGTTGGTTGCCAGCAGCACTTCTTCAACCACGCCGTCGAGTGCCCGGTTGATCAGGCGGTCGAGATGGATCTCGCGCGGGCCGATACCGTCGAGCGGGCTTAGCCGCCCCATCAGCACGAAATACAATCCCGTGTAGCTCTGTGTAGCTTCCATCATGTTCAAGTCGGTCGGCATTTCTACCACCGCCAGTTGCCGCTTGTCACGACGTGAACTGAGGCAGACTTCGCACACTTCCGCTTCAGAAAAATTGTTGCACAGGCGGCAGTGGTGCAGATGCGTCAGCGCATGATTGAGTGCGCCAGCCAGCGCTTCGGCACCCCGCCGGTCACGTTGCAGCAAGTGATAAGCCATCCGCGCCGCCGACTTCGGGCCCACGCCCGGCAACACGCGCAAAGCGCTAATCAGGTGTTCCAGCGCGTCAGGTTGCACCGCTAGTCTCCTGCCTTAGAACGGCAGTTTCATCCCCGGCGGAATCGGCAGGCCGGCGGTCACGCTGCCCATTTTTTCCGTCACAGTGGATTCAACCTTGCGCACGGCATCATTCACCGCTGCGGCCACCAGGTCTTCCAGCATTTCCTTGTCATCCCCCATCAGACTCGGATCGATCGTGATGCGGCGCACATCGTATTTGCAGGTCATGACCACCTTGACCATGCCGGCGCCACTTTGCCCTTCGATTTCGATATCAGCCAGCGAGGCCTGCATCTTGGCCATGTTTTCCTGCACCTGCTGGACCTGCTTCATCATGTTGCCAATGCCGCCCTTCATCATGTTGATTCTCCTAATGGTTGTATGGAATTCGCATCGATCTGGCCGCCAAATTGGTCAA
>JAGXGP010000002.1 GCA_024636775.1 Hydrogenophilales bacterium
TCAGCGTGACGTGATCGCCCAGCTCGACCATGCGGTTCTTCTTGTGCGCCATGATTTCAGCGCGCATTTCGGGGCGCACCTTGGCATACGCCTCAAGGGTCATCAGACTGTCACGGGTAATGTGCGGCATATTCATCTCCTGGTTCATCCTTTCCAAACAATTCAATCCAGACCGTAGGCAATGCGCATCAGCGTGATCGGGTGCTGTTTCTGCGCCGTGGTTTCACCCATGCCCTGCATAATGTGACGCGCGGCAATCGCGCAGTCCGAGCTCACGTAATCGGCCTTGGGATCGGCCATCTGGCGAAACACCGGCTTGCCGATTTTCATCGACTTGTCGAAAAATTCGCTCTTCACGCCCCAGGTGCCGTCGTGGCCGGAGCAACGCTCGACCAGCGTCACCTTCGCACCCGCCAACACCAGCGCATCGCGCGTCTTGTTGCCAATGTTCTGCACCCGCTGGTGACACGGCACGTGATACGCCACCTTGCCCAGCGGCGCGGTGAAATCGGTTTTCAGCAGACCATCGACGTTGCGCGCCATCAGGTATTCAAACGGGTCCCACATCGCTGCTTTCACCGCCTGCACGTCGGCGTTGTCAGGGAACATCAAGGGTAGCTCCTGCTTGTACATCAGCGTGCACGAAGGCACCGCCGTCAGGATCGCATAGCCCGCCTTGGCGAGCTTGGCCAGATGCGGAATATTGACTTCCATCAGCTTTTCCACCGCTTCCAGATCACCCAGTTCCAGCTTGGGCATGCCGCAGCAGGCTTCCTTTTCCACCATCACCGCCGGAATTTCATTGTAGGCCAGCAGTTTCAGCAAATCGTGGCCGATGCCCGGCTCGTTGTAATTCACATAGCAGGTGGCATAAATCGCCACCTTGCCAGGGGTGCGCTGACCGTCTTTCGCTTCAAATCCGCCTTGTGGTTTGGCCGTAGAACGAAAGGTCGCGCTGTCGTATTCCGGCAGTTCGCGGTCGGCATGAATATGCAGCACGCTGTCGACGATCTTGCGGATCGGCTTGCTTTTCAGGCTGGCGTTCACCGCCTGTACCACCACGGGGATCGACGCAAGTTTGCCCATCGCATCGGTTGAAGACAGCAGTTTGTCGCGGAACGTCGTCCCGCCTTGCTTGAATTTGACAGCCTTGGCACGCAACATCACATGCGGGAAATCGATATTCCACGGATGCGGCGGCACATAAGGACATTTGGTCATGTAGCAGAGGTCACACAGATAACACTCGTCAACCACCTTGATGTAATCAGCTTTGGCGACACCATCCACTTCCATCGTCGAGGACCCATCCACCAGATCGAACAGCGTTGGAAATGCGGTACACAGCGACACGCAGCGGCGACAGCCATGACAGGCGTCAAATACGCGCTCCATCTCCTGATGAAGTTTATCTTCGTCATAAAAATCCGGATTTTTCCAATCCAGCGGGTGACGGGTCGGGGCTTCGAGATTGCCTTCGCCTATGCTCATGCGAACTCCAATTTAGACTTGGTATAAAGTTGAAACGAGATTCAAAAAAAGGCGGGCCGAACCGACCCGCCTTTTATTCAAGCTGATTTACGCGTCAAGCGAGTCCAGCGTCTTCTGGAACTTGTTGGCGTGTGAACGCTCGGCCTTGGCCAGCGTCTCGAACCAGTCAGCAATTTCGTCGAAACCTTCACCGCGTGCATCTTTGGCCATGCCAGGATACATATCGGTGTACTCGTGGGTTTCGCCGGCAACTGCAGTCTTCAGGTTGTCAGCGGTTGGGCCAAACGGCATACCGGTAGCGGGGTCGCCGCACTTTTCCAGGTACTCCAGGTGGCCGTGCGCGTGGCCGGTTTCACCTTCAGCAGTGGAGCGGAACACAGCAGCCACGTCGTTGTAGCCTTCCACGTCAGCTTTTGCTGCGAAATAGAGGTAACGGCGGTTTGCCTGTGATTCACCGGCAAAAGCGGCCTTCAGATGGTCTTCGGTTTTAGAACCTTTGAGTTGCATAACCTGGTCTCCTTGGTTAAATGGACATGCCTTGCAGCACTGAGTTTTTCATCGCCCTCCAGCATCTGGCTAGTGATTTATAGCAGACGGGACAGCGGCTGAAATCCGGTCTTTAGACTAAGTCTAATACCTGAACGAAGATTAAACCCGCACCGATAACGCTGTCAACTTTACTTTAAGGCAGCCCAATGTTTTCAAAGGCTTCCGGGTGGAGCGGAGTCAATTCTCATCAGCCAAAACGCGCCAATCGGAAGGCTGGCATGGAAATCGCAACATTCAGCGTGTACGCCACCTGAAAGTCGAGCCATGATCATGACCCACCCCGCCGCACATACCGACATTGTTGAATCCGAGCTGAAAGCGATGCTGCAAACCATCATCGAAGCCCGCTGTGGATTGTCAGCAATTCATCAACTATTAGACGGTGCACCGACAATGGCCGACATCCGTGCCAGGTACAGCGAATGGCAGGCCACGCAACCCCCGCCCAAACCCGGTCGCTAGCTCAAACGCCCTGCCACTAACGATCCTCGCGCGTATGCTACAAGCGCAATACGTAAAGTGTTGCATCCTGAATCTCGTATGGTGGTTTCTAATTCCAAGCGCACCATTGCTTCATAATTAAGCAAACAACCGGGCCAGGCCACAGGGCTTATAGCTTATCAAACTGGTGCTTTACGTAAACCGCACCGCTCCCGTTGGGCGCTAATTGCAGATAGATCTTGTAAGATTTTTTCGCTTTATCGCTATCTCCGGTCTTGGCGTATGCGTCTCCAAGATTGAGGTAGGCGATTGCGCGCGAAGGATCCAGCTTGATGGTGTTTTCGAACCAGCGGGCCGCTTCAGTGTATTTATTCTGTTTGTAGTAAACAAACCCCAGGTTGTTGGCGGCCAGGGCAAAGTCCGGGCGCAGCTTGAGGGCTTCGGTGAACTGGGCTTCGGCGGCGGCATATTGCTTTTCCTTGTAGAGCTGCAAACCACGGTCGTTGGCACGCTGGGCGAGCTGGCTCCGGGAAATGGGTACTGCGGCAGGTGGCACGATCTTTTGTTCGCCGCCCTGAAGGTCTTTGACGATGACCGGCGGTGTTGCTTTTCCGGCCGTACTGGCAGAGGGTCGCGCAGCGTCTTGCTTGCTGTTAAGGGCAATGGCCTCGTTCGAAAGCTGGGCTGTCTGGGCACCGAGGAATTCATCTTCGGCCGGCAACTCGAACACAAAATCGCCGCCTTCAGACCCGGGCAGGCTACCGAAGGCTGGCGTCTGCCGGGATACGGCGGAAACCGCGGGGGCCACGTAGGCCGCCAGCTCGGTGGCGGTGATAAGGCCATCGCCGTTGAGGTCGCCTTTGCCCGCCAGCGCCTGCAGAAAGGTCCAGGTAAATACCGAGTGGCCGTTGGGGCCGCCGTCAGCAACCAGCTGATCGGCACCGCCGGCAGTGAGCATTTGACGTCCGATGCGCTTGGCATTGTCGCGCAGGAAATTACTGGAACCGCCGCCTCGGGTGAGACCCAGGCCGCTGTAACAGGCGTCCATGACAAATAGCACGTGTTTGGCGTCGAAGCTTTCGGCAATGTTCTGGATTTCCGTCATCGGAATGGCGTCGGTAGCGAACTGGGCGGGATCGGAATCGACCGGCACGATATAGCCCAGGTCGCGGCCCGAACTCAGGCTGCGGGTGGCACCGTGCCCGGCAAAGAAGACGAAAATGCGGTCGTTTTTGCCTACGCCGCCGTGGCCCAGTTTGTCGTGGAACAGCGCAAGAATGGCACTGCGGGTGGCCTCGCCGTTCTTGAGGGTAAACACATGTTCGGATTTGAAACCGAACTTTTCAACCAGACTCTGACTCACCGCCTGGGCATCCCGCACGGCATACTGAAGCTTGGGCCATTTGGCATAATCATCGATGCCCACCACCACCGCCCAGGATTCTCCGTAGCCCGAACGAACGGCGGGCTTGGCAACAGGCGCAGCTCGATCCTTGGACACGGTGAAGGCGTTGCCGTCCCAGCCGGCAAAGCTGTAGCCCTCCGCCGTGAGTCGGTCGAGAATCGCAGGCAAGGCCTTGACTGCACGGTCGTGGATATCATGGAACAAAATGATGCCACGCCCTTCGCGGTTCACTTCCCGCAACACACGCTCGGCGATGGAGGCGGGCACCGGGTCGGCCCAGTCGAGCGAGTCGATGTTCCACATCACCGATTTCAGGTGTGCCGATTCCAGCAGATGTAGACCTTCACCGTTGCGTGCGCCGTAGGGAAAACGAAACAGGGGTGCGCGGCCTGGATTCACTGCCTTGAGCAGCGCATCGGTATTGAAGATTTCGGCCTTGAGCGTATCGCCGCTTTTTTTGGAAAGCTGGGCATGGGTGTAACTGTGGTTGCCCAGCGCATAACCATCGGCCATGAGTTTGCGGCTCACCTTGGCACCCGGCCCAAGCTGTGACTTGCCATCCGGACCCAGCGTGCCCAGATTGCGTCCGACGTTGAAAAATACTGCGGGTGCCCCGTACTGTTTGAGTATGGCCGCGATCTCATTGGTGTAGACCCGGTGGGGGCCATCGTCAAACGTGAGCACCACCGTTTTGTTGGGCAGGCCTCGCCCAAATATCTCGCCCTGCTCTTCCTTCGTCGCACCGCCAGCAGGTGGTTCCCTCGATGCGGGATAAGGCAAAACCACACCGTAATCCTTGAGGATCTGTTCGCGCGTGTAAAGCTTCTGCAGGTGCACGACGTAGTCGTCCCAGCGCTCGCGCTTGAGTTCAATGGCTCGCTGCTCAAAACGGCCAAAGATCTGGCGGATTTCCTGCTCGTAGTTACGCTCGATTTCCGCCAGGGCATCGAGGTCTTCCGAGATGCGTTTGTGCATCTTGATGGCGGGCAAGGTGGTGTCCCGGGCCACAGCCGTCTGGAGCGTTTGCAGTATTTCGCGGAAGGCGAGCCGGTCGGCATCGTATAACCCCGGGTCGGATTCGATGTAATCAAGCAGCTTGCCCATGGCGTCGAAACGCAACGTACTGGGCGAGGCGGCTAACGCGTTCAAGGCCACGTCCAGCTTGGCCAAACGCGCCAGGTTATCGTGGAACAACGCTTGTCCTGCCTGGTTGGCCGCTTCCCGCTCGCGCCCGGAAAGGGTTTTTTCATCGGCCAGCAGCACGATGATCTTGCGGTAGGAAGCGAGTACCTCGCCTAATTCATTACGCAAATCAGGGGCGCCCAAACTTTGCTCCGCAGGCAGCACAGCAAGTGGCCTATCGAGACTGGCAGGCATTTTGCGTTGAACAAGGACGAAACCGCCTATCAAAACTACGGCAACAAGCGCACCAGTAACGAAACGTTTGAAAGGCACTGATTACACCCAAGCAAGACCACCCTAGTGGCAACCTGCGGATTGTAATCTGCATGCAACCCATGCCAAACCTGCAACTGAATCTTATTTGGTCGCATTTCTTACTCTCAAGAATAAGGTCTTGCACTCAAGCATGAAATGGCGTCATTGATTGACATCGACAGCCCTGCATACCACGACTGCGCTTACCACGTTACACTCTTGGGTCGAAGGAGACCCGCCATGAGCTTTGATAAAACCAAAACCGACGCCGAATGGCGCGCTGAACTGAGCCCGGAGCAATATCGCATTCTGCGCGAGCACGGCACCGAACCGGCATTTACCGGGGAATTCTGGGACAACCACGAAGCGGGTGAATACCTGTGCGCGGCGTGCGGCGAACCGCTGTTTGAATCAGATACCAAGTTTGATTCCGGCACCGGCTGGCCGAGCTTTTATCAGGCGCTGAATGCCGATGCGGTGGCAGAAAAGCACGATATCAGCCACGGCATGGAACGCGTTGAAGCCTTGTGTCGTCATTGTGGTTCGCACTTGGGCCATGTGTTTCCCGATGGCCCTGCCCCCACGGGTCTGCGCTTTTGTATTAACTCGGCTTCGCTGAGTTTCAATAAAGCCATTTCCAAGAAAGACCGGGACTGAGCCTTGCATATTTTTGAGGCGCAGATTGCTGCGATTACGCCGGCTACGCCCAGCATCCACACGCTGCGGATTGCGATTCCGGATCCACGCTTTCGGTTTTTGCCGGGGCAATGGGTCGATCTTGGCGTTGATATAGACGGCGTGGCGCACACTTCGGGCTATTCGATCACCACGTCGCCGGTGCATGCCGGCGAAATCGAGCTGGCGATCAAGGGCAGCGCGCGTCATCCGTTGTCGCGCTGGGTGCACGAGCGCGCGCAGGTGGGCGACCGTGTACGGGTAACGCAAGGCCAGGGGCCGTTTGTGTATCTGCCGGAGATGAGCGACAACGTGGTGCTGATCGGTGGTGGCGTAGGCATTACGCCGCTGTTATCCATTTTCAGACATGTGCGCGATGCGGGCTTGTCGACGCAAGCGCATCTGGTTTACAGCGTATCGGAAAGCTGCGAAATCCTGTTCCGCGACGAGCTCGAAGCAGCGGTTCACGCGCATGACAATCTGCATGCGAGCATTACCGTAACCCAGCCTGATGACAAATGGCATGGCCTCACCGGCCGGATTGACCCCGTCAAATTGCATGCACTCGACGTGCCGGACGATACGCTTTATTACCTGTGCGGCCCCAAAGGCATGGTCGAAGACATGAGCACGTTGCTGCATGATCTGGGCGTTCCGATGAACCGCATCATTTTCGAAAAGTGGTGGTAGCGCCTTTTTTACTATCGCCAACACCCTTTGGCTGCACTACGCTAATTTACGTAAATTAATATCCGGAGACTTTCATGCGAATCACTGCCCTGCTGTTGACTGCTTGTTTTACGCTCAGCGCCCATGCGGGCCCTCAGGATACGGTTAAGCCCCACCCGGCTAAGGAAGTCGCCCCTGGTACCTGGGTGATCACCGGCCCGCTGGGCGAGCCTTCCGTGCAAAACCAGGGTTTCATGAACAACCCCGGCTGGATCATCGCGGGAGACCAGGTTGTCGTCATCGACCCGGGCTCCAGTGTGCAGGCCGGCCGCATGGTGGTGAACGCCATCAAAAAAACCACCGGGCTCCCGGTCACGACTGTCTACAACACCCACATCCACGGCGATCACTGGCTGGGCAACCAGGCCATCCTCGATGCCTGGCCCAAGGCCGTGCTGATCGCCCATCCCGACATGATCGCCCAGGCAAAAGCAAGCGAAGCGGAAATGTGGGTCAGGCTGATGGGGCAAATGACCCAGGGCTATACCGAAGGCACCCGTGCAGCAATCCCCACTGTCGCCACCTACGACGGCATGACTTCCAAGATCGGCACGCGCGTGTTCAAGGTGCTTTCATCCAACGATGCCCACAGCAAAACCGACATCATGATTGAGGTCGATAATGGCGTGCTGTTCACGGGGGACAATGTGTTGAATGGCCGCGTTGGCCGTTTGGACGATGGGACATTCAAAGGCAAGATCCGGGCGATCGACAGCGGTCTCGCGATGCAGCCCAAGGTGGTGGTGCCGGGTCATGGAAAGTCGGGGGGGGTCGCTATCCTGCAAGCCCAGCGCAACTATTTCCAGACGCTGTATGACGCCGTCAAAGTGGAATATAACGCGGGTAAAAGTGACTTTGAAATGAAGCCGGTTGTCGTGAAGAAGCTGGCAGCGTACAAGAAGTGGAACGGGTTCGATGCCACAGTCGGCAAGCACATCAGCCTGGCTATTCTGGAGATCGAACAGGAATAAAATCAGGCTGGGCGCAGTCATCGGACTGCGCCCAGCCAACCCGGATTCAATCTATCCGTCGGGAAACACTGGCCACGTATCCGGGCCGCCATTCGCCGTCGAGGCTCACCCATTCAACGCGTTCGCCCAGCATCCGGATCATGCCGGGGAGACGGTTATTGCCGGTGTCGGAAAACTCAAAACGATAGTCACGCTGAAACACCAGTTGCCCGCTGCTGTTGCGCGCAAACCGGGTTCGGCTCAAGGCCACGCTGTCATCCAGGAACTGTAATTCCGCTTCGGCACAGCTGCGGCGACCCACGGCGATGGCTTGCTCGCGTACTTGCATGCCGGCATACCAATACCAGGCCAGTGCGCCGAGCACGACCAGCAGGATGATTTCCCAGCTCACTCCTCGGTCGGATCGGGTTTGACCGGTGTGCGGAACAGCGCCGCCACCTGTCGCTTCGGTGCGCGCTGAACCGATTCGGGTGCAAGGGCGGCGATTGCCGACTCACGTTGCACATACGGGGTATCAAACAAGGTATCCCGTGTCGCAGCAGGCTTTGCACGCTGCGGGCGGCGCTCCGCAGGAGGCGCAGTGGCTGGGCGCTCTGCGGATCGTTCGGTCGGTGGCCGTTCGGCCGGACGCTGGGTCGGCTGTTCGGTCAGGCGTTCAGGCGGACGGCTCGACTGTCGCGGCTCGCGCGATTGAAAGGCGGGTACATCGGCCGCACCTGGCTCAAAACCGGGGACGATGACGGCGTCGATACTGCGATCGAGTAGCTTTTCGATATCCTTGAGATAACGCGTTTCGGACTCGCTCACCAGTGAGATCGCCTCCCCCTTGGCTCCCGCGCGTCCGGTACGACCAATTCGGTGAACATAGTCTTCTGCGTTATGCGGCAGGTCGTAATTGATGACGAAAGGCAACGCTTCGATATCGAGACCACGCGCAGCAACGTCGGTGGCCACCAGCACGCGAATGCTGCCGGCCTTGAATGCATCCAGCGCCTTGATGCGCTCCTGCTGGGTTTTATCGCCATGAATCGCATCGGCATGAATGCCAAGCTTGTTCAGTTCGTTGGCGAGCCGATTACAGCCGAGCTTGGTCCCGGTAAACACCAGCACCTGGCTCAGGTCGCGGGTCTTGACCAGATGCACCAGTAATTGCCGCTTGCGCTCGTGATGAACCGGATGCACCACCTGGGTGACCGTGACGGCCGTTTCGTTGCGCGCTACTTCGATAAAAGTGGCGTTGTTGAGTATCGTGTCGGCGAGTTTGCGGATTTCTTCCGGAAAAGTGGCCGAGAACATCATGTTCACCCGCTGCGCGGGCAACAGTTCAACGATGCGCTTCAAGTCGGGCATAAAACCCATGTCGAGCATGCGGTCGGCTTCGTCGAGCACCAGGGTGTTGACCTGGTTCAGCATCAAGGTTTTGTTCTGCACATGGTCAAGCAGACGGCCGGGGGTGGCCACCAGAATTTCGACGCCGGCCTTGAGGATGGGAATCTGTGTGTTGATGTTGACGCCGCCAAACACCACCAGCGAACGGATGGGCACGTGCTTGCAATACGCCTTGACGCTTTCTTCTACCTGGATGGCGAGTTCACGCGTGGGGGTCAAAATCAGTGCACGGATCGGATGCTTGGCGGGCGAGGTGCCGGTGTTGGCAAACGGCAGCAGGCGCTGGATCAGCGGCAACGCAAACGCAGCCGTCTTGCCGGTTCCGGTTTGTGCTGCGCCCAGAATATCGCCGCCCTGCATGGCCAGGGGAATCACCTGTTCCTGAATCGGCGTCGGTGTTGCGTAACCCATGTCGTCGAGGGCACGCAGGATGTCGGGCGCAAGCCCGAGTTCAGCAAAAGTCGTCAAAGCGTTATCCAATCAAAGCCTGTCGTCTGACAGGCCACACGGACGTCTTCATCCGTGCAGTTCAAAACCTGGGCCAGTGCGCACTGCGCCAGCGCGTTGGTGTTGTTCTTGCGTGAAACATGCGCGGCCATCACGTATTGCAACTTGTCATGCATCAGTTTAGTCAGCAGGGCTGCCGACTGGGCATTTTCAAGATGACCAAAGCGCCCGCCCACACGACGCTTCAGACTCACCGGATAAGGACCGTTTTCGAGCATCGTCGCGTCGTGATTGCATTCCAGCACCATCGCATCAACTCCCGCAAGCATGGTCTCGATGTGTGGCGTGCTGCACCCCACATCGGTCAACACACCCAAACGCCGATTGCCATCGCCGAATACATACTGAACCGGCTCGCGCGCATCATGTGGCACCGGAAACGGTTGTATCTCCAGGCCATCAACGGCAAACAACGCATGGCTGTCGATGACTTGTACCGTCACCCCGCCGAGATCCTGTGCCATCGCCAAGGTGCCTGCCGTGAGCCACACCGGCAACTTGTGCTTGCGTGCCAGGCGCCCTACTCCAGCAATGTGATCACTGTGCTCGTGGGTGACCACAATGCCCGCCAGATCGGAAACCTGCAACCCCAGACGGGCCAGCCGCACAACACTGTCAGCCAGACCAAATCCACAGTCCATCAGCACCCGGGTGGAGCCGGCCTCGACCACCAGGCCGTTGCCCTCGCTGCCACTGCCAAGACTGGCAAACCGCATCGACACCCTTATAAATCTACTGCGCGGCCATGATCCGTGCGCGTCCGGTGCTCTGAATCCTCATGTACCCGCAAGTACATTCCGGTTCCTGCGCTCCGGGCGCACCCGACTGATGTCCGCTCGCTACGATTTCTAAGGGCGTCCATCACTTCAGTTCTTTTTGCAGCAAGTTGAGGATACGGGTCTGCGTCGTGGCATCGGCCGTCTTGCCGTCAGCACCGCTGACAATGACACGGCTCTTTTCACCGGCATCCTTGACCACAACCTGCAACTGCGGTGAAGTCTGCGCTTTCTTGCTGCGCCAGAAAGCCAGCTTGGCAAACAGGCCGGTATCGGCTTTGCTGTTGTTGTCGATTTCGGGATCGATATAACGAACGTAATACACGCCTTTGGAACGGTCACGGTCTTCCACTGCGAAGCCCACACGGTCCAGCGCCAAACCGACACGACGCCAGGCACGGTCAAAGCCCTCATCCATCTCCAGTACCGAAGCACCCGACTCCTTGATCACGCGTGCCTGCTCGGGCGTCTCTTGTTTCGCCAGCATGCTGTCTGCACGCGCCTTCTCAACGCCAAAGCGCTGCATCAAACGCCGCAGCATTTCAGCTTCAAGCTCGGGGTCGGACGGACGCGGTTGCCATACGGTTCTGTCCTTGTTGGCAGAGTCGTAAACTTCAATCATGCCGCGATGGCTCAAGTAAATTTCGGTGCCTTCCTTGTTCGCTTCGATGCGGGTCCGGAATTTGTCGCGCTCGGCGGTCGAGTACA